>CALIBP010000242.1 GCA_938048165.1 uncultured Alphaproteobacteria bacterium | reverse complement strand
TTACGGCCTCATTCAGTCCGGCGGCGAAGTAACCCAGAAGCTAGAGATGCCTATCTGGATTTTAGCCCTTGGTGGCGCCGGTATTGTTCTCGGTCTCACTACCTATGGTTACCGGGTCATGCGAACAATCGGCACCAAAATAACATCGCTCACACCGACCAGTGGGTTTTGCGCCACCGTTGCAGCCGCCATTACAGTGGTCCTCGCCTCACGTACGGCCATGCCAGTCTCCACAACCCATATCGCCGTCGGTGCGGTGATGGGTGTTGGTTTGGCGCGCGGTTTTGCGGCCCTCGATATTCGGGTCATCGGCAAAATCGTCGTCTCCTGGGTCGTGACCTTGCCAGCCGGTGGTATTTTGGCGGCACTGTTCTTCTTCATGCTAAAAGGGATGTTCACGCCCTAGCGCTCGCTTCCTTGTGCAAGCAGCTGCCAAATACGATCCGGCGTTGCCGGCATATCGATATCGCCACCCCCATATTCAGCCAATGCGTCGGCCACGGCACACATGACCGCTGGCAGGGCGCCAACCGTCCCGGCTTCACCGGCACCTTTCACGCCTAGCGGGTTGGTTTTTGTCAGTACCGGATGAGACCCTGACGTAAAGCTGCAAATATCACCCGCGCGGGGCATGGCATAATCCATAAACGACCCGCTTAAAATCTGACCACTCTCCGGGTCATAATGAATCTGCTCCAGCAAGGCCTGGCCGATACCCTGCGCAACGCCACCATGGATCTGCCCTTCGAGGGTCATTGGATTGAGAACCGTGCCTACGTCATCGACCGTAATATAGCGCTCGACGGAAACCGTCCCGGTCTCGATATCGATCTCCACTTCGCAAATATGACACCCTTGCGGAAAGGTTGGCGCCTCCGGCGAAAATTCGGCAGCCTCCCCGACTCCCCCTTCTGTAATCGCAACATCGATCAATGAGATGCGTCGATCCGTTCCCATGATCTGAAACATGCCAGACAAAAATTCGACATCCTCGATGGCCGCTTCAAGGCGATCTGCTGCCAGCTCCCGACATCGCTCAATCAGCTTCTGTTTTGCAATCTCCACAGCCGCGCCACCACAAACCGCTGACCGTGAGTTAAAGGTCCCACCACCAACAACCGTCGCCGCAGTATCTCCAGTAGTGATTGACACCTGCTCCGGTGTAACTCCCAACGTCTCGCATACCAACTGCTTAAAAATCGTCTCGTGCCCTTGCCCCTGCGGCGCTGTCCCCACGGCAAGCGTGACCCCACCATCAGCGCCAATACGTAGGTCAGCACCCTCGATTGAAGGACGTCCGGTTTGTTCGAGAACATTGCACACGCTGATGCCGCGCCGTTTACCGGCCTTCTCCGAAGACGCTCGTCGTGCCTCGAAACCGGGATAATCAGCGAGTTCCAGTGCCTTATCCATCACCTCTTCGAAGGCACCGCAGTCGTAAGTGAGACCGAGCCCGGTATCATAGGGCATATCTTCGGCGGCAATCAGGTTTCGCCGCCGAAGATCAACCCGGTCAATGCCGATCTCCTTAGCCGCCTTATCAATTAGCCTTTCAATAATATAAGCTGCTTCCGGACCACCCGCCCCGCGATAAGGTGCTGTTGGCACGGTATTCGTCATGACCCCGCTAGCGTTCACATCGCAGGCCGGAATTTTGTAACACCCGGCCAACAGGGTCAGAGCATTCAGCGGCGAGCGCGGTCCTTTAATAGAAAGATAGGCTCCCATATTGGTCATGATCGAGACTCGTAACCCGAGAAATCTTCCGACCTCGTCCAATGCGAGTTCCGCATTGCTGATCACGTCCCGGCCATGATGATCACTGACAAAACTTTCGGTTCGGGATGCAGCCCATTTAACGGGCCGTCCGACGCGCTGTGCAGCCCACAAAACCAATACGATCTCAGCGAACATGGCGCCACGCATACCAAAACTGCCGCCAACATCACCCGTTACAATCCGCAACTGGTTTTCTTCGATGCGGAAGACGTCACGAGTCAGTTGGGTGCGAAACAGATGCGGTGAATGAACGCCGCCATAGAGTTCGTACTTATTATTGCTAAATCGGCCAATATAACCCCGTGCTTCAAGCGGGTTTGCCGAAACACGCTGATTGACCAAACGTTGGTGCACAATATGAGCGGCGCTGGAAAACTCGGTGTCTGTCGATTGTGGATCGCCCTGCGTGGCGTAAAACACCTCATTCGCCGGACATTGTGACCAGAGGATGGGCGAATCATTTTCGGTCGCACGTTCAAGATTCGTATTGGCGGGCAATGGTTCATAGGTAACGTCGAACAGTTCAGCGGCGTCGCGCGCAATGACTTCCGTCTCAGCGACAACCAGCGCTACAGCTTCACCAACATAAAGCACCCGCTCGCGGGCGAGCGCAGGAAACGGAAGATCAGCTCGCTGTGAGCCATCACGTGATCGGCAGGCATCCTGACACGGAATGGAACCTAACCTATCCGCCGCATAATCCTCACCCGTCAGCACCAGGAGCACACCAGGCATCGCCTGAGCCGCCGCAATATCAACATTAATGATACGTGCATGCGGATGCGGTGAGCGGACAATCGCCGCATAGCACAAATCCGGAAATTGACGGTCGTCGAGAAACTGGCCGCTGCCGGTCAGTAACCGTTCGTCTTCAACCCGCTGAACCGGCGCTCCGGCGACAAAAGATATTTCGCTGGACATCGTCGCGCCGCGCTATTTTGATTTGTGAAAAATCGCCAGCCAGATCCCAGCGACCACCAACCCGGCACCCAGCATGTGATACCAATGCAGCGTTTCACCGAGCAGCAGGATCGCCAGCCCGCCGGCAAAAACCGGATAGAGATTACCAAAATACCCCGCCTGTGCCGGGCCGGTTCGATAGGTGCCTTCATTCCACGACGTGGTCCCTAAAAACCCGGCAAAGATCCCCAGATAGAGAAACAGCATGATGCTCTCTTGCGTGAACGGCGTCGGCTTAATGACCGTCGATTCCCAAATATACATCGGCGTCATAATGATGACCCCAACGGTCGCCAGCGCTGTCATAAATGGCATGATATCGATGGATTTTGGTTTGTAGCGCATCAAAAACGCCTGTAGCGCCCAGAGAAATACCGCTACAAGCGCCCAGATATCGCCGTCCTGAATGCGCAGCGATTTTACAATTTCCCAATCGCCCCGGATCACAATCAGCGCCGCACCGCCAATCGAAAACACAACGCCCCACCATTGCTGACCGGTGATTCTGGTCTTCATGACAACCAGCGCCAGTAACAGCACCAGGACCGGCAGGATTGACTGGATTAGCGATGCCTGCAGCACAGTGGTTTTCTGTAGCGCAACATAGAAAGTGCAGTTAAAACCGACGATCGTGAGGATTGAATAGATGACAATGAACTTGCGGTGCTGCCACAGCAGCTGCCGCTGCGCCCAGGTTGATCGGCCAAATATCGCCAGGAAAAATACTAGCGCGATGGACCAGCGAAAAAAGTTAAGGGTTAAAGGGGGAATATCGGCCCCTGCCGCAGCGCGACCGACAACAGCGTTGCCAGCCCAGAAGAGAATACCGGCTGTCAGCAGCGCATAGCCCGACACAAGACGTCGCGTATCGGTTCCGGATGGGTCCGGCGGTGTTGTCATGAAATTTCTTTCGGCTGGGTTAGCGAAGTCTCAGTCAGCGCCCGCCCCTTCGACCATATCGAGAGGGGCGGTATGGATGGTACCATCGACCTCAATTCCGCTGATGTTTTCACGGAATCCGGGCGGCGTCGGGCGGCCTTCACGATCGCATAGCCACAGCCGCATCAAATGACGTTTCTTCTCAGGCTCTTCGAAATCTTCAAATGCCGTCCGTGTATGCAGCATCACATGGTTGTGGAGGAACTGGATGTCACCGACCTCGAATTCCATCGGCATATAAAGCTCCTTAGCCAGTTCCTGGAACATATCCAGCGCTTCGATGTCAGTCTCCGTGAACTTGGGAACGCCGGGCAGCGTTTGCGCTTTTCGGACATGCGCCCCGCCAGCGCGAATCGATAAGTAACCTTCATGAAAGCCAAAGATTGGCATACAGTAAAACGGGTCTTCGCCCTCTTTTACCTCACCATGCTTGGTAAAATAGAAAATATTGCACAAGGCCGCCGCCAGATCAGGGCGGCGCTTTTGCATCTCGTTATAGACGGTGATTGAGCTGGCAATCAGGCTGGCCCCACCACTCTTGGCGGGATGCATACACATCAGCCCGACATAATCACACTGGTCGCTGTGAAAGTTCATCTGCGCGGCGGTCTGATATCCCCGCACCATCGGATCGTCATAATCCTTGCCGAGGTTTTTGACATGCCCCAGCAGGTGCCCCATCGGATTCTGCGATACTGCCCGCCCAAGATAGGTGCCCATGCCAAAGAACGCAGCGCCCGCCTGCCACGTCGTCATCTCTTGTACCGGGAGTCCCCGGATCAGGACAAAACCCCGCCCTTCCGTCAGCTGATGATAAACATCTTCCAGCGCCGGCCCTGTATTGGACAGCGGAAATAATTCACGGGTGATGTCTTTGATGTCGATGCCATCGCGCTCGAGGATCGCCACCTTATCGATCAGCTCGTCGACCTGCCGTTGTGATAGCGTATAAATCCATTGATCTGAAAGCTTTGCCATATCCTGGGCGTACCAGCCTGCTGGATCAGGACACATCATGCCGGGTGCCGCTGGCTGACGGCCGGGGTTGGGCATCGTGGTTGGCATCGCGCCGCCGCCTGTTAATCCGAACATATCAAACCTCCCGGTTCAAACTTCCCGGTTCAAAATCTCTGCTATCCGCCAACTATGCGCCTGTCAGCGAAATCCGTAAATAAATCTCTATCCACTTCTGCCGTCAGACATCTGGTTCGAACTGATAGACGTTGGTCTCTTTCGAGCGTTTTTCCCAGCTTACCTTGACCGCCATACCGGGCGTCAGCGCTTCATCTTCAACATTGACCAGCTGTGCAACGATCCGGCCACCCTCTACGAGATCAACGGAACCCAGAATATAAGGCACCCGATCAGCGAAGCCCGGGGCTGGCACATGAACTTTGGTCCAGGCCGACAACGTGCCTTTGCCTGACACTTCCCGCCATTCGTAATCGGCCCTACCGGTCTGCACATTCACCGGACGCGGCCAGAACTGCGCTTTTCCGGAAACAGGGTCAACTTGCAACGCAAGCTTGCCTTCCTTGGCCGCATCCCACATCGGCTGACTGACCAAAGAGGGCGTTGGCACGGGCGGTGGCGGGTTTGGTTTTTCATCAGCCATGTTATGCACCCTCCAATATCATACAGTTGCTGCTGCCCCAATTGCGGAAATAGGGGATCACGCCGATACCGGTAACCAGCGCGTTCTTGGCGTCTTCTACCTGACGGCCCGTCGCCTCGCCCATCAACTGACGGATCGCCTCGGTCAGGTTCACACCACCGCCACCGAGACCCGGCTGGCCAGCGGAAATCTGTCCACCACCGGTATTAAGCGGCAACGTCCCGATCGGGGACATATCCGTACCGAGAATAAAGTCCGCGCCCTCGCCCCGGCCACAGAACCCGATCTGTTCCATCTGCAACATCATCGCGATGAGGAAATCGTCATAGGGGTGGAACATGTCGATATCATCCGGCGACATGCCTGCCTTGGCAAAGACCTCCGGCCCAACGGTCGCAAAGCCGGTTTCCGTCACGTCCGGGTTGGGATCATCGGGTTCAAAATTGGTGATCTCCGAATAGGCCACCGGATAGACCAGCTTCTCCAGTCCCATGGCCCTGGCGCGTTCAGTGCTGGTGATCAGTAGACCATTACCGCCATCGCAACGCATGACGCAATCGAGCAGCCGGATCGGCTCCGCGATGATCCGCGACTCCATATAATCCTGCACCGTAATCGGCTTGCGGAACTGTTCGATGGCATTGTCATTGACCAGCGCGCCATTACGCTGCACCACCGCAAGATGGCCGAGCGCTTCCAGGTTCAGCCCGTATTTCTGATCATAGGCATGGCTGATAAGACCAAACGCCACCGGCGGTCCCTGAAAGCCAATCGGCTCCATAAATTCCTGACGATAACCACCCAGCCGACGATGCCCGACACCAGTCGTACCGGTGCTATCGGCGGCCACGCACATCACCATCTCGCACTGGCCTGTGACAATCGCTGCCGCTGCCCGCGCAATATTGCCAGAGGGCGAACAGCCGCCAATATCAGTCAACTGTAACCAGCGTGGCTGCAGCCCTAGATTATCGGCCAGAGTATTGGTGTAGAAGGTGTTGCCCGCCTCGGCGGTCGGCATATGGGTCGCCAGCCCGTCAATATCCGAATTTTTGAGCCCGGTCTTTTCCAGCATCTGGCCCATGACTTCAGCGGCAAACTCATATGGCCGCTTGCCTGAGCTCCGCTGGTTCTGGACCTCGCCATAGGCGATAATCGCGACCGGTTTATCACGCAGAAAATTATCCACCACGATAGCCTCCCAGCTGTGGGTATCGATTATATTTTTCGGGTTATTCTAACGCCCGAAACCCTGCGGTCTACCCGCACTGGCAGCGCCACCAAAGGACTTACTATTTCTTGTCAGTTTTTTCGGTTTTGGGAGGTGGTTTGCCAGCCGCTTTGGCATCTTCAAAACGATGCTGCCACCAGGCATAGAGACATTGCTTTGGCGTCGGTGCGGTAATGCCATCTAACAGAAAAGCTGCCTTGATCCGTGCCGTGACGATCAGCGCCGGCAGGCTCGAATCCGCGACCATATCCTTTTCCATCCAGACACAGGGATCAAAACTGTCATAACGTACCCAGGTCGCGGTAATCGCCGCGCCGGCAAGCAGCACCAGCACGATCAGCGTTTTGAAAAACCGGGAGAACACACGCGCTGCCAATTGAGACCTCTAACCACCTGTAATAAAAAGAATTTCCAGTAGGTGATCCTGAGTCGATCGGGATCCGCCCGGCCCATTCCTACGGGCAGCCGTTATGTGCCACAGGGAAGACTGAGAGTCTAGCGTAGGGCGGCTCCTGGTAGCCCCATTGAGGAACGCGGACACGCCATAGCAAGCCACTTAATCTGCTGCCATTGCCTGCCATGCGATTATGCACCATCCTTTTATCCGTTGGCCTTGTACAGGGCAACCTCTGGGGGGAGGCAATCATGAAACGAAAAATTCTGTTTATCCTGATTCTTATTGGCACGGGCCTCTTCAGTGTCGTCCTCCTGTATGACTGGACGCGAATTGCCGCTGATTTCGGGGATTTCCTTCAGGCGATCTTTGGTAGAATGAGCAGCGAAACCGACGTCGCCGGCATCGGGCTGAGCGGCTTACTGCTTGCCAGCCTTTCCTTTGCCATTTGTTACAGCATTCGACCCTGGCAACCCGTGCTGTTGGCGTCAATTACCAGCTGGCCTCTCAAAAACCGGCCAGTCGCGAGTTTTTTTATTAAAATCGCACTTGTCACACTAGGCGGCATGATCACCCTGTCCTTGATCGGCGGATTGCGGGATACGCCGCAAGGCGTCGTCATGCTGGTTTTTTTCTGCATTTTTGTTGAGATCATCCTGTATGACTTCCGCGGGCTGATCGTTGGCGGAACCCCACCCGAACCAATACCGGATAAACAAATAATGCCGGTTGGGAGCTGCCGGACTCCATCTACAGCGCCCTGCTAGGCAAACTCGAGTTGAGATTGGAGCTTGCCCGTGATCTGCGCCGCCGGGCGATTCAACTGCGGCGTTTTTCAATGATCGCGCTGGTCGCCATCGGCATGCTGCTGTTTGTTGCCGTTGGCGTCATTTTATTTGCCGGTTTCATCGCCAATCTGGGTGTCGGTCAATCCAATCTTGAACGTATTCAGGCCACACTTGACGCGGAGCAGACAATCCTGGCGAGGGTAGAAAGTAATCTGGCAAGTGTTGACCGGAGCGAAGCTGGTCTGAAATCAAATTACCAAAGACGCATTTTACGGCTCACCAAGAAGGAACCGGCACCGGATGCCTGTAAAAAAACCTCCGAATATGAACGGCTGGAGGTTCGACGGAAGCAACTGAAAGACCTGCGGGATCATCATTCCAAGACACTACAAACGATTTTCGACGCCCGGCAAAAGTTCCTTCAAAAAAGGCTCTCCAACAATGCCGGCAATCAGGGGCAACCCGACAATCTCTGTTTTCAAAGATATTAGGAATAAGGTTTTCATCTGATTGGTCAGGTAAAATCTGTATCCATGGACCGCTTGAGGACAGCACAGGAAATCTTTCCGGTTGCACGTCATTGCGATGTTCGGGGAACTCTTCACGATCGCCGTCCGGAATCGGCGGCTCTGTTGCCCCGCCAGGAAAGATATTCAGCACGGGCGGGGCCGCTTCAGTTCTCTCCTGTCTTTCGCGGCGCATTTCTTCCGCTGCCTTCTTTCCAGCTTCACCGACAATGATAGCGCCCCCTGACCTGCCGAGAGTTTTCGCCAAATGAGCGGCAACCCTGGTACCGGCCAAAATAGCGAGCACAAGAGCTGGCAACGCCGCTACCTGTACACTTTTTTGATTCACGCGCTTGTCAAGTTTGTCCTCCGCTTCTTCCTGCAACGCGACGAGGGTTGCATCTCCATCGGAGACCGACCCATCTGTTGGAAGCCCCTTTTCCAACTGAACATCTCGAAGGACATCTACAGTTTTTCCGTCGATAAATGGTGGTGGTGGAGAGCTGATATCGAATGGCAAGCGGCCTGAAGCAGCGAGCAAGCGCCGAACTGTCGCGACATCCTCCGGAACGTTCTCAGCACCTTCACCGACGCTATGGTTCAATGAAAAATCGGTTGTTTGTCCAATCGGGCGGCCATCATCGACAATACGACTGTCAATATTTCTCTCGGTTTCCCCACCAGGGGTCAGGATGCCGTCAACACGAAGGCCGTTTTTCTCCTGGTATTCATGAACTTCGTCGTTAAGTTCAAGATCAAAAAATCCATCTGTAGCAGGATCATTTTTCGTTTGATCCACTTCTCCTCCGCCAGCGACCCGCATCAGATGTCGTACCACGAATACGTCGTCAGGATCGTTTTCAGCGCCCTGGCCAACTGTACCTTTCAAAAACTCTCCGGTCCTCATTCCTGTTTACGTCGCGAAATTTCGACATAAAAATGGCCGCCGCGTCCCCGCGGCCAGCCAACAAAAAACCCGGGCCAAATTTTGACACGGGTTTTAATAATAGGAATTATTACCAATTTTTAATGTATTGTCAATAAGAGCCTCGACCCATGATTATTAAGTAGATTACGCGACACAATTTTACGCGCCGGCAGCGGTAAAGATTACCGAACGGCCATTTCTTTCCATTTTCCGAAAAAAATCGCGGACCACGACAAAATATTCCTAGGTATATTCAAAATCCTCTTGGCCAAATTCCGGCCAGACATCCTTGCAGTGTTTGAAATACCTCTCTCCCAGTTCGACGATATCGATTTTTTCCAGCGCCGGAACCAGATCGGAAATCTCGTGCGGCTCAATCAACCGGATAAAATAATCCCCGTATTCTTCAACGAGTTTTTTGCCACCAAGAATGCAGATTTTGAGAGGATATTCGCCATAATCATCAGGCAAGGCAAACGGGCCGAGCTCTTCACGAACCGGATAAAGCCACTCTATTCCCGGCGGCATTTCTCCCAAGCTGCGATGGATCGTATCCCAGGCTTTGTCGCTTTCAACCAGATAGTCCTCATCCCACTCTTCTTCAATAACCTCTTTGACATAATCAATCCGCTCCTCATCATTTGCAGCATTCTCAAGTGCTTTTCTCTGCTCATCTGTAATGGCGAAATGGACACCTAGCGTCATAACACGCCCCCCTTGCTACCTTTAGGAGAACATCTTATAAAAATGTTATAGGATTTAAAACCTATTTTTACGACTCAATACGAAAAATGCTTTTCCCCCCGCTCCTCCTCCTTAAAAAACCGCAGGCCGGTGAGTTCCATATGGTTGAGGACCGCCTGGGCCCAGGTGGTGAAATCATCCGCGTCATAATGCTGGCGTTTGCGCGGGCGGTATTTGAAGTTCTGCGCCAGCGCGTAGCGCAGGACGAACAGCAGATGCTCGCGCTCACTCTCGATCAGGCTCCCCGGCATACGCCCGGGAGATGTCTGCGCCGCTGGTTCTTTTTGGGGGGCCTGCCGTTTCTGCTCCATATCCGCGGTGATACCATACGAACAAAAAAGGAACAAGTTCCTAGACGGAAAAATACCGCAATTTATCCAAAATTTATGGTATTTTTACCACTTATTGAAAGGAAGGTTAGCGGCGCTGCTACTGTGGGTGGATAGCTCGTCCAAATTTTCAAGAACGCAATTAATCCACCGGTAGCGACTGGTCTGACCCTTCGGGCAGCTGCACGTCGAACGCGGCGAGCAGGATGGCGGTGGCGGAATAGGCACCCATCAGCGAGATGAGATCGACGAGGGTCGGAATCTCAAATGCCTTGGTGGCGCGGGCATAGGTCGCGGAGTCCAGCTTCTTGGTCTGGAACAGCTGGCGGCCCATTTCGATCAGCACGGCATGGGTTTCGGGCAGCCCATCGGTCGGACGCCGGTGGCGGATGACATCGACGGTTTCCATCGGCAGGCCGACGCGCAGCCCTTCGCGCTCATGGGCGCACCACTCAAACTGGGAGTCATATTCGCGGGCGGTGGTGAGGATCGCGACCTCGCGTTCCTGCTCGGTATAATCCGCGCCATGGCGCAGATAATGTGCCGCCGGCGAGGACAGGCCTGACAGTTTTTTGGAGTGCAGGCGGATGCCGCCGGGGCCATAGAGCCCGGCGAGCGACTTGCCAGCGGCGGGGTCGATATGGACATGCGCGTCATAAACCTCCCGCGCCGCGTCATCGAGATCATCGCGGTTGGGTAACGCCACGCGCGAGCGGCTTTCGGGCAGTACGTCGGCGGGGAAATCCTTGGTATCGGTCATGTGAAGTGGCTCCTGTTGAAAATCTGTTTGTGTCTCTGTTTAAGGATTATCGGGTCAGGCGTCTACGCCAGAGCAGCCTAAAAATCTACGCCAGAGGCTTTGAGGGCGTCGCGACCGATATTGTCAAAATGCAGCCAGCGGATCTGCATGGTCTCCTGCAGCAGGGCCAGCACGCGGGTCTGCTTTTCGTCGCTGTCGGCATGTCTGGCCAGAATCTTGAGTGTCATGTCACCATGGCCGCCTTCCGGCAGATCAGCGGCTTCCCCGGCTGACCAGTGTTCCAGAGCCTGATCATAGAGACCGAGCGGCTCCCACACGCTGCGTTTGAGCGAGGCGACATTACCCAATGCGGCAACCATCGGGCCACGGGCGGCTTCGAGCCCGGCGACGGCGGCGAAGGCCTCCAGCCATGGCCAGGCGCGGGCGGCGCGATCCCAATAGGCCAGCGCCATCTTGGTATAGACCGCCCCCTGATAGCCGAGTACGAAATCGCGGTCATGGCCGAGGGCAACCGCGAAATCGACCATGCTTTCATAATGGCCGGTGCCGATGGTCGGGTCGTGGACCTCTTCGACAAACATATTGTCGATCATGTACTGGCGGGCATCGAGGGCGGGGCAATTACCGATGATATGGCCGAACCAGCGAGGAAACTGATCGGCAAAAACGCAATGTTCCAGCCCGAACACGGCAGCACCCTCGCGGCACATATGGTTGTTGAGCCAGATATCAAAGGCCGTATGGGTCTTCCAGCGGGTGTCCCAGATGGTCTAGGCCATCGATTGTTCGAAGTCTGCCGGTGATTGCATCATACCCTCCCTGTCTTGTGTTCCTGGCAATAGTCTAGCGCGCCACCCACACGCTGGGAACGGCAGTTGGGGCCAGTTTCTTTGGCGGTTTTGCTTATTTGCCGGGGCGATTGACTTGCTCCCCTCCTTGCCCGGAAGATAGGCGCTGAAACCAGTTCGGGATAAATCAAAATGAAAACCAGCACCGACCGTATTCTCACCACCCATGTCGGCAGCCTGCCGCGGCCTCTCGATCTCTTTGACATGCTGACCGCGGAGGATCATAACCAGCCACATGACGCCGCCGCCCTGGAAGCGCGGGTCGCCGAGGCCGTAAAGGAGGTTGTCGCCAAACAAGTCGCGTGCGGTGTCGATACCGTTTCCGACGGCGATATGGGGAAAATCTCCTACACGTTTTATGTGAAGCATCGCCTGTCGAACATCGATCCTGCAGCGCCGCCGGGGGCCGATATCCCCAAGGAAAATGCCAATCGGGATGTGATGGAGCATCCCGAGTTCGAAGCACGGGTCAAAAAACAGCGCGGCGGCTGGGGGCTGCAATATGGCCGTCCCTGGGTGGTTGGCCCGATTGCCTATGTGAATGAGGAACCGCTCAGGCGTGATCTCGCCCATATTCAGGATGCGGTTCAGGAGAGCAACCCGACGGAAACATTTATGACCGCGGCGTCGCCGGGTGTGCTCAGCAAGTTTGTGCCCGACGATTATTACAAGAACGAAGAGACCTATATCGCCGCGATGGCCGATGCGATGAAGACCGAGTATGAGGCGATCCACGCGGCGGGGCTGATCCTGCAGATCGACTGTCCGGATTTTGGCTCGGCACGACACAATCAATATAAACACCTGTCAGACGATGAGTTCCTCAAGATTGCCTGGCGCAATATGGAAGCGGTCAATGCGGCCACTGCCAATATTCCGGCTGATGCCATGCGGTTGCATATCTGCTGGGGCAATTACGAGGGCCCGCATACCCACGACTTCCCACTCGCGAAGATATTTCCGGTTTTAATGGCATCCCGCCCGGCGGCGATCCTGTTCGAAGGAGCCAACCCGCGTCATGAACATGAATGGGAAGACATCCAGGGGATGGATATTCCTGATCACAAGATCTTCATTCCCGGCGTGATCGATTCCACCAGCAACTTCGTCGAGCATCCCAAGCTGATCGCGCAAAGGCTGTGCAACTGGGCCGGTGTGGTCGGTCGCGAAAGGGTGATGGCGGGATCGGATTGTGGCTTTGGCACGTTTGCGCGACAGGAACCTCAGGTCACCGCCGATATTGTCTGGTCAAAATTCAAGGCCATGGCCGAAGGGGCAGAGATCGCCACCAACCGGCTGTGGTCCTAAATCAGAAGTTATAGAGGGCGCGCGGGTTTGCCTCGGCAATCTGTTCGATCTCGGCAGCGCTGAACGCGGCATTTTTTAATGTCGTCAGCGGATCAGGGTCGCCCGGCGGGAAGGGCAGATCAGTCCCCAGCACCATCTGATCAATCCCGACCAGATCACGCAGATAGCGCAAGGCGGGGCCGTGATGCAGGATAGTGTCGTAATGCATCTGGCGGAGATAGTCGGAAGGCGGATTCTCGGCGACCGTGCCAGTGAGCTTGTGCGGGGCGGCGCGATGCATCCGGTCAAACCGGCCGATCAGCCACGGGACTGACCCTCCACCATGCGACAGCACCAGCTGCAAGTCGGGGAACCGATCCAGCACACCGTTCGAGATGAGCGAACCAACGGTCAGCGTCGTGTCATTGGGATAGGCAACCACCTGGTTGAGTGCGAACTTTTTGGCGCGCTGTGGCGCAATCGGCTGAGCGGGATGCAGAAACACCGGCGCCTTCAACGCGACACAGGCGGCCCAATATTCATCGAGATCACATTCGCCGAGATTTTCATGGTCAATATGGGTCGCGACAATCGCGCCGACCGCCCCTGCTTTCATTGATCGTTCAAGCTCGCGCGCGGCTAATGCGGCATCCTGCATCGGGCCCGACGCCATCCACGAAAACTGCTCTGAATGTTTTTCACACAAATCGGCCAGACATTCATTCATCAAACGATGCCAGAGGAGTCCTTTATCACCCGGCATTTCATAGCCAAAAATATCGGTCCACAATGACAAAACCTGATGCTGGAGCCCAATTTTTTCCATTTCATTAAGGCGAATATCGACATCGGTCAGCGTGTTAAAAAACGGTCTGATCTGAATCCCCGAGGCAAATTTGCAGCAATGACAGCTGGGCTCCGATTCGACGAGATCGATCCCAAAATCGGCACCGCGATCCGCCAACGTCTCGATGACGAACGGTGGGACAAAATGGGCATGAACGTCGATCGCCATCTCAGACTCCTTTATCAGCAAGTAGTTCGCGAAGCCGCATTGGTGACAGGGGCAAATCAGTGATCTTTACACCGTACTGTTGCAATGCCTGCGCCACCGCATTGCCGACCGCGCCAGCAACCGCGACGATGCCTCCCTCTCCCGCGCCCTTGAACCCCATCGGGTTGAACTTGGATGGGCTGTCCTCAAGGGCAATCGCCGTTATCTCCGGCAAATCTGTCGCGAGCGGCAACAGATATTCCGCCAGGTTAGTCGTCATCAATTGGCCATCATCGTCATAGATGAAATGATCCAGCAGCGTCCCACCCAGCCCCTGCACCAACCCACCGACCGCCTGCCCCTTCACCATCGCCGGGTTCAGCGCCCGGCCGATTTCCTCGATCAGCGCATATTTCACAAGCTCGATGCCGCCGGTCTCGACATCGACCGCGACCAGCGCCGCATGCGCGCCATATGAATAAGACAATTTGCCGTCATTGCTGAAGCCGGCATCGGCGGACAGCGTCGCAAACCCGGCAAGATCCTGCAAAGTCAGATGTTCACCATCTTCGCGAATGACTGCGCCGGAATCATAGGAAAGCCCGTCGGCTGCGGCATTCCAGCGGAGCGCCGCCAGTTCAATCGCCTTTTCAATCAAGGCCTCGGATGCTTTCCGCACCGCATTGCCGGCCATTACCGTGCAGCGACTATGAAAAGTACCGCCACCGCTTTCGACCAGGGTCGTGCTGCCATGGCGTACTGTGATATCGGCCATATCGACCCCCAGAATCTCGCCACAGATTTGCGCCATGCCGGTCTCGAGGCCCTGACCGACCGACGACGCACCGGTGCGCAATTCTAGTCCGCCATCGGGTGCCACGGTAATATGCGCCGTCTCGGGCGGGCCGGCAGCACTGCTCTCAACAAAAATTGCCAGCCCGAGTCCCATCAGCTTACCGTCTTTATCCTCACCCTGATGGTCTTTCCAATGATCATACTCGACCTCACCGAGCAATTGCTGAAAGGCCGATGCATAGTTGCCATCGTCAAAGGTCGCGTCAGGATCCCCGGGGACCAGCTCACCCATTCGATAAGGAAGCTCATCGGGCTTCATCAGATTGCGCAGCCGTAATTCAGCCGGATCGATGCCAAGATCATCGGCCATCATGTCGAGCAACCGCTCACGACAGAAATTCGCTTCAAACCGCCCCGGCCCGCGCATCGTGCCAACGGGTGTCTTGTTGGTTACAATCGCCTTCATCTCGGCGGCAAAGGCGGGAATCCGATAGGGCCCCGGCAGGAACTGAACCGCCTTCGACGGCACGACACCGCCATTGGTCCGAACATAGGCACCGAGATCACCGCGCACTTCACAGCGCATCCCGAGGATTTTACCCTCTCGTGTCGCGGCAATCTCCAGATCACAGGTGATATCGCGTGAGTGATTGCACGCCATTAGATTCTCGCGGCGGTCTTCGATCCATTTCACCGGCTTGCCGACCCGCTGAGCCGCGATGAGGACCAGATAGTCTTCGGGGTAAAGCTCGCCGCGCGCGCCAAAGGCACCGCCAACATCCATCTCGATCAGTTCCACCTGATCTTCCTCAACCGCAAACGCCGCTGCCAGATGCCGCCGGTTAAAGAAGGTGACCTTGGCCGCTCCGGTCAGCCGCAATAGGCCAGACGACTGATCACATTCACCAATCAGCCCGCGGGTCTCCAGCGGACAGGCGGCGTGGCGGTTGGTGACAAAGCGTTCCCGCCTTGTATAGGACGCCTCCTTAAACGCCGCTTCGATATCGCCGCGTCCGACTGGATAGGCCGCCCCGACATTCTCGCCAGCCGCATCATGCAGCAAGACCTCACCAGCTTCCGCCTGATCAAGTGTCGTTACCGCCGGCAAGGTTTCAATATCGACGATAATTGCGGCCAGCGCGTCTTCGGCGAGATAGCGATTTTCTGCGATGACAACGGCGATTGGCTCACCGACATAGCGTACCTTGTCGACCGCGACAGGCTTTTGCAGAAACCGTTCAAACCCTTTGAAAGGCGCCAGTCGCAACGGAATATCAGGCAAAGCCATGTCGATATCAGCGGCGGCAAAAACATCGATTACACCCGGCATTTCCCGAGCTGCCGAGAGATCAATCGCCTTAATCCAGCCATGCGCCTGCGGGCTGCGCAGGATCGCCATATGAACCATTTCCGGCAGAGAAACATCATCGATGAACTGCCCGGTGCCGGTCAGAAAACGCTGGTCTTCCAGGCGGGTTACCGCTTCACCTATATAGCGTATCTGTGTCGTCTCGTTCATCACTGGGTCCTGAAACAAATGTCTCTGCTCAAGGTAAGTCATGGACGCTACCGGGAGCAACGACCGACGAGACAAAAAATTCCAAACAACCGTTTCCTGTATGGCAAACATGCGCCATGATCTCGCCAGTATTTCGAAAATAAATCAGATGAGAGCGAGCAATGGACCTGCAATTAAACGGCAAGAAAGCAATCGTAACCGGTGGTAGTGAAGGAATCGGCAAGGCGATTGCCCTCGGACTGGCACAGGAAGGCGTCGATGTCGCCATCTGTGCGCGCCGCAAGGAACCGCTCGAGGCCACTGCCAAGGAGATTGCCGACGCAACCGGTCAGAACATCATCGCCATCACCGCCGACCTCACTGATACAGGACAGGCTAACGCCTTTATCGAGGGTGCCGTGGACGCGCTCGGCGGCGTTGATATTCTGGTCAATAATGCTGGTGCTGCAACTGGTGGTGTTTTGGAATATCTCTCAGACGAACAATGGGAAGATGCGCTGCAGCTAAAATTTTTTGGTTATGTCCGCTGTACCCGGGCCGTTCTGCCCCATTTCAAGAAAGCGGGCGGCGGACGCGTTGTGAACCTGATCGGTAATGACGGGGTTAAACATTCATACTGGGAAATCGCCCCCGGCGCGGCCAATGCCGCGGGTCAAAACCTGACCATTTCGCTGGCCGGCCAGTACGGCAAAGACAATATCAGCTTCGTCGCCGTAAACCCTGGCCCGGTTCGGACAGAGCGCTGGGCAGGTCTCGTCCGGGGCATGGCACGTGACATGAATCTCAGTATCGAGGAAGCTGATCAGTTGGCACCGCGCAGCATTCCCTTGGGCCGCATTGCCGAAACCGTTGAGGTCGCTAACCTGGTGACGTATCTGTCGTCACCACTGGCGCATTTCGTCAATGGCACGATGATCGAGATCGATGGCGGCCAGCAGAAACCGATGATGGATGCCTTCCGCGACGGCTAAAACCGCCTAGAGCCCGGCGACCTTGTCCCGAGAGAAATCGTGGCCTTCTTTAACGATAAACTCCAAGAGATAAGGCGATCCAGCCTGCGTCACGGCAACGGCCTCTTTTATCGCCGGGATGATATCTTCCGGCGCTTCAACACGACGTGACTTCACGTTCAGCCCTTCCGCGACTTTTGCATAATTGCCGCCAACATCCAGTGCGCCGTACTTTTCTGTCGAGTGCACCAGAACATCCCGCTCGGCCCCCATCACACCGTTATTGAAGACAATGGTGAGCGTGGCAATGCCGTTCCGCGCTGCAGTTTCTATGTCCAGTCCGGTCATCCCAAAAGACGCGTCACCCATCACATTGATACAAATTTTTTCCGGCGCCGCCATTTTGGCACCCAGAGTGATCCCAAGACCGTAACCAAGCTGCGTGGATTTCCCCCACCCCATATAGGACCCCGCTGCCGTGCTTTCCCAGCTCGACATCATCTGTTCACGCGGACTACCGGAATCATGGGTGATAATCACCTGATCACGATCAACCGTATCCATCAGGTCCTGAATGACACGGTACTGGTTGATTGGCACTTCATCTGACGTTCGGTGATCTTGCCAGTCCGCGATCCATGCCGCCTTGATCGAGGCAATCTCGTCCTTAAGCGTCTTGGCGACATTTACATCAACCTCACCGCGCTGGCGCTTGATCTCGGCAATCAGCGCTTCGGCCACCATCTTGGCATCACCAATGACGGCATGATCTGCTTTGTAGTCCTTGTTGATGTCGGAGGGATCATTGGTCGAATGAACGATCTTCTTGCCGGGCGGTACCTTGGGCCCAAAATTGGTGATCGTCAGGCTAGAGCCAATCGCAAAAACCAGATCGGCCCGATCCATGAATTCTGACACCATCCGTGGCCGTGAGCGCGTGCTGCCGCCTAATGCCAACGGATGATTTTCCGCGATCGCGCTTTTACCGGGATTGGTCATCATCACCGGAGCGGGTACCAGTTCGGCCAATTCCGCAACAGCCTCACTGGCCTCTGCATACAACACGCCTTGCCCGGCCCACAGGATGGGATTTTCCGCCGCCAGCAACATCCGAACTGCCTCGGTAATAGCCGTCGGGTCAGGTGACAAAGGATAGGGTCTCACGGATTCATATTCGACGGCATCTTCATATTCCTGATCCCAGACTTCCAGAGGAATTTCCAGCAAAACCGGTCCGCCCTTACCGGTGCGCATCGCGTGATAGGCCTGACGCATCAGGTCAGGAATTGCCTGAACTGAATGGGCCCGCGCCGCCCATTTCGTGACCGGCGCAAAGACATCTGCCGCGCTAAAGGTCGGGTGGCGATATTGCCGTCCGGACCCCATCCCACCGGGAAGAATCAACATCGGCACATTTTCACTATAGGCCTGAGCAACTCCCGGAAACGCGTTCTCAATGCCGGGACCTGCCTGCGCGGCAAACACACCATTTACCTTGCCGCGCATGATCCGCGTATACCCATCGGCAATCCCGACACCGACCCGTTCCTGGCGGCAGAGAATCGGTCGAATGCCGAGTTTTGTGCATTCTTCGATCACAGGGTTACGGGGATAACAGGATAAAAACTCTGTCCCTTCCCGTTTCAGTATTTCCGCAACGAGCGCTGCACCATTCATCTTTTAAACCTTTCTTATTCGGCAGCGACTGCGCCGTAATCGCGTTTCAACTGTTCGTTAATGGCGTCTTCAAACGATCCATCCTCCGGTAAATCAAACCGTCTGGATCGCGCGCGATAACTTACCGGGTCGAGCCCCGGCGGGGTTTTGCCAGCGACGAAATCGCGCAGACTTTGCAATAGTAACTTCCGGATTTGAATAATCGCCGTATCGCTAACGCCGAGATGTTCAATCGTGCGGTCGGCAATAGGGCCCATCGATTCCTGAATACCAGCATCCTGCACGCCAAGCCCCTGCATTCCGGTGTAAGATTCCCCGCTCGCCTGAAGCTCGCGATCGATATTGTAGTCATTGCTCTTGTTATGGATTGGAATATCTGTCCCTGGAATATTCTCAGTATGGATACCGTGGTGCGTTATGGTGCGTTCTAATTCTTCTTCGGTTAGAGCTTTATCGGGCCAGTAATCAACGCTGTACAGCATAGTATTCTCATCATTGATCGGCACCCACATATGAGCCGCCTCCGGACTCGTGGCAAACACCTTGTGAAATGGCATACACATCAGGTTGGACGCCCAGTTGACTTCCCCTTCCTTGTAGACGCGACCGGTGCCCGCCATGAAACCAAAATCAGTCGGCACGACGGCATATTGCGAGGGCACGACGCGCCGGTTCGAAGCTGCCGTCCCACGATGCAGAAAAGCGAGATGGCTGGTATCAAAGCCACCTTCCAGCCCCTGCAGCCAGTTACATTCCTGAATACGGCGCGTCACATAGCGGTGTGAGTCAGGGACCATCGTCCATTCGAGCTCAGGAAATGCCGGTTTCAACTCGGCGGGCCCCATATAGGCCCACACCAGTCCGCCCTGCTCGTGACATGGATAGGCCTTGATCCTGACTTTGCGTTGTAACGTGCTGCCCTCTGGTTCGCTCGGCAAATCAACACAATCACCGTGAATATCAAACTTCCAGCCATGGTAAACGCAGCGCAAACCGCATTCTTCATTGCGACCAAAAAACATTGAGGCCGTACGATGCGGGCAGCGTTCATCGATCAAACCCGGGCGGCCTTTTGTATCGCGAAAGGCCACCAGCTTCTCACCCAGCAACTCGACCCGGACCGGCGGGCCATCGGGTTTTTCGATCTGGTCAGAGAAGACGACAGGTATCCAATAGCGGCGCATCAAATCGCCCATCGGCGTACCGGCATTGGTCCGTGTCAGTAATTCATTGTCCTCATGGGAAAGCATGGACAGGCCTCCTCAAATCTCTCCGACAATCAGCCGACGCCAGACCCAGAGCGTTTTAACCGTGGGTCAAAAATATCGCGCATACCATCGCCGAGCAGGTTGATGCCCAAAACTGTAAAGAAAATACACAGGCCGGGGAAGAGCGCCAGCCACCAGGAAGTGCTGATATAGGCGCGGCCATCCGCCAGCATACTGCCCCAGGTCGGAATCTCTGGTGGCACGCCCAGCCCGAGGAAGCTGAGGCTGGCTTCGGAGATAATCGCTGTCGCCATCGCAAAGGTGCCGATCACCATCGCCGCCTGCATGAGGTTGGGCAGGATATGTTTGATGATGATCCTGGTGTCGCGCGCCCCGAGCGAACGGGCAGCATCGACAAAATCCCGCGTGCGCAGAGACAATGCCTGTCCACGCGAAACACGGCAGTAAGGTATCCAGCGCTGCGCGACGAGAGCCGCGATCAAAATCCACAACCCCTGCCCAAAGAAAGCGATGACCGCAATGGCGAGCAACAGCGGCGGAAAAGCCCAGATGACCTCGACCAGTTTCTGGATAAAGAAATCAGTGCGACCGGCGAAATAGCCGGAGATCGCTCCGAGACCAACACCGATAACACCGGAAATCACAACAACTGTCCCCGCAATGACCAGTGAGATGCGCGCACCATAGAAAATCCGGCTAAGAATATCGCGACCGACATGATCTGTTCCAAGAAAATGCGCGCCCTCCAGCCATTGTGGCGCCTTCAACGTATTCCCCAAATTCTGCACATTTGGATCATAGGGTGAAATAATCGGTGCCAGAACGCCCATAAAAATCAACAAGAAGACCAGGCTGCCGCCCATAATGATTTTGGGTTTCAGCCACGGCCTCAGCGCTTTCCGGAAATCAGAGACCGGCGTTTGAGTGGATGTTACCTCGGCGCGGGACGCCTGTGATGCGGGACTATTTGTCAAAGCGAATCCTCGGATCAATGAGTCCATACATGATATCAATCGCGAAATTGATCATAACAAAGGCAAAGGTGTAGCAAAGCACCGTGCCAGTAATCAGTGGATAATCCCGCGCAGTTATGGCCGAAATCAGTAGTGACCCACCGCCCGGCCACGAGAACACCGTCTCGACAATGATCGAACCTGACAGCAATGTGCCGAGCTCCAGCCCAACCACCGTGATGATCGGAATGAGCGCATTGCGAACAGCGTGATGCCATAAAACTGTACTTTCCTTGGCGCCTTTGGCCCGTGCCGTGGTGACATAATCCTCGTGCATCACTTCGAGTACCGAGGACCGCGTCACCCGCATCATGATGCCCATCATGTTGGTACCGAGCGCCGTGGCAGGCAGAATAATGTACTTGATGCCATCCCAGGCGGCCGTCCAGTTGCGCTGAATGATGCTGTCGAGAATATAAAACCCGGTGATTGGATCGCCCGCCACGCCATAGGTTTCGCGACCAGCCGACGGTAGTAAATTGAATACCCCTGAAACCACCAGGATCAGCATAATACCGAACCAGAAATTCGGCATACTGATCCCAAAGAAGCCGACAATTGATCCCAGATTATCTGCCCAGGAATTTGGCCGTGCTCCCGCCCAGACACCAAGCGGCAAGGCAACGATCACGGCGATCACGATGGAGAAGAATGCCAACTCAATGGTTGCCGGAAGCCGTTCAACGATCAGCAGAAGAACCGGATCGGCATAGCGGAACGACATGCCGAGATCACCCTGCAGGGCAGCAACCAGAAAACGCCAATATTGAATATAAACCGGCTGATCGAGCCCCCAGCGGATACGGGCCTCTTCGATATCTTCTTTCGACGCTTCGTCCGAGAGCAGCAGATCCGCGGGATCACCCGGCGCTGCCTGGACGAGCATAAACACCAGCAAAGAAATCAGTAACATGACCGGCAGGGTGCCGATCATACGGCGGACGATATATCCAAACATTGTCAGCCTACCCCACGGCCATCCACGAAAGCGTGGATTAGCTCGTTGAATTGTTTCGGGTGCTCGCGATAGGAAAAATGACCAGCCTGATTGATGATATGAAACTGGGCATCAGAACGATGTTTGGCGATTAAATCCCACAGCACCCATCCTTGTTCTAACGATGCCGTCGGATCGTTCTTGCCCCAGATGATCTGGGTGGGACGTTTCAATCCCTCATCGCGTAGCATGGCAAACATTTTCGATTTGTCTGCCGCAAGACCCGGCGCGAATTGTTTAATTCTCAATTCACCAGTTTCCATCTTGTCCCAGGCTTCCTGATATTTTGGCAGTGTGGCGATTTCACAACAAATATCCAGCCAATCAGACGTGATGTGATTGGGGCTATAAGAATAATGTTCGAAAATCCACTTATGGCTTTCGCGGGACAGGCGCGGCTCAGGTGGATTGCCCAGGACAATGCCATTGAGCTCAACACCCGGCGAACTGGTATTGCTGTCGACAATGGTGCAGCTGCGAACCAGCTCTGGATAGTCGAGTGTTAGACGGCATGTCAGATAACCACCCCGCGAATGCCCAACCAAATCAGCTGGGCCTATATCGAGGGCACGCAGTAAAGCCGCAGCATGGTCAACCACAGCCGCCATACAGTAATCCTCATCGTTCTTCGGATTATCGGTAAAACCCTGGCCCAGCTTATCGACCGCAATCACCCGATATCGGTCTGCAAGATCATCAAAATTTGTGCTCCAGTCCCAGGCGCTATCAGCGGCCGTTGGATGGCCAAAGGCACCACCATGAAACAGGATCAGCGGTGACCCCGCACCCTTCTCGTAGTAATGAGTCTTGATGCCCCCCGCATCGATAAATTTGCCGTCTTCTTTGCGCATCAAACAGCCACGCTCTCAATAAAACCACTCAGGGTCGCGTTAAAATTATCAGCCTGTTCGCGCATCGAAAAGTGTCCGGCGCGATTAAGAATATGCATGTAAGTGCGACGTTCCGTTGAGGCTATCAGGTCATAGAGACGCTGACCTTGTTCGAGCAATGCGGTGGGATCGTTATAGCCCCACATAATCATCGTTGGCCGCCGCATGCCGGTATCGCGAATACGCGCAAACGTGTCTGATCGATCCGCCGACAGGTTTGGCAGGAACTGACGAGTCTTGAGCTTTTGCTTCTCAAGTTTGGCGACGGCCTCCAGATGTTTCGGCTGTTTGCCGATATCCACCAGCACATCGAGCCAGTCATCATCGATATGTTCATGGCCGTAGGAATAGCGCTCCAGAACCCAGCGCTGGCATTCACGACTGAGGGCGGGATGGGGCGGATTGGCCAATACGACCTCATTCATCCCAACGCCCGGCGCCAAGGTATTGCTATCGACACAGGTGCAGGAGGTAACCAAATCGGGCTGTTCAAGGGTAAGCCGTGCCACCACATAACCGCCCCTTGAATGACCAACAAGATGACAATTCTCAAGCTTCATCTTGCGGAGGAAAGCGCCAAGATGCTGGACCACAGCATGCATGGTGTAATCAGAATCTTTTCGCGGATTGCCGGTATAACCCTGACCCAGCTTGTCGACCGCGATGACGTGAAATTTTTTGGCGAGGAAGTCGAAATTGCGGCTCCAGGTCCAGCTATTGCCGGAAGCCTCGGCCGAGCCAAAATTGCCGCCATGCACCAGAATGACCGTCTTGCCACGACCCTTCTCGTAATAATGGGTCTTTACGCCATCAACAGTGACGAACTTCCCCTTCTTCGGCATTGGCATAATTGCTTCCCCGTTTCCCTTAACTAGATATCGCGTAAGGACCCGCCCGAAATTCTGGGCGGGCCCTCATACGATTGGTCTTCAAACTCCGCTCTACTTGATGCGGATATTCTCACCATAGATCCGACCATTAGCCGGCGGCGAGATACTGACATTATTGGCAACGCCATATGCCAGACGGTGACGCCACATAAAGACAGCAGGAACATCCTCCACAAGAACCGCAATCGCATCATTGATCAGCTTCTGACGCTTCTTGGGATCAAACTCCTTGGCGACTTCGTCAAACAGCGCGTCATATTTTGGATTTGAATATTTGATGCGCGGTGACACACCGGTTTTGAAGTACTGCGCCAGGGCTGGACCGGGATCGATGACCGAACCACGACCCTGATAGAAGAACGACCTTTTGCCCTTTCGAACATTAGCCCACTGCGTCGACCATTCCGGTGTCATTAGTTTCGCGCGGATACCCACCTTAGCCAGCATCGGTACGATCGCCTGAGAAATGATTTTATCATTCACATAACGACCAACCGGCGTCGACATCTCAACATCCACCCCGTTGGGATAACCTGCTTCCTTCACCAAACGTGCTGCTTTCGCGGGGTCATAGGCGAGATCAAAGGCTTTTGACCGTTCCGCATCATAACCAATCTGACCGGGGCCAATGGCACCTTTCAGCTTGCCTGCCATGCCCTGCAGAATGGTTTTAATGATCGTGTCACGATCAATTGCATGCGCCACCGCTTGCCGCAGTTTCTTGTTGTCCCACGGCTTAAAGGCCGGGTTCATCAAGAGCATCATGATTTCAACTGAATCGGTGAAAGACAGCTTGGTGCCCTTACCATCTTCAACACGTTTCATCAGATGCGGTGGAATGAACTGAGCGATCTGAATTTCGCCATTCAACAAGGCTGTCACCCGTTGTTCGACCTCAGCCATTTTGCGCCAGATTAGAATATCGGGGTTATCCTTATTGCCAAACACGCTGTTCTTGGCACGCTTTGTAATAACCTGCTCACCGATCACGACGCGGTCCAGCGCGTAAGGGCCGAAACCATCGGGGTATTTCCGATCCGCATTCCGCGGCCCGTGCTTGTCGAACACCTCTTTTCGCGTAATGGCATAAATATCACAGACATGCTGCAACAGATGGGCCGTTGGCTTTTTGGTGATCATCTGGACAGTGTGTTTGTCGATAGCCGTCGCTGATTTCAACGGCCGCACGTTTTGCTTTTGCGAGCTCTGCTTGTCGGTCTTGATGCGGTTGATGGTATGCACAACATCAGCGGCCGTCAGCTCGGCACCAGAATGGCTTTTGACATCCTTACGGAGCTTAAATGTCCATTCATTGGGGTCCTTCGGATTGACCGACCAGCTTTCCGCCAACATCGGGGAGTAGTTAGCCTTCTTAAAATCGTAGCGGCACAAACATCCATAGACGTTGCACCAGATGCCATACATCTGGGCCGCAGAATCCTGATACGGATTCCAGCCATATATGTTACCGGTCGCGCCAATGACGACCTTCTTCTGCGCTGTCGCTGACGTCGCCGTCAGCGTCACCGCCGCCGCCATTGTCAGCGCCGCCGCCGCGGTTCTTAAACTCAGTAATTTACGCATCTCCATCTCCCTTTCTTCTGTTTAAAGTCAGGTATGTGAAATTTTATTGATCGAAATAACCGTTCATAATTGCGTCATGCCAAATCTTGGTAACGACTGGACAAACACCGAGTGGCAATCCTTCCTCGGTCCGCCAATAGGAATGAACACCCGTGCCCAGCTGAATAAACCGGAATTTCGGTGCCGGATTTAGCTGCGCGTAGCGCTCGGTCAGAAACTCGTAAGTCGGCACGGTGTGGTCACGGCTATAATCGCAAATACCGTGCAGTAAGTTTGGTACCGGCTTCACCCCGTCACCCTCAAGCGGCACGCCGTAGCCGAGATATTCTTCAACCAGGGCATCGGTTTCTTCTTGATTGAAGCCCTGATATTCTGCCGTCACCTGGGCGGCTTCAGTCAGGCAGGATGGCGTTCGGTTGTGGTACCAGTTCTCCGCCTTGAATTGTGGGAAGCGCTTGGCCTCGTTCCACTGTTCAAACAATTCTTCCATGACCTGCGCCAGCCGGAAAAGTGGTTTATCCCCTTCGGCCAAGGCAAGTTCAGCACCCTTGTAGCGGGCGAGCTCCCGCCAGTCGCGGATCAGCACGTAGTTAAACGGTGTCGGCCAATCATGCTTGGTCATCTCATTGAAGAACTGACCAAAGGGTGAATTCTCAATGCCGATCAACCCACGAACATTCTCCACCCGCTGCATTGTGGTGTGGACAAACGGGCCGCCAGTAGAATGGCCATGCACATAGATCGACCATTCATCGGGCGGAAAATGGCGCGCGCAGACATCCAGCATCGCATCGACGATTGCCTTGGGCCAGGCCCCCATGCGGACATGGAACATCGTTCCCGGTTTAGACACCGCATAACGCCGAGACCCATAAATCTCGCGATGGCTATCATCTGTTTTCACATCATATTGGTCGGGCGTTATCTCTTCGCCTTTGAGCCAAATCGGCGTCCGGACCGTGCCATCTTCGTGAAAAGTATCGTCCGGCCAGTTATGCTCCGGGTCATCAAAGTAGAACCGGCCTGGATAGGTCATGTTGCAGACTTTATAGCCGCGCTTGCCGCAGAATGTCTGGGCCAGCCGTTCAATAGATCGCCAATCCGACGCGCCGCCATGCATCATAAAGACAGCGAGCTTTTTGCCATCCGGCCCTACGGCAATTTCTGATGGATCGTCGGGTTCATAGACGATATTGCCGATATCCCAATCCAGCCCGTTGGAATGGATCCGAAAAACATCTTCGGTTTCGGTATAGGTAATGTCAGGCTCAGCCAGAATCGCATCCGAAATTCGGACGAGCTCATCCTTTTCAATCCGTGTCGGTGGCTCCCAGCCACCAGATCGCTTTGCCTTCGTCGCCATACGCGCCTCCCCGTAAGGCTAGTGACCGCCCTTAATCAAGCGTGTCAGTTTTATTATCCATAACGCTACCATGGGAATTAGAAGCTGGCGAGTCCTCCACAAGCTTCTTATGGAATTAATCGTAATGACCGCTTTCGATCAGTTTAAACCAGATCCGACCGACGGTTTTACAGGTGTCATGCAGGATATCGTGGCGGAAATCCTCAAGCCGGGCGACGCGATACCGTTTGCAATATCGTTCACTAACCTTGCGCGCGGCATCAACCTTCCAAGGTTGGATCACCTGATCGAGTGTGCCGTTCATTTCCAATACAGCCACATCGCGCAATTCGTCCGCCGGATAGAGTGGCAACATGATCTTCTGCAGGAACGCTGCAAACCCCGCCGCGCGATCTTCCTCGGGTAAAAAATCGGATTGCCAAAGTCGTGTTGCCTGCTCGGTCAGCGCCGCAACATTGTAATGCATAAATACGTCTTCAACCGACTTGAAATTCGGGGCATGCATCGACTCCTCGAACCATTCTTCGCGGAGATCATCATCAATATGAGTCGTATAAAACAGAAAATCCGGCCGCCCGCGTTCCCTGACCCGTAAGCACGATTCTTCATACGGCCAATCATGATTACCGGTACTGGCACGGCTATAGAGGTAGGCAGAGGGATTATTCGATGTTCCCCATCCCAAAATACCATCGGGTGTTAGATGCCGACACAATGCCCACAGGAAAGGTCCACCGGTGGAGAACCCCCAATATAGAAGAAGGATTTCCTCGCGGGATTTTGCATGATTTTCCAGCGCGCGCGCCGCACCCTGTCGGTATCCTTCGACAATCGAGTCCGGCGTCGTCGCCAACATGTGATCGTAAAGCTCTGATCCTTCTACCGGCAAACGATAGGTGTCACTGCCAGTTGGGCTGGCCTGCCCTTTCGAAGCGTGGCTGGTATAATCACTTGATGACCAGTATCCCGGTTGGTGGCGGGTAAAGACCGGCATCCGCTCCCCGAGGGGAATATTTTTCCAGCTACCCCCTTCATCGAAGAAATTCCAGCGACCAAGGCGGGGCACTATTGCAACGGTTATGCCACGGCTGGCAAGCCACGGTGCCATGCCGGGCTTCTTCTCGTAGGTTTCGATAAATCCGTTGCCGTTATCCTTACCGCCTTCGCCACAGACCAGCAGGATTTCGCGACCATTATGTATACGTGGTGTATCCGGTTTAAATGTGGTCAACACCTGCGTGAACGGTTTTCCGTAACGGTCAAAGTCGATGTATTCGACAGTTTTGGTAAAACCGGTTGTTTCAGGATAGGCGTCGCAGGCGGTGATCGCGGCAACCGTTTCCTTGGGTAGGATGCCGTTATCTTCTGGTAAAACAACAATGTCTTCTTCGCTCATCTCTTTCTCCCTGCATTCTCCAATACCGCCACGCCGTTCCACTCAAACCTGAAAAGAAGTAGGGTTTCTCTAAATCAATCATAATTTGGAGCCAGCGTCATGGTAGCAGATACATCACAAAGTGCATCAACCGGCAGATACAATCCCAAGGCATCGGGCGTCATTACCTGGCACGATGCCATCCCGTCCTTTCTTGACGGCAGCAATACACCGCGGGCCTATCTGGAACGTTGCCTCGAAACCATCGATGCCCGCGAGCCAACCGTCCGCGCTTTCGTCTCTATTGATATCGAAGTCGCCCGCAAGGCCGCCGATAAAGCATCAACCCGTTACAAAAAGAACCAGCCGCTCTCGGTGGTCGATGGCATGCCGTTTGTTGTGAAGGACCTGTATGAGGTCAAGGGGATGCCGACCGAACTTGGCAGTCCGGCGATGCGTGGCTATGGCGGCGACAAGGACTGCGCCCATGCCCGTGCAATGCGCGAGGGTGGCGCGGCAGTCCTCGCCAAATCGGTTACAACGGAGTTCGGCTCGATTGATGCCGGCCCGACCCGAAACCCGTTTGATATCACGCGTACTCCAGGCGGCTCTTCGAGCGGCACGTCTGCGGCCATTGGTGCGGGCATGGTCCCAGCGGGCAGCGGCAGTCAGGTCCGTGGCTCAATTTTGCGACCCGCTGGCTATTGTAGCAATTTTGCACTCAAACCAACCTTTGGCGCACTCAATAGATTGGGCGGCCATTCCATGTCGCCGTCTCAATCAGTGCTCGGCGTGCAGGGTGGATCGCTTGAAGATGTCTGGAATACCGCGTTCTATATTTCCTCGACAGCCGGTGGCGATCCGGGACATCCGGGCCTCTATGGCGACGCTGCGTTAGGGGCAGCAAAGAAACCTGCCCGCCTCGTGCGACTGGATTCCCTCGGCTGGGATGGCACCGAAGATGAGACCAAGGAAAAATTCGAGGCATATCTTGGATCGCTGGCAGATGACGGAGTCGAGATTGTCTCACGCAAAGACGATGCTGACATTGAAGCCTTTGAAATAATGCTGCGAACAATTCCCGACTTCCTGCGGGACATGTTTTGTTGGGAAATGCAGTGGCCCGGCAAGACCCAACGCGACAAGGGCGAGATGTATATTTCAGAAGGCGTGCTGGACCGCATCGCGCATGGTGAAACGATGACCATCGAAGATTACCGGCGCTGCCTCGATATGCGGCAGGCCCTTCGTACTAGCTTCGAAACCGTTCGCGGCAAAGGCGATGCCTTTATCCTGCTATCGGCCCAGGGCCCCGCACCATTGGCATCGACAGGCATTGGCAACCCAATTTATGGCGATGTCACATCTTGTTTGGGATCTCCTGGCTATAATCTGCCGCTGCTTGAGGATCGCGGCATGCCAATGGGTATCCAGATCATGGGATACCCGCATGAAGACTTCACGCTTGGCCACATTGGCAAATGGCTTAGCGAAAAAGAATTAGGATAGGGGTCAAATATGATCGGCATTAGCTGGCGTCGCGAACAGGGTCTTGCCGACCCGCTTTTGAAGAGAATTCTCGAAGAAGCTGGGCTGGATAATGTTCCGCAATGGAACAAGGAGGATGATGTTCGCACAGCGGCGCATGACCGATGGATGGAGCTCGCCGAGCATCGCGATGGTCCAGTAAACCCGGAGAGACAAATCTTCGATAATCCCGTCACCGCCACGCAAAACATAATCGCCAAGGCAAAAGAGCTTGGTGCGGACCTGGTCGGCTGCGCTGAAATCCGCCCCATCATGGTTGATCTCGACTTCGACATGCCGCACAAGAATGTCATCGGTATCGTGGTGAAAGAGGATTACGGCAACGTCCTGAAGGGATCGCTGGCCATCGAGGCAGAGACTTTCCGCGTATATGTCGAGGTCGCCCGCATCGCTACCGAGCTTGCTGCCTATGTTCGCGAGATGGGCTACCCGGCCTGGGCGCACCACAATGGCATTACCCAGATTCAGGCGATCCCGACTCTCTACCATTGCGGCATTGGCGAGTTGGGTCGCCATGGCAGCCTGATCAACCCCGACATTGCCGCTAATTTTCGGCCAAGTTTTGTCACGACTGACCTGCCGCTGGATCTTGATGCACCGCTGGAGTTTGGCGTTCAGGCATACTGTGAAAACTGCAACCTCTGTCGCAACAACTGTCCGGGAGATGCCATCGCTACTGACCATATACTCACCGAAGGTATCAAGCGCTGGCGCATCGATATGGAGAAGTGCTACCCGTTTTCACGTCTGCATGAAGCCTATTGTCACATCTGTGTCGATGTCTGCCCTTATGTATTCAAGGAAAATGGCGACGCTGATAAGCGGCAAAAATACAAAGCCTATATGAAACAACGGAAAGAGGATGGCTACCGGTCGCCGAACCGGCTTTAACGTCCGGATAGTTGCGGCACGGATTCCAGCGGTTCTTCAAGAGGACGGTGCGCTGGCTTCACAGCCTGATAACCACGCAAATCCTCAGCAATAATGCGATCTTCAATGCCGCGCCGTGCCATGCTCATGAGGCTTTTTATGAGACCATGACCGGTAACAGCAACGCCGCTGGTTGCCGTCTTGCTGAAGCGTCTGGTGGCGACATGTAACCCGACGAGGTGATACTTGCCGCGCCTTTTGATCATAATGGGCGATCCTGAATCGCCCCGTGTTGCATCGCAATTGTGATGCATCAGCGCATCGTTACGATAGAACAGGGTCATCGAGCACCCATTATGCAAGGTGAGGAACTCACTCAAATCATAACTATACCCGGCCTGAATCAGGCCTTCGCCTTTACGTCGGGTTTTCGTCCAATAGGCCCGGGTGAAATCCGCCAAGGGGATTGGTTTGATTTTCTTTCCCATTGGCTGGCGCAGTTTCAAAATGGCCCAATCGCCGGTCTTTCGAAGCCGACGCGTTTGCTGATTCACCAAACCATTGGGAAGGAAATAGGACTCGATAGCAGCACGTTCTTCATAGGAGCCAGCCTTATACCCCGCGAGAAAACTGATTTCGTAAACCGGCAGCCACCGCTGGGTCTTCGCGCGCCATAAACAATGGGCCGCGGTTGTAACGCGATCAGGTGCAATCAGCACGCCGGTACAATAGAAACCATTGCTGGTATTAATGCGGCCGATAGCGTTCCAGGGCGCTTTGGCGCTATCGGCGATGATGCGGTTATCCACGCCTTTAATACCAGAGGGGCTGGCATCAGGCAGGCGCGAATCAGCAGCCCCTGCGGAGACCTGTCCTAACGATAGGAGTGCAGCGATCGCCGCGATCTTCCCCCTGCGCATCTATGACCCCCCGGTCAAGCGACAACGTTAAAGAATACAATCTTCCTATGACAAAGGAGAAATCGCCTGTCAAACAAAGAAACGGTGAATTCTCAACCTGTTAAGGGGTATCCACCGGCGACTTAGACCGGCACCCGCCAGGATGAGGTGGCGTGCTCCGGGCTCGTCACATCTAGAACGACGCCATTCGGATCACGATATTTACGTTCGGACTCTGGGCCCTTACCAACATTTAGGATTTGACCATGATAGGTCCCCCCGGCTTCCTCAACCTGGGCACTGGCCGCCGGTACATCATCGACCAGGAAACCCATATGATGCAGCCCAATATAATCAGGACCGCGTTCATCAGGCGCATTGTCATTTGACCGCAAATGCAGGATCGCGAGCGATACAACGCCATCAGATAGCATGATCGCCACCTTGGATTGCCGGACCCGCTCCATGCCAAAGGCCTTCTCATAGAACTGTGCGGTGGTTTCAAGGTCCTTCGCGCTGATGGCGATATGACGCAACTTAGCCATTTCAAACTCTCCTAATTTCTTTGATGCCCCAACTATAGCTAGTTTGGCTTCACAGTGGCACCCGGTCCAAAGACATGACAGGCAGCGCCATGGTTGCCATCCAATACTAGGGGCGGCTCTTCCTCTGAACAGATTTTCTGGGCAAACGGACAACGTGGGTGAAAGCTGCATCCGGAGGGTGGATTAATTGGACTGGGCACATCGCCCTGCAAGACAATCCGTTCCGCCTTGCGGGTCGGGTCGGGCACCGGCGCCGCAGACAGCAACGCTCGGGTATAAGGATGCTGGCCATCGGTATAGATTTGATCGGCCGGCGCAATCTCGACAATTTTGCCGAGATACATCACGGCGACCCGGTCACTGACATGCTCAACAACCCGTAAATCATGGGAGATAAAGAAGTAGGTAAGATCGTACTCCTCCTGCAAATCCTGCAGCAGGTTCAATATCTGTGCCTGGATCGAGACATCAAGAGCCGATACCGCCTCATCAGCGACAATAAACTTGGCATTGAGGGCGAGCGCCCGCGCCACACCAATGCGCTGACGCTGGCCACCGGAAAATTCATGTGGATACCGACCATACTGTTCCTCGCGAAGACCTACCTTCGCAAGTAGGGCCATCACCCGGTCTTTAAGCTCCGCCCCATCGGCAATGCCGTGAATTTGCAGACCCTCGCCAATGATTTCTCCGACCCGCATGCGAGGGTTGAGTGATGCATAAGGGTCCTGAAAAATGATCTGCATCTTGCGGCGCATTTCCCGCATAGCGTCGAAATTCATCTCGGTGATATTCTTGTTCTCAAAAATAATATCGCCCGAGGTCGGCTCAATGAGTCGCAACAAGCAGCGGCCCAGTGTTGACTTTCCACAACCCGATTCACCGACCAGCCCTAACGTCTCGCCATTCTCAACCGTCAGCGACACACCATCAACGGCTTTAACATCACCGGTTTTTCGACCAAAGAACCCGCCCGATATCGGGAAGTGTTTTACGAGATTTTTAATTTCCAGAAGCGCCATTTTTATATTCCTTACGCTGCTGCGGACACCGGAACCTTTAGGCACGACACCCAATGGCCAGGTTCAATTTCGATAAGATCCGGCTGCGATCCGCCACATTTTTCTTCGGCTTGGGAACAGCGGTCCCGGAACCGGCATCCCGATGGCCAGTCCAAAGGACTCGGCACAATCCCAGGGATGGCTTCCAGTCGCTTCGCTGATTTATCAATCACCCCCGGCACCGAATTCATCAGCCCGATCGTGTAGGGGTGCGCTGGCCGCGCAAAAATGATTTCCGGTTTTGCCCGTTCGACAATCTTGCCGGCATACATAACGGCAACCTCATCAGCCTGTTCCGCCACGACACCGAGATCATGGGTGATCAGAAGAACCGACATGCCGAGCTGTTCCTGAAGCTCTTTGATCAGCTCCAGGATTTGCGCCTGGATGGTTACATCCAGCGCGGTGGTCGGCTCATCCGCCATCAACAGACTCGGATTGCAGCTCAGCGCCATCGCGATCATAACGCGCTGTCGCATACCGCCACTGAGTTGATGCGGAAAATCATTTATGCGTTTCTGAGGTTCGGCGATTTTAACAAGCTCGAGCATCTCGATCGCACGGGCTCGCGCTTCCTTTTTGCTAGCACCTTGATGGAGCCGGACAGATTCGGCGATCTGATCACCGATGGAGAAGACCGGGTTGAGCGATGTCATCGGCTCCTGAAAGATCATCGAGATTTCGTTGCCGCGAATATCTCGCATTTCCGCTTCCGAAAATTCCGCGAGGTTCTTTCCACGGTAAAGGACCTCGCCTCCAACAACCTCGCCGACGCCTTTCGATAGAAGCTGCATTACAGATAGGGCCGTCACGCTTTTTCCGCAGCCGGATTCGCCAACTAGCCCCATGGTCTTGCCTTCTTCAATGTCAAAGGTAACACCATCAACTGCACGCACCTCGCCATCACTGGTAAAAAAAGACGTCTGTAATTCTTTTATTTGTAATAATGCGCTCATGCCGTTCCCTGTTTGTCTGGCTTATCTCATTGACTATATGCAGACTATTTTTAGGGATTATTCCATCAAACATCGTGCTTTGTCACACCCCAACATAGAATGAATTGACGATTGAGCCCTTGTCGACCGGAAAATGGTCGGGCACGATGCCAAAACAGGTAAATATTTTAGGTGTATTTACCCTGCCGCCTGCATTTAAAATTTTCAATAGAGGGGCCCACGATGCCCGACACCACGTATAGAACCACCAATGATCTTCAATCCTATTGGATGCCGTTCACCGCGAACCGGCAATTCAAGGAAACACCGCGCATGCTGGTTGGCGCGAAAGGCATGTACTACACGACCGATGAGGGTCAGGAAGTTCTTGATGGTGTTTCCGGCATGTGGTGCGTCAATGCCGGTCATGGCCGGGAGTCAATTACCGAAGCCATTCGCGCGCAGGCCGGTCAGATGGATTACGCGACCGCCTTCCAGATGGGTCATCCCCTCGCTTTTGAACTCGCGAGCCGTCTCACGACACTGCTCCCAGGCGCTCTCGATCACGTATTCTTTGCCAACTCAGGTTCCGAAGCCGTCGATACGGCGCTGAAAATTGCGCTCGCCTATCACCGGGCCCGTGGCGAAGGCACCCGTACCCGCTTCATTGGCCGCGAACGGGGTTATCACGGTGTTGGGTTTGGCGGTACTGCCGTCGGCGGTATCGTCAATAACCGCAAACAGTTCGGCAATATGCTGGGGGGAGTCGATCATCTGCCCCACACTCATAACCTCGAGCAAAATGCTTTCAGTCGTGGCCAACCGACATGGGGGGTCGAGCTCGCTGACGACCTTGAAAAACTTGTCGCCTTGCATGATGCCTCAACCATTGCGGCGGTGATTGTCGAACCTATGGCCGGTTCGACGGGTGTGCTGGTGCCGCCTGTTGGCTATCTTGATCGACTGCGCGACATCTGTACGCGACACGGCATCCTGTTGATTTTTGATGAAGTCATAACCGGTTTTGGCCGCACCGGGGCCTCGTTTGGCGCCGAGCGCTTTGGTGTCCAGCCGGACATGATGACGATGGCCAAAGGTTTGACCAACGGCGCTGTCCCCATGTCCGCCATTGGCACCACCGGGACAATTTATGACGCTCTCATGGAGGGTCCGCCCGGCATGATCGAGCTGTTCCATGGCTACACCTATTCCGCTCACCCTTTGGCCTGTGCTGCTGCGTTGGCCTCACTGGAATTATACGAAAGCGAACGCCTGTTTGATCGCGCCGCCGAGCTGGCACCTTATTGGGAAGATGCGGTTCATGGGCTCAAGGACTGTAAGAACGTCATCGATATTCGCAATATCGGGTTGGTTGCGGGGATTGAGTTAGCCCCGCGCGACGGCGCGCCAGCAGCGCGCGGCTATGATTGTTTTGTACGCTGCTTCGCAGAAGGGCTGTTGTTCCGCCAAACCGGTGACACGATTGCCCTGGCACCCCCCCTCATTATCGAAAAAGGCGAAATTGATCGCCTCATTGAAACTCTCGGAAACGTTATCAACGGTCTTGACTGACCGAATCTATAAAGGGGAGACCTATCATGAGCGTCGCTGCGTTAAGCCCCGATCTGATTTTAACAAACGGCACAGTGCTGACGGCCGATCAAAATAACAGTCGGTCAGAAGCCGTCGCGGTGTGGAATGGCCGTATCGGTGCAGTCGGTTCTGCCAGCGACATCGAGGCGCTGGGCGATGGCCGGACACAGGTGATCGATCTAAAGGGCCGCTGCGTTTTGCCGGGCCTGACCGATCCGCATGTACATTTTGCCGATGGTGGTGCCTCAATGATGCATCGTCTCGATTGCCGCGACTTCTATTCCAATGTTCGATCCATTCCGCAGATCGTCGAAAAGATTTCCGAGCAGGCTAAATCGCAAGCCCCCGGAACATGGGTCATTGCCCATGGCAGCCCGATGCAGGATTTCCGGATGCCGGAAGGTCGCTTTCCAAACCGTCAGGAACTCGATGCCGCCTCGCCAAACAATCCGGTCTCAATAAATTTCGGGGCCCATATCACCATCGCAAACTCAAAGGCCCTCGAACTCGCCGGCGTGAATAAAAGCACTGATGCCCCGGCGGGAGGTGCCATCGAAGTTGATGAAAGCGGCGAGCTAACCGGCAAGCTGGTCGAACGGGCGCAATATCTGGTGCGGGCTGTGACGCCAGACTATAGCTACGACCAAATGAAGCAAGGCGTGTTGTTTGCTTCTGAGCGCTGCCTGTCCCGTGGCATCACCAACATCCACGACATCGTCACCAATCACGAATCGATCCGTGCCTATCAGGAACTCGCCCAGGCGGGTGAATTACCTATCCGGGTAAGCCTGCTCATTCGGGTTATAGAAGCCGCGATCCAGAAAGAAAGCCTGCTCAACCTCGGTATCAAAACCGGCTTTGGTGATGACTGGCTCCGCATCGGCGGTGTGAAAATGTCAATTGATGGCGGCATCACCGGTCACGTCGCCAAGTTCTATGAACCCTATGTCGATGACCCCTGTCATGAAGGGCTGATCCGCATTGAACAGGACGAGTTGGATGAAACCGTCGCCGCCTACCACAAGGCCGGGCATCGTATCTGCATCCATGCTATTGGCGATGTGGCTATGGATATGGCGTTGCGTTCGCTGGATGGCATTCTCAAGGAAGACCCGCGCGAAGATCACCGGCATCGCGTTGAGCATCTCGGCAACTGGCTGGTCAATGACGAGCGCCTCGACTTGATCAAACGTAACAATATTCTGCCCGTCCCGAACATCCCGTTCATGCATTATATATGGGAGTCCCTGCTCGCCTGTATTGGCGACGAACGGCTGGAGGACAGCTTCAACATCAAGACCATGCTTGATGCCGGCCTCCAGATCACTTCTGGCTCTGATGGCCCGGCCTACTGGCCGCTGGATTCCCTTCGCGATCTCGGCACGGCGGTGTGCCGCCAAACCTGGACCGGCAAAACGGTGGGTGCTGATCAGGCTATTACCGTCGATGAGGCCATTCGAATGTTCACCATCAACGCCGCCTATAATGCTTTTGAAGAAAAGATCAAAGGCTCGATAGAAACCGGGAAGATCGCTGATTTCGCTGTCCTCGCCAATAACCCGCATGACGTCGATCCGACCAAAATAAAAGACATTCCGGTCGACATGACAATTGTTGATGGCAAAGTCGTATTTTTCCGCGATGGGGCCGATGGTTTGGCAGCCTAACGCTGTCGACAGGCATTGATTGAGCAGAGGCCGTCGGTCGTGTAATGATTATTGTATATTAAGTAAGTAAACACGCCGATCCGCAGGAAATTCGAAATCACTTCACGATGACGGAATATGCACTTGGAGACATCGCGCGCCTGGCGGCAGCGCATATCGATGAAGATCGCCTGTGGCGTCGTCATATGGAGATGTCTGAGTTTGGCGCGATCCCCAATAATGGCGTAAACCGGCAAGCATTGTCGCCAGCCGACGTCGCTGCGCGCGAAACGCTGATTGGCTGGGCACGCGCCCGTAATTTTGCAATCAGCCAGGATGAGATCGGCAACCTGTTTATTCGCCGACGCGGTGACGGTTCCAACGCCGTGCCGGTTATGACCGGTAGCCATATGGACAGCCAGCCCTGCGGCGGACGGTTTGATGGCATCTATGGTGTACTCGCCGGATTCGAAGTCCTTGAGGCATTGGAAGACGCCAATATCGAAACCATGCGACCGATTGATGTTGTTGCCTGGACCAACGAAGAAGGCAGCCGGTTTGATCCCGGTGGCATGGGATCAATGGTATTTACCGGTGTCGCCAAGGTTGATGATTTTGCCCATGTCCGCGACCCCGAAGGCACATATTTTGCCCATGCGCTGGAAGCGACGTTGAGGGCGACCTCCGTCGACAGCGAACGTCCTACCAAGCATCCTGTCAAAGCCTATATGGAAGCTCATATTGAGCAGGGCCCTGTACTGGAAGATAGCGGCAACACCATCGGCGCCGTCACCGGCATTCAAGGCTCTCGACGGTTTCAGGTGAACATTACCGGCGAATCCGCTCATGCCGGAACGGCCCCGCTAACATCACGACGCGATGCGCTGCAGGCCGCTCTGCGCTGTCTGAGCGAGCTTAATAAGGTTATGGAAGATCCCGACGACATTCTGCGCTACACCGTCGGTAGGCTTATCATCTCGCCCAATTCGCCCAACGCCGTTGCCAGCCGGGCCGAGTTTTCGATCGATTTGCGGCACCCCGACGAAGCCGTGCTTGAGCGGCTCAGTAAAGAAATTGGCGAAGCCTGCACTCAGCTTGCCCCGCCATGCGATATAGAGGTTATGCAGACATTCCGCAAAACGCCGTCGACCTTTACGCCCGAAATCGTCACCGCGGTCGAAAGCACTGCGCAGGCCCTCGGATTTCCCACCATCCAACTCCCTTCCGGCGCTTTTCATGATGCCGGGATGATGGCGTCCTTCTGCCCATCGGCAATGATCTTCGTGCCCTGCGCTGGTGGAATAAGCCATAATGAAGCGGAATATGCGACCGTCGCCGATCTCGCAGCAGGGGCAAAGGTTCTCGCGGCCTGCCTCGTTGATCTGGCGGCTGAATAGAGACATCGGAGAGAATCAATGGCATCTGACAAAGACACCCCATCGCTTTTGGGAGGCAAGCTCTCCGTTATCAATGTCGGGCTGGACAAATTTGCGACCGAGCTTGCAGATCATGATGTGCCGGTTGTTCATCTTGACTGGAAACCACCTGCCGGTGGCGACCCTGCACTCGCTGCCCTGCTCTCAAAGATGGGCGCCTGACACCGGAATGATGACCTAGAATGGACATAATAGAAAAAGCCAACGAAGAAGCGATCCGCCGTATGCTCGGCGCGGAACCTGTCCTGATCGATGTAATGCCTGCCGGTGACATCGTTCCCAACCTTGAAGATAAAATGATCCTCCATGCAGGTCCTCCGATTGAGTGGGATCGCATGTGTGGCCCTATGCAGGGGGCAATTGCCGGCATTACGGTATTTGAAGGTTGGGCAAATGATCTGGATCAGGCTGTCACCATGGCGGCATCTGGCGAGATAAGGTTCGACGCCAATCATCATCACGACGCTGTTGGCCCAATGACCGGGATGACGACTATCAGCCAGCCAATGCTGGTCGTTGAAAACCGCACAACCGGGAACAAATCCTACTGCGCCATCAATGAAGGGCTCGGAAAGGTTATGCGCTTCGGCGGCAATGATGCCGAAGTGCTCAACCGTCTCGCCTGGATTCGCGATGTCCTCGGCCCGGCAATGGGTAAAGCCCTGCGCGACATGGGTGGGGTTGAACTTAAACCGTTAATCGCGCGCGGCCTCTCGATGGGTGATGAGATGCACCAGCGCAACGTTGCCTGCTCCGGCCTCGTTCTGCGTGCTATCGCCGCCGCCATGGCCAAGACCAGCGATGACAGTATCGCGTTATCAGAGGCTTTGGCCTTTATCAGCGCGAATGATCAGTTCCATCTCAATATTGCCATGGCGATGGGCAAGGCGATCATGGATCCGGTTCGCAATATCGAGGGATCTTCGATTGTTACCGCGATGTCGCGTAACGGCACCGATTTCGGTATTCGGGTCAGCGGTACCGGCGATGAATGGTTCACAGCCCCGGTGGAGATGCCGGAAGGGCTTTACTTCGTCGGCTATAGTGAAGCCGACGCCAATCCCGATATGGGTGACTCAACCATCGTCGAAACCATCGGCTTGGGTGGCTTTGCCATGGGGGCTTCCCCTGCTGTTGCCGGGTTTGTCGGTGCGGGGGCAGCCTCGGAAGCCGCAAACTATACACATCGCATGAGCGAAATCTGCGCCTCAGAAAATCCGGAATGGACGATCCCGTCAATGGATTATCTCGGCGTCCCCACCGGCATTGATGTGAGATTGGTTGTTGATTCCGGTATCGCCCCCACCATAAACACCGGCATTGCCCATCGCGAGCCCGGAATCGGTCAGGTCGGTGCTGGAGTGGTCCGGGCCCCTATGGCCTGTTTCGAACAGGCGGTTCGTCGGCTGGCCGAAAAGCTGGGGATTTCCTGATGGGATACACACTCAACAAGGTCTTTCAGGGATTTTATAAGGATTCAGTCGCGTTGATGCGTCTGTCGCGCGATCTCGCGGCGATGGACGGTGTTGAAGAAGCCGGGCTGATGATGGGCTCCCCCTCAAACAAACAGATCTTAATGGATGCTGGTTTGCTGGCCGATGACGGTGCCGCGGCAGAAGGGGGTGACCTAATTCTGGCCGTACGCGCAAAGGATGCCACCGCTGCACAGATAGCCGCTGACACTATCGAGCCGGAGATCATGAGCCAGACACGGGCTGCAACCGGAGACTCTTTCTGGCGACCACAAACCATTCGGGCAGCGGCCAAGGCCAATCCCGACGCCAATCTCGCGCTAATTTCGGTGCCGGGTGAGTTCGCGGCGGCAGAAGCGCGGAAGGCAATCAACCGTGGTCTGCACGTCATGATGTTTAGCGACAATGTCTCCATTGAAGATGAAATCAATCTCAAGAATCAGGCGCGTGAACGGGGCGTTTTGATGATGGGACCGGATTGCGGCACCGCCATTCTGGACGGAGTCCCCCTCGCCTTTGCCAACAAGGTCACAACCGGTGATATCGGGATCGTCGGCGCATCCGGCACTGGCATACAAGAGGTCACGACGCTCATTTCCAATAATGGCGGCGGCATTTCACATGCAATTGGCGTTGGCGGTAGAGACCTCAAGGACGAGATTGGTGGAATATCGACCCTGATGGGTATCGACCGGCTTGATGCTGATCCGGCAACCAACCACATCGTCCTGATTTCGAAACCGCCTGGAAAAACGGTTCTGCCTAACATCATGAAGCGTATCGGACAAAGCGCCAAACCCTTTACTGTCTGCTTTATCGGCGCCTCCGATCTTGATTTACCGGCCAATGCCACAGTCGCGAGAACCCTCAAGGATGCAGCGCAAGCTGCCCTCGGTGGAGATGCTTTTGCGGAAACCGAAATTTCAGAAACAGGGTCAAACAACAACGGTACCGAAATTCGCGGTTTGTATTCCGGCGGGACTCTTGCCGCAGAAACTCAATTGATTCTGCTGGATGCAGGACTGGAGGTTGTTTCAAATGCCGCCGTTCCAGGAGCCGGACAATTATCAGATGATGTCGACGGCCATAAAATTATTGATCTTGGTGATGACGAATATACACAAGGCCGTCCGCACCCGATGATCGATCCGGAAATTCGTCGTCAACCATTGGCAGAAGCCTTGGCCGACAGTTCTGTAGGTGTCGTGCTGATCGATATCGTCATCGGCTATGGGGCGCACCCCGACCCGGCGGGCCAACTCGCCGAGATGTTAATTGCCATGCCGGGCAAAGATGACACTATAATCATTGGATCGGTGACCGGTACGGAACAGGACCCGCAAGTACGATCCAGTCAGGTTAAAGCCCTGCAAGCAGCCGGAATTCACGTCGCGGGATCAAATGCCGATGCGGCGATTGCCGCCCTCAAGGTACCAGGGATCAACAGCTAAGGGAGAGACGCGATGCCAGACGGTAATGCAATTCCCAACAAGCTCATCATTGCGATCGGGGGCAATGCCACACATCCCGAAGGCATCAAGGGGACATCCGAGGAACAAGAAGAAATCGCCGCGAAAACCGCGCAGGCATTGTTGCCGCTCGGCCATTCGGTTGAACAACTGATCATCACCCATGGTAACGGCCCGGTGGTGGGTAAAATCCTGATGCGTCAGGCGCTGACCCGGGACCGCATTTCGCCGATGCCACTGGATATCTGTGTTGCCCATAGCCAGGGCGGCATTGCCTATTTGCTGATGCAAGCGATGGAAAATGCCCTGCGCGAAGATGATAATCCACGGCACGTTGCCTGTCTGCTGACCCAGGTTGAAGTCGACAAAGACGATCCCGCCTTTGAGAACCCGACAAAGCCGATAGGACCATTCTTTAACGAGGAGGACGCCAAAGCAGTTCAGGCCGAGCTCGGCTGGTTGATGGCAGAGGATTCAGGACGCGGCTGGCGGCACGTTGTTCCCTCACCTATTCCAAAGCATGTCTGCGATATTTCGCTGGTCGAGGTTTTGGCGCAGCGCGGTACTATCGTGATCGCAGGCGGTGGCGGTGGTATCCCTGTCATTCGCGGCCCCAAGGGCGTCCGGCATGGCGTATCCGCTGTTGTCGACAAAGACCTCACCTCCGCTTTGATGGGGAATATTCTGGGTATTGGAACCTTTATGATCCTGACCGCCACACCCAAAGTCGCAATCAATTTTGGCAAACCGGATCAACAATTTCTCGACCGGGTGACATTGTCAGAAATCAAAGCGCTGAACGCAGAAGGACATTTTCCGCCCGGGAGCATGGGCCCCAAGATTGATGCGGCGATCCGGTTTATCGAAGGCGGTGGCGAACGGGTGATCATTGCCGATCTGGAACAGGCGATGGATGCGCTAAACGGCAAGACGGGAACCCATATCATTCGCGACGATGGCTGACGAGAACGGCTCCAATCAATTCGTCATTACTTCTGCGGGCTCTCTAGCCTTTGAGGCTATTGATTATCCCAAACTGGGCCGCGTCGCCGCCCTTTTCGAGCGTAGCTTCTATATTGAAATAGACGGCCATTGGATCTGCTTTGGCGGATCATCGCTATACCTTGGCCCCCTCAATTTACAAACAAATGCGCCCGCCAAGATCAACTGGCAGGCAAGCGGTCTGCAGCTCGAAGACCCGGTGAGGATTTCAGCGACTGAAATTCACATAGGGAACCGCTTTTCTTTTTCTTATCGGGACGCCCAACCCTGGCACCCTGACCCAATTCGTAACCTCGACAAAACGGCCATCAATGCCGGACTAACCTCGCTGACAGAGCAAGCATTTAACATAGTGCCTAGGGAAGGTCTTGCCTCATTCATATTTCCCGAAGGGTCAGTGACGGCGGTTTTGCCGAACGCCGCATCAGCGATTACCGGAATAAAGAAACTTATTGGCGACGGGCATTCCAGCCCGGAGAATATTCTAAACCCAGTCACAACTTTGATAGGTTTAGGCCCCGGCCTCACGCCATCGGGCGACGATTTTCTCGGTGGTATGATGATCACCTTAAAAACCCTTGGAGAAGACGAGACATGTCGAGTTTTAGCGGATGCTATCGAACGCGCTGCCGCGACCACTAACGAAATCAGCCGTGCGCATCTATACGCTGCAGCGCAGGGTATTGGCGCAGAACCGCTACACGCGACAATTGACGATATCATCTCAAACCGGGAGCAAGCCCTGAAGAGTTCATTGGCAAGACTTGATTCTATCGGCCATAGCTCAGGATGGGACGCCCTCACCGGCGTGGTGATTACGCTGCAGGCCTGGCTATCAAAGTAAACTAAGTCCTGTCGGCAACGGCAGCACCATCGCACCGCGGATCAGAAGCACCTTCAATAACACCATCAGTATGTCTAACAATCGCTCCCGCGTGTCCCATCATTTCGTCAAAGTCACCAACGATTTCAACATCATGTCCAGCATCACGTAGGGCATCGATGACAGCAGTGTCGAAGCGGGATTCAATCCGCAGCTTGGCGGTTTCTTCGCCCCAGGTCCGGCCCAAAAGCCAGCGCGGTGCGGCCACGGACTTTTCCAGATCTTGTTCAAAGTCGACATAGCGCGTGAAGATAGCTGCCTGGGTTTGTGGCTGCCCTTCACCGCCCATCGTGCCATAGACCATATGGCGACCATCCTTGAGGGAGGCCATTGCCGGGTGAATTGTATGGAACGGACGACGACCCGGCATCAATGGATTGGGACTTTCGGGATCAAGGCTGAAGCTGGTGCCACGGTTTTGCCAGACGATACCGGTTTCAGGGAGCACGACACCCGAGCCGAATTCCCAGTAGATACTCTGGATCAAACTGACCGCACTGCCATCCCGGTCCATCGTCCCCAGCCACACCGTATCACCCGGCTGAGACAACTCCGGCCAGGGCAACGCTGTATCGGGGTCAATTTCGGCCGCAAGCTGTTCGAGTGTTTTATCCGACAAATAGTCAACTGGATCGATGGTCATATAGGCGGGGTCGGAAATATATCGATCCCGCACCCGAAAGGCGCGCTTGCTCGCCTCAACAATTGCATGAACATGCGCGAACCCTTCGGGTTCTGAAATTCCCAGCCGCTCACAAATCCCGAGGATCATCATCGAAGCCAAGCCTTGAGTCGGCGGCGGCATCGTATAGGCCGTGCCTGATTTCAAACTGATGGATAGTGGTTCCGCGCTAAGGGCCTTGTGTTGCGCTAAATCATCTGCACGCAGCGGGCTACCGGCTTCTTCTAATTCATGCGCAATCGAGTGCGCGATATCGCCACGGTAAAAATCATCAAGCCCCGCAGCTGCCAAGCGTTCAAACGTATCGGCCAAGGCAGGAAGTTTCAGATTATGCCCCTCATCTGGTGCAACGCCATCGACAAGAAACGTTTCAGCGAAACCGGGTACGTCTTTCAGCTCATCCAGCTTTCCAGCAGCATTGCGATGCAACGTGCCAGAAACCGGTGTGCCATTCCGCGCGTGCTGAATGGCATCTTCGAAAAGTCGCGACAGTGGCATAGAGCCACCACGCCGTTTGCTTTCCGCCAAGGCCATCTGCCAGCCCGACACGGCACCGCCCACTGTCAGCGCTGCCAACGGCCCGCGTGAGGGAATAGCCTCCAGCCCCTGCGACCGATAGAAATCAATACTGGCCTGCCCCGCCGCAGCCCCACAGGCATCAATTGCCATGGGTTTTCCGCCATCACCAATTAACAGAAAATTATCGCCGCCCAATGCATTCATATGAGGGTAAACGACGGCAATCGTTGCCGCGGCGGCGATCATAGCCTCAATGGCGTTTCCGCCTTCGCCCAACACACGCGCCCCTGCCTCCGCTGCCAGAAAATGCGGCGCGACAACCATGCCGCCAGAAGCGGTACGGGCATATTTCATTTATCTAGCGCCGGTTATTAGCGATAGGCTCAACAAAGCTGAGTTCGGTATCCCACGGGAAAAAGATCCAGGTATCCTGGCTCACCTCAGTGACAAAACTATCAACCATAGGGCGGCCTTCCGGCTTGGCATAGACGGTTGCGAAATGGGCGTCAGGCAACATTTCTCTTACAACTTTTGCTGTCCGGCCCGTATCAACAAGATCATCGATCAACAGGACGCCCTTGCCGGATCCTTCCACCCGTTTAATGACTTCGACACCACTTTGGCTTTGATGCTCATAGGATGACACGCAAACTGTATCAATCATTCGGATTTCCAGCTCACGGGCAATTATCGCCGACGGGACCAGCCCGCCACGCGTGATGGCCACGACAGACTCCCAGGGCCCTTTATCAGCAAGTCGCCAGGCCAGCGCCTTGGCGTCCCGGTGAAGCTGATCCCAGGAAACGGGAAATGATTTTTGATAGCGTTCTGCAGAGTCATCCATAGTGAATTTTCCGAAATTATAACTGTAATTATGGACCCTATTACATACGGCTCGCTGGTCGCGATCAACCGTCGTACAAGAATTCATTGGCACAACGCCATTCGTCATGAAGAATAACAACATGAACAGTCCAACCCGTTCCGCCATTCGTGGCGCCGCCCTGACCTTTACCGGTGACCCGTTTTCGGAATCCGCAGATTCGGTAATGCACTATGAGCGTGACGGGATTCTGGTTATGGAAGACGGACTCATCTCAGAATTTGGTGATACCGAAACTCTCCTGCCAACATTGCCAGACGACATCGAGATAACAACCTACCCCGACAGCCTCATTCTGCCGGGTTTTATCGACTGTCACGTCCACTATCCGCAAACCCAGATTATTGGTGCGGGAGGAGAGGCGCTAATTGACTGGCTGGACAAATATACTTTCGTCGCCGAACAGGCCTTCGCCGACCGTGCCCACGCATCAAAAAGCGCGGAGATTTTCTGTGATGAACTGCTTCGCAACGGCACCACAACGGCCTCCGTTTTTTGCACGGTTCATGAGCACTCCGCCGATGCCCTATTCGAAAGCGCGCACTCCCGAAGCATGCGGATGATCGGGGGTAAAGTCCTAATGGATCGCAACGCCCCCGATGCCCTGCGGGACACCGCCCATACTGGCTATGACGAGTCAAAACGATTGATTGATCGGTGGCATGGCAAAGGCCGTTTGCTCTACGCCATTACGCCGCGGTTTGCCGCGTCATCGACGCCAAAGCAATTGGAACTCGCTGGCTCCCTATGGCGCGAAAACTCGGGCACCTATGTGCAATCGCACATTTCCGAAACCCAACAGGAAATTGACTGGGTCCAGACGTTATATACAGATCGGAATGGCTATTTTGATGTCTATGATCATTTTGGTCTTACTGGTCCGCGCAGCATCTACGGACATGGCATTCATCTGACCAATGACGAATGGCTACGGTTCCACGACACCGGAACCGCCCTTGCCCACTGTCCGACGTCCAATCAATTCCTCGGCAGTGGTCTGTTCAATATTGGAAAGGCCAAGGAGGCCAGTCGGCCGGTTGCCGTAGGTCTCGCAACTGACCTAGGCGCAGGCACCAGCTTTTCAATGTTGCAAACCATGGGCGCTGCCTATCAGATCGCCCGTCTCGCTGGCGCTGATTTAAGTGCCAGCCAAGCGCTCTATCTCGCAACGGCTGGTGCTGCCAGGGCTTTATGCCTCGACGACAAAATCGGAACCCTGGAATCCGGTAGTGAAGCTGACCTCACCATTATTGATCTCAAATCGACACCGATTATCGATTACCGGATGCAGTTCGCCGACAGTCTGGAAGAAACGCTCTTCGTTTTGATGACCATGGGTGATGATCGGGCGATCCGCGCAACCTATATCGCTGGCGACCTGGCCTATCAACGCGACTGACGGATCACTTGTCCGGCATACCGCTGGTAATCCACTGACCAATCGCCAAGCGTTCCTCCTTGGACATTTTAGTCGCGTTACCCAATGGCATTGTGTTGGTCGCCACCGTGGTCTTTTGAATTTGTGCCGCGTGTTTTCTGATCTCAGCTTCGGTCTCAAGTTTTATATTCTTTGGCGGCTTATCAATACCCTGATAAGTCGGACGGGCAGAGTGACAAGCCGTACAACGGGTTTTGACAATCGCCTGTACCTCGGCAAAGCCCACCTTTCTGGTCAGGCCTTGCTCTTTACCTCCCGTAAAGCCGGGGACTGACACGAAACCGGCGAGCATGATGATCGCAATGATGGCCAGTGGAACTGGCCAGATGGCATCAGACCCGGAATTGCGCAGATTGAACCAGTGCCGCACCAGCGCGCCGATTACGAACAAGGCAATTAAAATTGCCCAGCTATGTTCATGACCAAAGGTCATCGGGTAATGGCTGCTGATCATCACAAAGACGATTGGCAAAGTCAGATAGTTGTTATGAACCGAGCGTTGCTTCGCCCGCACGCCATAGGAGGGATCCGGCTCTTCGCCAATTTTGCGCGCATTTACCAGATTATGCTGGCCGGGAATAATCCTGATCCAAACGTTAAGCACCATGATGATGCCGATCAGCGCGCCAACATGAACATAGGCCGCGCGACCCGACAGGACCTGGCTTAATCCGAAAGCGACAACGCAAAGACCGACAAACCCGATAGCGCTGGATATTTTCGTATATTTATTTCCCCATTCTGACATGTACATGCCGTCATAGAGGAACCAGCCGATGACCAGCGTCGCAATACCGATACCAACCGCTTCTAATTTAGTGATGTCGGCAACATCAGGATCTATCAGGAAGGCAGCAGATCCCAGGTAATAAACCACAGCCAGGAGCAAGACGCCGGTAACACCGGTCCACCAGGCTTCCCACTTAAACCAGTGCAAATTCCTGGGCATAACCTTTGGCGCGACCATGATCTTGTCGACCTTATAGAAACCGCCACTATGAACCATCCAGAGTTGACCTTCGACTTCATCATCGGGCACGGTCGGCCCTTCAAGATGCGAATCCAGCCACATAAAGTAGAACGATGACCCGATCCAGGCGATGCCAACGATGATGTGGGTCCAGCGCAATATCAGCGCCAGCCAGTCCAGAAGAATGGTCTCCATAAATTCGCTACTCCGTAACCGTTCCGAGAACCCGCAAACTCACAATGCGCCCGATATTTTTTATCGCTTCATCGATCTGGCTGCTGCGATCATCCTCAAGCCGTTCTTCAAAGGCTGCCAAAATCGAGTCCTTTGTATGGTCTAGGACGGCAATGATAAAGGGGAAGCCGAACCTTTCCTTATAGGTGTCATTCAGCAGCGTGAAACGGTCATATTCCTCATCCGACAACCGGTCGAGCCCAACGCTCGCCTGTTCGTGCCGCGAATGATCCGTCAAATCTCCCGCCCGAGCGGCCTTTCCAGCGAGATCAGGATGCGCCCGTATCAAGGCAAGTTTTTCCTCTTCGGCTGCCTCACGCATCGCCGCCATCAAGGCATCAATCAACGCATCCCGAGACGCAAACGGCCGCGCTGAAGCTGTCCGGGCCACCAGCCAGGGCGAATGTTCAAACACATCGCCAAGCGCCGCGATAAAATCGGCGTCCGCGCCCTTATTCAACTCCACAAGCGAAACCATATTATCTGTAACTATCCTCCATGCGCTCGAGAACGCGCATCATCCACGGCCCTAAGCACAGCCTCAGCAGTAGCTGGCGTATCGAGATTTGGCACGCATCGTGGCCCGCCTACCGCCGCTACCGCATCCCGCAAGGCGAGCCAGACCGACAACGCCAACATCAACGGTGGTTCACCAATCGCTTTGGATCGGAAAATTGTCGGTTCGCGATTGGGGGCATCCTCCAGAATGTGAATATTAAATTCCGGCGGCACGTCCCGGCTTCCGGGAATTTTATAGGTCGAAGGCCCATGCGTCCGCAGCGCGCCCTTTTCGTCCCACCACAGCTCCTCCATGGTGAGCCAGCCCATGCCCTGGACGAAGGCACCTTCGATCTGGCCGAGATCAATCGCCGGATTTAACGATCGACCACAATCCTGCAAAATATCAGTACGCAGGACACGGTTCTCACCCGTCAGCGTATCAATCACCACTTCAGAAACGCAGGCACCGTAGGAAAAATAATAAAATGGCCGACCGGTCATCGTATCATTATCCCAGCCGATCTTGGGCGTGCTGTAAAAACCGGTTGCCGATAGCGAAACCCGGTTTTCCCAGGTCAGCTGGGCAAGCTCTGCGAAGCTGATACTGTCATTGCGGGCATAAATCCGATTATTGCGAAACTCGATCTCGCTTTCCTCGACCTCAAAATGATCCGCCGCAACCCCCGCCATGCGAGCTTTAATCTGGGTCGCCGCATCATGTGCCGCCATACCGTTAAGGTCGGAGCCTGACGATGCCGCTGTTGCCGACGTATTCGGTACTTTAGCGGTATTGGTCGAGGAAATTTTGACCTGGTCGATGTCGATCTGAAAGGTCGAGGCCACGACCTGAGCGACCTTGATATAGAGCCCCTGCCCCATCTCGGTCCCCCCATGGTTGAGATGAACACTGCCATCTGTATAGACATGGACCAGCGCCCCGGCCTGATTGAGTGTGGGTAGATTGAATGAGATGCCAAACTTCACCGGCATCAAAGCGATGCCCTTCTTTAGAACAGTATTTTCCTGATTAAACGCAGCGACTGCTTTTTTGCGAGCCGGATAGTCAATCTCGCGGGACAGGCTGTCGACCATTTCCATAATAATATTATCTTCGACCTTCTGGCCATAATGGGTCGTATCGCGATCCGCCTTGTCATAAAAGTTCGCGCGGCGAACATCGTCAGGGTCTTTGCCCAAATCCCGAGCAATGTGATCAATCACTGTTTCAATGGCGACCATCCCCTGCGGCCCGCCAAACCCGCGAAATCCGGTATTGGAAACCGTATTGGTTTTGCACGGATAGCCGTGAATATGCGCATTCGGCAAATAGTATGCGTTGTCAGCATGGCATAACGCGCGGATCAAAACCGACGAAGATAAATCAGCGACATTGCCAGCACGGCAGGCCATCAGAATATCGATACCCTCAATACGGCCATTGTCGTCAAACCCGACCTGATATCGAAACAGAAAATCATGCCGCTTACCGGTTATAACCATATCGTCGTCGCGCGACAGGCGCAGCTTGACTGGTTTGCGGGTCTTTGCCGCCATGAGAGCCGCCAGAGCCGCAATGATTGTCGACTGGCTTTCCTTACCACCAAAGCCACCCCCCATGCGGCGTATCTCGGTGGTCACCGCATTAACTGGCACGCCAAGTACCGTCGCCACACCATGCTGAACTTCGGTTGGATGCTGGGTCGAGGAATAAACCAGCATGTCGTTATCTTCCTGCGGGACCGCTAGAGCAATATGGGTTTCGAGATAGAAATGATCCTGCCCGCCACAGCGCACTTCTCCGGAGATTTGATGCGGTGCGTCGGCCATGCCCTGGATGGAGTTTCCACGCCTCATGATCTGTGGCGGTGAGGTAAAACTTTTTCGGTTTAACGCATCGTCGATACTGAGGACCGGTTCAAGCTCGACATAGTCAATAACGACCAGCGCCTCTGCGGCACGCGCAATATCCATGGTTTCCGCCGCAATCGCCGCGACCGGATGGCCGATATATTCAACCAGCCCTTCAGCCAGGATCGGTTCGCCTTCAAAAATCGGCGCGACATCATTGCGACCAGGAATATCCGCAGCAACGAGCACGGCATGGACACCGGGCAGGTCGCGCGCCGCACTGACATCAATCGATTGAATTCTCGCATGAGCATAAGGACTTTTAACCAATGCCCCATGGAGCGTGCCCGGCACATTCGGCATATCATCGATAAAAACAGATCGTCCCGTGACATGATTTTCTGCACTGTCATGGCGGACGGCTGTGTGGACAGCGCCCTTAATCTGGTCCATTCGGTCAGCGGTACTCATAACGCCATCACCTCTACTGGCACGTCCGGCTGGGTGGTATCGAGATAGAGCCGCTGCAGGAGATTGCTAGCAACCCGGGTACGATAATCCTGACTGGCGCGGAAATCTGTCAGCGGCGTGAAGTCTTCGGAAAGGGCAACTCCTGCTACCATAGCCGTTTCCATGGACCACGATCGGCCCATCAACGCTGCTTCACAGGCAGGAGCCCGTGCCGGTGTCGCCGCCATGCCACCGAACGCAATACGAACAGAAGCGACAATGCCATTTTCAATCTTGAGCGCATAAGCCCCAACGACGGCGGAAATGTCCTGATCAAACCGTTTTGAAACTTTATAGGCGCGGAAAATCAGATCAGGCGACGGGACCGGTATGCGAATGGCTTCAAGAATTTCGTCCGGCCCAAGAGCCGTCTTTCGATAATCCGTAAAGAAATCATCGGCAGAAATCTCGCGTCGGCCGCTTGAGCCATGCGCAATCATCACCGCATCGAGTGCAATCAAACAGGGTGGCGTATCCCCAATAGGGGAAGCATTGCAGATGTTGCCACCAATCGTTCCAAGATTGCGGATTTGCCGCGAGCCAATTCGGCGAACAAGCAGCGCAAAAGACGGGGCAATCTCCTCCAGCATTGGAAGCGCCCGGGTATAGTTCACCGCCGCACCAAACATGACCGAACTTTCATCGCGTTCGATCTGGTTTAGTTCCATGACATTGGCAGTTGAAATAACTTGACCATAAGGTTGGCGATCCTTGCTCGCCCGCATGCCAAGATCCGTACCACCCGCCAGAATAAAGGCATCCGGATGCTCTGATTTAAGAGCAACAAGTTGATCCAGGCTTCGTGGCGCGAAAAAATCCTCGTTACCATCGGTATAATAGTCAGTCTGTTCGATTGCGGGCGGAATCAATTTCTCCGCTTTAGACCCTAATGAAACGGCCGCATCAACGATTGGTCGATATCCGGTACAACGACAAAGATTGCCCGCAATTGCTTCATGGACAGAGTCGTAGGTTAAGGCCTCGCCGGTCTGCGTAAAGGCGTGCAGGGCCATTACGAAGCCAGGTGTGCAGAAGCCACATTGCGCTGCATGATGGTCAACTATTGCCTGTTGAACAGGGTGAATAGCCTCGTCTGGCCCGGACAGTCCTTCGACGGTCGTAACACTCATACCATCAAGTTGAGGTACCAACATCAGACAGGCATTTACAGATTTCACCCGTCCCAATGCCGATTGGATGGCAATGGTACAGGCTCCACAGTCTCCCTCTGCGCAGCCTTCCTTGGTCCCTTTGAGGCCTTTCATCTCCCGCAGATAGTCGAGCACCGTCATCGACGGAGATACATCATCCTCCTCGATTAACACGCCATTCAACTGAAACCGGACTGGCATTGTACCCCTTGTTTAGCGTCTTGTTGTTTACTGCCCCGCGGCGCGATATTCGGCCAGTGCGGCATCGACACCACCACCGGCAGGCATTTTCACCTTATGTTGCCGTAGAGTCGCCTCAAGCGCCGCCAGACAGGTCAGAATATTATGTTTCTGACAATTGTAGCCCATCGCTCCGATACGCCATATTTTGCCATGCAATGGCCCAAATGATGTACCGATTTCAATCCCGAAATCATGCAGCATTTCTGACCTGACCATCTCTCCTTCATCGCCATCAATGCCATCGGGGATATAGACTCCGGTAACATTCGGCATCTTGTGGGACTTATCGCCAAATACCGTTAGGCCGAGACCTTCCAGCCCGGCAACCATCGCCTTGCTTGCCAGAGCATGCCGGTTAAAGCAGGGTTGCAAGCCTTCCTTGAGCACCACCCGCGCGCATTCCCGCGCCGCATAAAGCATCGAGGTTGCTTCGGTATGGTGATTGAGCCTTGCTTCGGACCAGTAATCCATCAACATCCCGAGATCGAAATAGTTGGACGACACCATTGGTCCCCCTGCCGCTTCAAACCCGTCCGGACGGATGCCTTTTTCGATATGTTTGCGGCGATTTACGATTTCAGCGACACGATCATTAAAGGTGATCGGCGCAATACCGGGGGGGCCCGCGAGACATTTTTGGAGGCTGACCGACACGCAATCGATCTTCCAATTATCCACCGGCAGATCCATCCCAACCAGGCTCGCCGTCGCATCGACATAGGACAGTGCATCGTAACGCGCGCAAATCTCGCCAATCTCGGCCAGCGGCTGCGCAACGGTCGTCGAGGTATCGCCCTGACACATCGCAACGATTTTTGGTCGGACACGTTTAACGGCGTCTTCTATCTGCTGCGGCTCAAACACTTCGCCCCATTCTACTTCGATGATCTCAACATCGGCGGCACAGCGTTCAGCGATTTCTGTCAACAAGTGTCCGAAACGTCCAAATACCGGCACCAGCACCTTGTCACCTGGTTCAATAGTGGAAACCATGAAGGTTTCAATGGCAGCCCGTGCCGTCCCGTCTATCAGGAATGTCCAGCGATTTTCGGTCTGAAAGATTTGCCGATAGAGAACCATCACCTCATCCATATATTCGGTGAAGGCCGGGTCGAACTGCCCCAGTAATGGCATGGACATGGCGTTGAGGACTCGCGGGTCAACATTGACCGGTCCCGGCCCCATCATCAGACGTGGTGGCGGGTTCAGCTCTTCAAATATCTTGTTCGCAGTCATTTTCTTCTATCGTTTCTTTATCGCTGGTCTCAGCTAGCGGGATGGACATCATGCCAATGATGCGCGATGTCAGCGCGGCGGCATACCCAAACCTTATCATGTGTTTCTATATGATCCAGAAATCTCTGGAGCCCCATAAACCGTCCCGGACGACCAGCAAGACGACAATGTAGTCCAATAGACATCATCTTCGGCCTATCCGCTCCTTCCGCATAGAGACAGTCAAAACTGTCCCGAAGATAAGCATAAAACTGATCACCGGAATTGAAGCCCTGATTGGTGGCAAAGCGCATGTCATTGGCATCCAGCGTATAAGGTACGACCAGATGCGGTTTGTCATAGCTGCGATCCCAATAGGGTAAATCGTCGGCATAGCTGTCGGCGTCATAGAGAAATCCGCCTTCTTCGACGATGAGATCACGAGTTCTCGGGCTCGTGCGCCCGGTATACCAACCTTCCGGATGCGCGCCGGTCAGCGCGGTATGAACTCTGACGGCTTCCTGCAAATGTGCCCGCTCTGTCGCTTCATCAATAAATTGATAGTTGATCCAGCGTAACCCGTGGCTGGCAATCTCCCAATCAGCCTCCAACATTGCCGCAACGGCGTCCGGATTGCGTTGCATGGCCATCGCAATACCAAACACTGTGACCGGCAAGTTGCGCGATGTGAACAGACGATGTAGCCGCCAGAACCCCGCACGGCTGCCATATTCATAGATACTTTCCATGCTCATATGGCGGGCATTTTCAAAGGCTTCCGCACCGATAATCTCTGACAGGAAAGCCTCGGACGCCGCGTCACCATGCAGAATGCTGTTTTCGCCACCTTCTTCGTAATTGATCACGAATTGCACAGCGATCCGCGCGCCACCAAGCCATTTGGGATCAACCGATTCACGACCATAACCAATCATGTCGCGCGGGTAGTTTTCGTCTTCTGCCATCACCTGCATTCCGTTTTTCATTCCTTTCCCAATCATAACGAAGCCTGTTGCCGCGGAAAGGGTTTAACGGTAGGCAGAAGACATAAACTAAATTGCTAAAAGAGGCCTCAAAGCCATGGCGAGCTTAACAACCCATATTCTCGATACTGCAAACGGCATCCCGGCAGCAGGCGTAACAATTGAGATTATCAAGGTCAGTGGAGACAAGCGAGTCACACTCCGGACGTTAAAGACAAATGATGACGGCCGTACAGACTCGCCAGTTCTTGCCGGTGATCAATGCATCCCCGGCGTCTATGAACTTGTTTTTCATATTGGTGATTATTTCAGAAACCGCGACACCAACGCCGATGCACCACCCTTTCTTGATACAGTGCCGGTACGCTTCACGATGGCCCCGGACGAAGACCATTACCATGTGCCTCTGCTCGCCAGCCCGTGGAGCTATTCAACCTATCGCGGCAGTTGAACGAGAAAGGGCCCCCGCAGGGGCCCTTTCGTACGTACCAGTACACTGGAATTAAACGCTTAGTCCTCTTCCGGCAGAACCATATTGAGGACAATCGCGACCAGAGCTGACGTAAACAGCCCGGACGTCAACAACAGTTTCAAATCTGCCGGAAAGATGCCAATCGCTTTCGGCACTGCGGCAATTCCAAGCCCGATACCAAGCGACAGCGCAATGATCACCATATTACGGCGGTTTATGTTGATAGCACTCAGCAGGCTAAGACCGGCACTGACAATCATGCCAAACATGATGATCGCCGCTCCACCGATGACGGCATTCGGGATGCTGGCAACCAGCGCGCCAAATTTCGGAATTAACCCGGCAAGGATAAGGAA
>CALIBP010000241.1 GCA_938048165.1 uncultured Alphaproteobacteria bacterium | reverse complement strand
GTTCAGTCCGGTCCGACCTGCACGCAGTTGCTGGCCTGGTTTGGTGCTGATGTGATTAAGGTGGAGCGTCCCGGTGTCGGCGACGCGACTCGCGGTCAGCTGCGGGATATCCCCGATGTCGACAGCCTGTATTTCACGATGCTCAACCATAATAAGCGCAGCGTGACGCTGAACCCAAAGACTGAAACCGGGGCCAAGATATTTACCAAGCTCATCGAAGAATGCGATGTCATGGTTGAAAATTTTGCACCGGGTGCCATCGACCGTATGGGGTTCCCCTGGGAGAAGATTCAGGAGATCAATCCGCGGATGATTTATGCCTCGGTCAAAGGTTTTGGTCCCGGTCCTTACGAGGATTGCAAGGTTTACGAGAACGTCGCCCAATGCACCGGCGGTGCAGCCTCTACCACCGGGTTTCTCGGTGGCCCACCGGTCGTGACCGGTGCGCAGATCGGAGATTCCGGTACCGGGCTCCATTTGGCTTTCGGCATCGTCACGGCACTTTTTCATCGCGAAAAATCTGGTAAGGGCCAGCGCGTTGAATGCGCCATGCAGGATGGAGTTCTCAACCTGTCGCGTGTGAAGCTGCGCGATCAGCAGCGACTCTCCCATGGCCCCTTGAAGGAATACAGCCAGTTTGGTCAGGGGATCGAATTTGGCGAGGCGACGCCGCGTGCCGGGAATGATTCCGGCGGTGGGCAGCCCGGCTGGATTCTTAAGTGCAAAGGCTGGGAAACTGATCCCAATGCCTATGTCTATTTCATTACCCAGGCGGCGGTATGGGGAAACATCTGTGACCTGATCGGCAAACCGGAATGGAAGGAAGAGCCCGGCTATGCGAAACCAGCGGATCGGTTGGACAAGATCAAACCTATCTTTGACGCAATTGAAGAATGGACGATGACCCTAGACAAGTTTGAGGTCATGAATCTCTGCAATCCGCTGAATATTCCCTGCGGCCCCATTCTGTCGATGAAAGAGCTGGCAGAGGAACCATCGCTTCGGGAGACAGGGACCATTGTTGAGGTCGATCATCCTGAACGCGGCAAATACCTGACGGTTGGCAATCCCGTAAAGTTGTCGGATTCGCCGTCGGAGGTTGAGCGCTCACCGTTGCTCGGCGAACATACGGATGAAATTTTGAAATCGATTATTGGGTTCAGTGACGAAGAGATTGCGGCAGCGCGTGAGGAAGGCGCTATATAGTGCTTTACAGGTTTGCCTCTTGCCGGATGCGGTTGGGTGAGGAAAAATTGCGATCGGTGAGAAATTAGAAGAACGAGAAAGACGGCGCGGTGACAGATTACAAAGATATCGTCTTTGGCGAAGAATGGCGGGCCTGGAATGATCCTGAGATTCCGGAATATTTCAATCCCACTACCGTCGTTATTGATAAGCATTTGTCGACCGATAAGGCTTCGGCCACAGCGCTGATCGTTGATGATGACCGCTATTCCTATGCGGAGTTTCTTGGGCTGGTATGCCAAGCCTCCAACGGGCTGAAGACACTCAAGATCGAGACCGGATCGCGCATTTTGCTCTTTGGTACGGATAGCGTTGAATATCTCGCTTTGTGGTTCGGTGCGATCCGGGCGGGCATTGTTCCCGTCGTGGTTTCGGATGCCTATAAAGCGCCGAACCTGCTTTATTTTCTTCGCGATACCGCTGCTAAATCATTGTTCATCGATGTTGAGCAGTCAGAAAAGCTCGCCGAGATTGCCGATGACATGCCCTGGACATTGGAGAACGTCATTGTCCGAGGAGATGATATCGGCGCTGCTCCGGAAGCCGGTGATCGTCATACCTTGACTTATGCTGAGATGGTTGAGGGGCAACCCCATATTTTTGCGCCACTACCACTGCATCACAATGATGTCGCCTACATGTTCTATTCTGGTGGTACGACGGGCGCTGCCAAGGGGATCACCCATTTGGCGCATGATTTCTGCCTGGTGCCCGAACGTCACGGCACTTTTATGGAATATCGACCTGACGATATCGTTCATGCGACGTCAAAGAAATATTTTACGCATGGTATTTGGCCAGCGGTTCTGATCCCGTTTTACTTTGGCGCGACCAGCGTAATTTCGCGCTTGCCACCGACAGCCGAGAACGTCGTCGACATTATCGAGAAAACCAAACCGAATAAATTTATTACGGTCCCTACGATTATCAAAAACCTGCTGCTGTTTGCGGAGCAGGAGCGGAAGCCGGATTTCTCGTCGCTGGAGCTTGTAACATCCGCTTCTGAAAAGATGCCGCCGGAAGTGTTTGAAAAATTTGAAGAGCTGTTCGGGCTTGAGATTCATGATTCGATAGGATCATCAGAAATAACCTATGAGTGGATTGCCAACCGGCCCAAGGAGTATCGTCGTGGTAGCCTTGGCAAGCCGGTCTTCGGGTATGACGTCAAGTTGATGGATGATGACGGTAACGAGGTCACGGAGCCCAACACTGATGGTGAGGCCTGGATTGGCAGCCGTACCACCTGTTTCTTTTACTGGCGCAAGCTCGATAAGAGCCGTGAGACCTTCGTTGGTGAATGGGCGCGGACTGGCGATACTTTGCAATTCGATGATGATGGGTTTTTCTGGTTTTCTGGCCGTAGCGATGATGTCTTTAAGGTCAAAGGGCTATGGGTGTCACCGATTGAAGTTGAAGCTGCCATTACCGAGCATGAAGGGGTGCTCGAGGCTGCCGTTGTCTCTTACGAAGACCGCGAAGGCTTAACCAAACCAAAGGCCTTTATTGTTCTCAAGCCGGGCGTCGAGGTGAATGACGAATTGGTGGCAGAGCTTAAAGAAGGCGTTCGCAAGATCGGTGGCTACAAAGTGCCTGAAGAGATGGCCTTTGTTGATTTACTGCCGCGAACAACTTTAATGAAAATTGACCGTCGAGCCCTTCGAGAACTCGAGGCGCAGGCTCGACAAGAGTAGGGCGGTAGCCTTATTTAGCTTGTGAATAGCGAATAAGCCCATCGTCACCGCGTGCTTTTGACAGGCGACCGTCAGCGACCAGATAGTTGGCATGCGCCATGGCTTCGCCGATGGCAAAGCCAAGCTGGTGGCGGTCGAGTTCACGCTTAAAAAGAAATGGAATAAGCTCGCGCGATGTTTTGGGTTTGGCGCAGGCTTCTACAGCGGCATCAAGCCGTTCCGCATGATGTTCTCCCAGAGCCTCTATCCGGTCGTGTAGCCCATAAAAGGGCCGATCATGTGACGGTAAAATAAAAGCGTCCTTTGGCAGATCGCGAAACTTTTCGAGACTTTCGAGATAGAGCCGCAGTGGATCGCCCTCTGGTTCGTTGCATTGCAAGCTCACATTGGTGGAAATGCGCGGTAGCACCTGGTCGCCTGAAATCAACACGTTGAGGCCTTTACACCACAGGGCCGCATGTTCGGGTGAATGCCCGGCACCAGTAATGACACGCCAATTGTGATCGCCTATGGCAAACTCTTCGCCATCAATCATGCGCCGAAAACCGGTTGGTAGTGGCAGAATGATCTTTGAAAAATCAGGGCGGGTTTCGCGATAACCATCGACCCCCGACTGTTCCATGCCATGTTCGATATAAAAAGCCATGCGGGCATCGATATCGGCGGTCGGGCCACCATAGCGATTGAGTTGGGCCTGCATCCATTCTGAATAGGTCATCCAGACGGGGGCGTCCCATTTTTGGATAAGCCAGCCCGCCAGAGAAACATGGTCAGGGTGAAAGTGTGTGACGATAATGCGTTTAACCGGTTTGCCCTCAAGGAGATCGTCAAAGACGTTCTCCCAGACCTGCCGGGTTTCATCGGTGTTGTAGCCGGTATCAATGATGGTCCAGCCATCGCCATCGGCCACCAGCCATAAGTTTATGTGATTGAGCGCAAAAGGAAGCGGCATCCGAATCCAATGGATCCCTGGAACCACTTCCTTGGTCTCGCCATAATCAAGCCGGTCGAATGGATAGTCTGGCTTATTTCCCATTGATCAGCTGATGTAAAAGCGGAAGGTCCGCGCCTACTTTAGTCCTGCTTTTCTTCGGAACCGCTGTCTTGATCATCCGACGATGGTACGCCATCAGCTGGCAACAGGCTGCCGAGCGCTGCGAATGGGTTGCCATCATCCTCAATTGCGGGTTCTGCAGCAGGCGCTTCAGCCTCTGGCTCTGCTGCCGTTTCGGCATCGGGCCGCGGTGCAAAGACGACATCAGGATCAATCGATGGCTCAGCGACTGGTTCTTCCACCGGAATTTCGACTGGCGCCGCAACCGGTTCAGAAGCGGCAACGGGTATAGTGGTGCCGGCTTCTTTTGCTTTACGTTTTTCAGCGCGTTCAACAGCACGGTTCGCTTTTTCGATCGCTGCCGTCAAGTCATCGCGCGCGACGAGCCCCAGGGCTACAGGATCGCGCGGTTTGATATTGTTCATATTCCAATGGGTACGCTCACGAACACCGTTGATG
>CALIBP010000240.1 GCA_938048165.1 uncultured Alphaproteobacteria bacterium | reverse complement strand
AGCAATCCATCGGCTGTGGTCTTGTCTGGAACGGTTAAAACGGTTTTTACACCGCTTTCCTTTACCGCCTGAATGATGAGGCTACCCGTTAGTTTCTCTGACATGGTCCAGCTTCTTCGATTGAGTGAGCAAAGTTTTTTGATCGAATAATGTTAATAGTGTTGCGCAAATTCTTGCGAAAACAAGGCTGACGGAGAAACTTTCTTGCCGAAAAACCATATTAATACAATGGATGTTAACCATTTTCTGCCGCAAAAGTGCGACTTTTTGCCCCAAACGATAAAATATTTTAATCTTTTTGTTTCACTTTTTGTAAAAACACCATACGTTAGGGTATGGCTATGACAAACAAATCCAAAAAGCCGGAACCCGAGCGGGTTTATGTGATGAAAAAGCGTAACTGTTTGAAATGCAGCGAGCGTTTCGAAAGCAGTTGGGCGGGTGAACGCGTCTGCAAGCGCTGCAAGTCCAGCGGTAGCTGGCGCAGTGGCTCTGACTTCGAGGCAGCTTAATCCGACGTCAAGCCCATTAGGGCTGTTTCGCACATAGACCCAATACCATCTTCAGTGCTAAAATCTATTTGCTGGATTTTTTGCTATGAGGAGTCGTGTGATGGACCAACCGGTATCCGTTAAATACAAACCGCTTTCCCCCGCGTGCGGTGTTGAAATTCTCGGCGTGGATTTGCGCGATAATTTGCCTCAGCAAACCATCGATGAAATACGGGCTCTGTGGAACGAATATATCGTTATGATTTTTCGCGGTCAGGAAATCACCGAAGAAGAACAGTTACGCTTCGCCGGTCGGTTTGGCGATCTCGGCGAGCGTAAGGCGCCGCCGAAAGAGCTGAAAGAGCGGACTACAGGCGTATTACAAAACGATCAACGCGTGATGCTGGTCAGCAATAAAATGCTTGATGGCAAGCCGGTCGGCTCCTTTGGCGATGGAGATATGTGGTATCATATTGATTCTGGTTACGCGAAGAACCCATATACCTACACATTCCTCTATGGCGTTGAGTTGCCTTCTAAGGGCGGTAACACTCTTTTTGGCAATATGTATAAGGCCTATGACTCCCTTAGCGAGGAGTTGAAAAACAAGCTCGCGGGGAAAAAAGCTCTCCATATTCACCAATATGAGCGGCGCGCCCGTGTCGATATCTCAGGCGATATCAGCCATATCCCACATTGGTATCACCCAGTATTTGTCACCCATCCTGAGTCCGGGCGTAAATCAATGTTTGTTGATCGACTGATGACGCAGCGCATAGAAGGCGTTAGCCATGAGGAAAGCGAAGCGATCCTTGAGGAACTTTATGCTGCTGGTGAAAATCCCGAGGTGATTTACGAACATGAGTGGGAGTTGGGTGATTTCGTCATGTGGGATAATCGCTGCGCCATCCATGGGCGGACCTGGTTCGACCCCGAAGAGCCCCGCTTGCTGCGACGCTGCACGATTGAAGGTGGCCCTCTCTATGAAGAGCTTTCGGAATATTCTGAACGCAAGTCTGCTTAGCGCGCCAGAGATCCCATTTTGATTTTGGAAACGTGACATTGACGCGCGCCGTTTGGCGTGTTTCGGTTTCGCTATAATCTGTTAATGGAGAATCCACATGGCTGTTGCCCGTCACCCCCGTCCGCCTGAACTCGTTGATACATCGATCGAAGACATCATGGAGCAGTATGTCGCACGGTTTAAGGATCGGATACCCGATTGGGAAGCTTTTGAAGACGCCAAGATCGAGGGCTGGAAGCGGGCTCAGCATCGGTTTATTGGTGCTGGCGGCTCAGGTAAACATGGCGATATGAACGCTATACCGCCGCGCGCCCATACTCTGAGTATCATGTATGTCGAGCCAGGACAGGGGAATGCGCCACACACGCACGAGGTTGAAGAGACGTTCTTTGTCTTGAAAGGGCATCTTGATGCCTTCGTCGAAGATGAAGAGGGGAACCGGATAACAACCCGTCTTGGAAAATGGGATTGTATCACCTGTCCCCCCGGCGTCATTCATGGCTACGATAATACCAGCCTTGAACCCGTATGGTTTCAGGTCATGTTGGGGCGTGGTATTCCGGAAACGATGGGATATGCTGATGATGAGCTATATGAGCGTCGGGACGCCCATTTGAAGTCAAATTAGCGTAGCGTTTTTCAGGCCGGCTGAATACCAAGCCGTTCGTCTCTTTGACGTATCCACATAATTGCCGGAAGGGCCAGGATAATCATCCAGCTCTTGCCGACAATTTGGCCGGCTATAAAATCCAGATTGCCAAAGGCCAGATAGAGGAAAACAGCGCTGTCTATCGTTAACCCGACGATGCCACTTGCAAAAACAGCGAGGACTAAACGGCGGCGCTGAAGTGGCGTATAAACCGCAAAGTCGGCGAGCTCAGACAACAAAAAGGCCGCTCCTGATGCCAGGACCAAGGAGGGTGGCGCGAGAAAGGCTGACAGGGCCGCGCCTGCAAGGATAGCGCTGATCGCGAATATAGCGCCGAGCCGACGTTGGACCAGGTCGCGGAGAACAAGAGCAAGGCCAATCATCAGAACCCCGCTTGGCGCCATAAGCCCTGGCGCAACGGGTATCAGACAAGGGCCTTTATCCAGACAAACAGTTCCGGCATTACCAATTAACCAGTTCGCGGCTGGAATAGTGAGGGCGAAGGCCCCAAGAAAAATGTATCCTTCGAGCCGATTGGGTTTCATTGATGAAATCTTTGATCCTAAATCATACATGGTTATTAAGTCGTTTTGTCAGCTTTGACAGTCTGTTCAATAAAACCCTCATGCCCCGACGCCCGTAAGGCACAGGCTGGACAATGCCCACAACCATATCCCCAATCGTGCCGCGTATTACGGTCTCCGAGATAGCAGGTGTGACTGTATTCTATAATAATATCAGTTAGTTCTGGGCCGCCAATTTGGTCAGCCATTTCCCAGATCGCGGTTTTATCGAGGTGCATCAAAGGCGTGTGCAGGATGAAGTCAGACTCCATGCCGATATTGAGAGCGTCTTCCATTGAGGAGATAGAATCCTCCCTGCAGTCGGGATAACCCGAATAATCGACCTCACCCACACCGACGATGATATGCTGAATGCCACGACGATACGCGATTGCGGCAGCAAGCGTCAGGAAGATCAGGTTCCGACCCGGAACAAACGTATTGGGGAGGCCGCCTTCGGCGAAGGCAATTTCTGTATCTCGGGTGAGTGCTGTTTCACTGATATTGCCAAGCACGGGGATTGCATGCAGATGGTCGTCTCCCAGCTTTCGCTGCCACGCCGGAAAGGCTCGACGCACTGCGGCCAAAACCTGCTTTCTACAGTCGAGCTCTACCGAATGCCGTTGGCCATAATCGAAACCAACAGTTTCAACACGGGCGAAGTTTTCGACGGCCCATGCGAGGCAGGTCGAGCTGTCTTGCCCGCCGGAAAAAATTACCAATGCAGTATCTTCTTGTGACATTCGCCTTCACTAACCTGTCCAATACCGTGGTGCAAGAGTTTGGTTGTTTTGACGATAAGGTGACAGATTCTTATTGGTCCCCTATAAATTCTCGGCAAGCTCATGTTGTTAGTCTGCGCTAATGTTGATTATCGCGCGGAGGAATTTATAGTTCGGTTATTGTTGGCAATATTGCTACCTTGGTTTCGTTCGTTTTTATTGGCCAAAAAACCCAAGGCATAATCTGCATCATTCTGCAGCTCACGCTGATTGGCTGGATTCCCGCTGCAATTTGGGCGGTTTACGCGCTAAGCCAATATAATACTGATAAGAAAATCGCCGAAGCTCAAAAACAGTAGAGACGGTTGATTTCGTGAATTTGTAACGAGCCAGGAAGAGTATGATGTCCAATACTGCCGTTTCTACGATCATCAAAATCGTGATTTTTTCTCTTCTGGTCGGACTCGCGCTGGCATTTTTTGATATCAGCCCACGTTCTCTGGTCGAGAATCTCGGAGAAACGGTCGTAGATATCTATGAGGTTGTTCTCAGCTTCCTCAAATGGTCCTTGAAATACGTCCTGCTGGGCGCCGTCGTCGTCGTGCCGATCTGGTTGGTTTTCTTCCTGATCGGTTTGACGAAAAAAAAGAAATAGAACGAAAGGTGCCTTGATCGACGCTACGGGTTAGGCGGTCCGTAGCCGGGGTGATCAGGAACCGGCTCATTTGCCGTGATGACGGTAGTCCCGCCAAACCGTTCCTTCCAACGTTCAATAACTTCTGGATTGAAGACATTGTTTGGAACTTCGCCAGCCAATGCCTGAAGTACAGCGTTCGTCGCCCAGATATAGCCTGGCCCGAGACCGCTGGCCTGATTGGAAGATACCATATGAGGTGACAGGATTACTTTGTCGCCTAGCTTCTTTAACCGTGAGTTAGTATCGATGGGTTCGTCAGCAAACGCATCGATCGCTGCCGCTGCAATGACGTCATTTTCCAGAGCATCAGCCAATGCAGCCTCATCGACATTGGCACCCCGGGACGTATTCACAAAAATCGCCGTTGGTTTCATTTTTGCGAACTTCTCGGCATCCATCAGCTTTGAGGTTTCTTTGGTATTTACGCAATGCATGCTGACAATGTCTGATTCAGCCAACAACGTATCCATATCGACCTTCTCGACGCCGTTTCGGATAAACCTTTCATCATCGATATAAGGGTCACAGGCGATTATTCGCATACGCCAAGGCGCGAATAGCTGCGCGACGCGGGCACCGATTCTACCTAGTCCGATGAGGCCAATCGTAAGTCCTGGATAGTCGTCGGTGGTCCGACGACCAAGATATTGGCCCATTAAACTGGGATCACGCCAATTTCCGCTTTTCACGGCGGCATCCCGTTGATTGAGCTTTTTGATCGTCGCAAGAATAAAGGCAACTGTTCCCTCAGCGACACCGTAGCAATTGGATTCGGTCGGCGCGTGACACACTAGAATACCTAGCTCTGTCGCTGCCTCAACATCGACATCATCGGTTCCAACCGTGCATTTGGCAACGACTCGCAAGTTGGGGCTGGACTCCATGATACTTCGGGTAATCGGGCTGGACCGTATCGACGTTCCCATAAGGGCATCGGCTTCCTTGGCCATTCCAATCATATCCTGTTCGTTGTCACCTTGTGGAGAATGCCAGCCGGCCTGACCCATCGAAAGTTCGCATCCGTAATTTTCCAGCTTTTGGTGACATTCATCGGCCTGGTCGACCGGCGCAAAAATGAAAACTTTGGGATCACTCATACTTGTTTCTCCTGAAGGGGTGGCCACAATTCTCGATTGGATTTGCCTTCAGTCTATCAAAACTTCGAATTCGTGCCAGCGTTAGGCAATTAGCACACATATCTACTTTTCGTCTTAACGTTAACAATTTGGAAAATTTTTGTGGTTAAGTTTCAAACCAATAATGCTCCATTATTAGAGGCCAAGGCACATGTCAGGCACGACCGAAATTTATATTTGCTATCCTGGTCAAGGGATCAAGGAAGGCAAATGCGAATACAGCAATATTCAATCACGTATGGAAGCTGACAGTGATGCAGCGCGTCGTTTTGCGGATGACCCAAAAATTGCAAAAATTGCGTATTACAAAGTTAACGACGACGGCGACTTCAAAATCCTTTGTACGAAAGAAAACGCCAACGTTAAGAAGTCTGGCGGGCGAGGGTTGCAGGATTCCGGGGCACGCACACATCCGGATCGCAAACGCCGTGCAGCGCCAAAAAAGGGCCTGTTTGGCCGTTTAAAATCTGCTTTTGCCGATTAATATCTCGAAATACTTCTTATAGTCCGTCAACTGGCAGAGAGCCGTCACGGCTTTCAATTTCTATAACCCAAAGATCCGGATCGCGGTCGACTGATTTGCGAATACGCTCATCTGCATCGCGCTCGTCAATGACCTGCTCATCATGAGCAGGGTACCAGCTCAAATTTCCGTCGAAATCGCGCATTTGGGATAGTAATCGACATCCGATGCCCGCTTGATAAATCTTTAGCAGTACTGTGCCGCCCATTTTTTCGCCCGAATGAACGACGACGGCTGGAATGCCCGCTACCGAACAGCGTTTCAGGTGGGCGTCGATCCAGATATGGGTGGGGAGTCGATCATCCACCACGGTCCGTTACCCGAGAGGCCCTAAAAATGGTTCGCCCATATAGCTATCGGAAACAGAGTCCAGAGCATCAGGCCAATCGCCGGGTGTAACCGGGCGACGCTCGCATGCAGGGCGTGGTTTTCCATCCCAGCCTACCTGTTCCATATAGGCGTAAAGCTGAATCAGTTGGCCGTCAGGATCGACGACAAAGGCGGTGTAATCGATGCCGGGATAGAGTTCTTGAGGGATATCTTCTCTGACCGCGCAGCCCTGCTCACGGAAGAATTTTACGGCATTTTTTAGCTGCTGATAATTTGCAAGCCGAACTGCAAAGGCAAAGAGTTGTGTATCTTCTCGACAACCGAGCTCTTTACGCAGAGCGATTGGATAAAGAGACATTGAATGGTGTTCAGTATTGTTCCGCAGGAACACGCATCGGTGTCCTTTGTAGTTGACCGTTTCGGTTTCAATAAATCCTAGTGAATCACGATAAAAAGAAAGTGCTGCGTCGATGTCCTGGCAAAACAATCGTACCGGACCAATTTTGGTAATCTTGAAGGGGCGACCAAGAAGAATGCCATCGACATCGTATTTTTCTTCCAGTGGCTCGATGTCGCGATAGCCGGTATTCAATTCGACACCAGCGTCGAGGGCTTCTTTAACTTCCTGGTATTCAGATATCTGCGGTAGAGGGGCGACTTCCTTGAACTCGCGATTATGCATATCCCAGGGTTTGGAATAGCCATCCCAGCCGATTTGTTCGATGCCGTAATATAGCTCGTTCTGGAACCAGTCAGCGTCCATTAGATAGGTGTGCCAGTTTGAACCTGGCATATCGCGTCCAGCGCGGATCATGTTGCTGCCGCGATCAGTCAGCCAGTGGTGTCCGTTTACCACTTCGGCGAGAGTGCCGACCTGCCAGGTAATTTGGTTTACGGTAATGTTCTCACGCCACCTTCCCAGCTTGTCGATGGCACCCCGCTGACGATGGTTATAGAGAACGAAGGCATGATGATCGTGCGAATAGCGGAAAAAATAGCCACGCAAATCGCCAAACGGTTTTAGCTCGTCAGGAATCTCACGGCCATCGGGAAATGGGTCACGAATATCGACGATTTTGAAGCCCATCAACGCATGATAAAAATGGAGTGCCTCCTCCATCTTGATCGCGTTAATGCCAAAATGGCCTAGGCGACGAATTTTGAAGGGGCGGTCGAGCAGAACGCCGCCGACATTATATTTTCCATCAATCGAATCGAGCATGATGCGTCCTCTGAAGAATTAAGGCTATGATCTGATGCGGTTAGTTCGACATCACCGATTTTCTGCCAAACCACCAGAAAAGTAGGACCAGCGGTGTCAGCACCAGCGTCATGATGAGGGTCACTGCCGCTGCCAGATTGGTTGCGCCGGAGTTCCAGTAGCTCCAGATCACTGCGGGCAAGGTAATATTGTCATGACCTACCAGGAACACAGCGACGGTGAGCTCGCGATAGACGAGGATAGCGGACCATATCCATACGGACATAAGTGTTGGCCGTAGAAGAGGGACAAGAATTCGCCAGGACGTTCTGATTTCAGAAAGCCCGGATACATGCGCGGCCTCTTCCAATTCCTTGTGGATTTGTAGAAGGGCACTATTTATGGCTCTTGTCGCAAAGCTAATCCGGGTGATGACGTATACCGCCGCAATGAGGGTCAACGTGCCATAGAGTGGTACGAAATCCTTGAGTACAAATAGCGACAGGAGAATAGCGGCAACAGCGAGGATAACTTCTGGTAGGGCATGTGGCAGAAAGGCACCAAATTCCAGTACATATCGCGTTCTGGTTCGGCCTCTCACAATGAGCCACGATACGCTGAACGCGAGAATTAGCGTTACGGCAGGGACGATCAGGACAAGCAGGACCGTATTCTTTAACCCCCGTAGAACCAGGTCCCAATCCATGTTTTCCATGATGCCGTCTAGGGACATAAGGCTGAACATCTTAGCGGATGGCGGTGCGAGATAGGGCACAAACGCTGCATAGGCGATGAGCAACAGCGGGATAACCTTTGCGGCGATGATGTAAATAATAATGAAGGCCCAGGCTGCTTTTCCCCAATGGCCAATATCGATCAGCGTGGGACGATAGCCTTTCCCGGTTACAACCTGATATTTATCACCCTGACGCAAAACGCTGCTGTACCACCAGGTCAGAAGCAGGGCGACTACGATCATGATTACGCCAAGGGCTGCTGTAATCCCGTGTTGCGAGAATTCTTCGTCTCCTGGATTGGCTTTTTCAAATACATAGGTACTGATCAAATAGACCCGGTTCGCAAGACCGATAATCGCGGGAACGTCGAACGTCGCTATGCCGATAACGACAATATAAATAACGGCTGCCAGGATTGCCGGCATTGCGAGCGGCAGGGTGACCCGGCGCATAGTGCCAAAGAAACCCAACCCATGAATTTTAGCAGCTTCTTCCAAAGATGGATTCATCGCGCGGAACATCTGTGCCGTCAGAATAAATCCCAACGCTGCGAGGCTAAGGCCCTGTACAAAGCCCATGCCGATGGGTGTCGCAATATTTATGGGCGCTTCGGTAAGCGAGAAAAACTGGGTCGCCCATCTGTTCAGAAAACCAATCCGTTCGTGGGCGAGGAATGTCCAACCCATCGCTGTATAGATGCCGGGGATAAGGAGGCCCAGCGTCATAATCGCATAGACCGCGCTCTTGGCGCTCATCGTCGTTCTTTCGGTCAGCCATGCGATTGGTAGCCCAATTCCCATTGAAACCAACGTCGCGGTGACCGAAAAAATGATGGTGTTGTATAGTGCTTCTCCAATTATTGGATCGGTAAAAAGATCCCTATAATTGTCCAATGTAAATTTGGCGTCTGATGTTCCAATGATCCCGGATTGGAAACTGATTGAAATAAGCACGCCAACCAGCACCACGATGACAAACATCGGTAGAGCGGCTAGCACCATCAGCGTAGGGGAGGACTTGGAATGCAAAGGGGGTGTTCCTATCAGAAGCGGAGATTTTTTAGAAATTTACGGGTTGGGGAGTGAAACTCCCCAACCCGCTCATTTCGCGAAAAATAGCGCCTATTTTTTCTTTTTCTTCTTTTTCAGAATCTTCTGAAGGGCTTTACGGGTTTTTACATAACCGCCTTGAGCACCCAGCCATTGCGGGGAATTCATAACGATTTTTGCACCCTTAGCTTTTTGGGCAAGAATTTTTTTCCGCATATGGGACTCGGGGTACAGTGGTAAATCCATACCGACTTTTTCCCACATCCATTTCTGCCCTTCTTTGCTGTGCAGCCAGACGATGAACAGGGCTGCAGCGTTTGGCGATTGTGAATGTGTTGGGACAGAGCCATAGCGTGTATGTGAAACAACTGCTTCGTCCATCAGGGCATAGCCAAGCGGTTCACCACGACGCTTTGCCTGATTTACATACTGATCGCCACAGCTCAAAACCAGCATCAGAAACTCACCGCTGGTGATCTTATTCATTGAACCACAACGCATCAGGCCACCAATATTGTCAGACAGCTTCTTGGTGTAGGCCGTCATTTTCTCCGTGCCCAAGAGATCAGGCATGGCAAATTCCCGCATGCCCGCTGCGTAAGGGGTTGATGCAATTTTGCCTTTCCATTTGGGTCTTAGCGTGTCGGCGAGAGTCTTTGGAATATCGGCACCCTTTACCATATCGCTGTTGTAAACGACGCCAACGAGTGTCCCTGCGCTTGCAATGCCAGTGCCATTGGGGGCGACCGGATCGAAGCCTTTTTCCTTAAGCATGGGGCGACTGAGATAATTCAGCCAGTTCATCTTGCGGAACAGCCCAATTTTTGAACCCTTTAGTGAGCCACCGGAGTTATTCCAGACAACATCGGAACTGGCATTCTGACCCGCCTTCATTTCGCGGGTAAGCTTAGCGATAACCCGGGTCATGGAAGGCCCTGGTGTGAATTTTACTTTGATGTTCGTGCCATACTTTTTATTCATGGAAGAGACGATATGTTTGGCGCCTTTACTCCCGTTTAAGCTGGCGGACGACCATAAAATGCGCAGTGTCGACTCTTTTTTTGCCCCTGCAATAAGTTCTTGCAGATTTTTTGGTGCGTCCGCAGCAGATGCGGGACCCAACGCCAACAATGCGGTGACTGGAATCACTGCAAGGGCGGATAAAGTTGAAATCTTGTTTGACATAAACGGCCTCCTTACCTTTCTTTGTCTTTCTGCTTCAATGTGGACGCAACGTCTCTGTTTCGCCCCTAAAGTATTTTTTCTTTTTTGGCCTCGATCCTAAATTTTCAGAATTTAAACAGTTATCAGCAAATTTAGTTTCTTGGCGACAGTCCGTTACTTGTTATATTGAGTACATCCAAAACGAAAATCCAGGTTCATAGGCAGCACTAGTTGGCCGCCATCGAGGCATTGATAAATGTCGAATTACTATCATCTGCTGCGAATATCATTACATCGTCTGGATCTACCGCAATATGCAGTCGATCCGACTGCATTTTGGGTGCCGACCGGCTTTTGCCATGTAAAACTGAATCGGAGGATAACGCTTCGAAAGTGTACTGATCACCGAGGAACACAGAATGCTTTAGATCGGCGAGAATATGGTTGGGTTGTGAGTTGTATGGCTCTTCAGGAAATGCCAGGCACTCCGGCCTGATTCCGACCCAGACATTCTTATCGTCAATCGATTTCTGAGATGCGGAGAACTCACCAATTTTTGTCTTTACAACATCTCCGTCCAACTCGCCGGGCAGCCAGTTTACTGTGCCAAAAAATTCCGCAACTTCTGCGCAATTGGAATTTCTGTAGAGGTCAATTGGAGCACCATATTGTAACAGCTTGCCGAAACTCATAAGGGCAATCTTGTCGGCAACGGCCATGGCCTCGATCTGATCGTGAGTCACATAAAGGACAGTGGCTTCAAGGTGTTTCGCGAGTTCACGAATTTTGCCGCGAACCTCTTCGCGAAGGCGGGCGTCCAGATTGCTGAGGGGTTCATCCATCAGGAGAACACTAGGGTTCACGGCAATGGCGCGTGCCAAGGCAACGCGCTGTTGTTGGCCACCACTCAACAGCGTCGAAGGTCTGTGTATTTGCTCTTCCAGCTGGACCATTTCAAGGGCTTGTTTAACGCGCCCGTCGACTTCGTTGCTCGGGATTTTTTGGGCGCCTTCTTTTAGCGGTAAGGCCACGTTTTCATAGACCGTTAAATGCGGCCAGACGGCATAGGATTGAAACACCATGCCAAATCCGCGTTCTTGCGCTGGTATCCAAACAGGGGGCTCGTTTGAAAATACCGTGCGGTCTGCGATTTTTATGGAGCCTGTGTCGGGCGTCTCGAGCCCTGCGACAGAGCGCAGGAGCGTGGTTTTGCCAGAACCACTGGCACCAACAATGACAAAAAATTCACCTGGGTCGACTTCGATGTTGAGGTCGTTTAGCGCTGCGACCTTGCCATCGGTCACCGTGAATTCTTTCATTAGATGGCTGATTGAAATCATTCTTGTTGTTCCCCTGAGATAGCTACGCTCTTTATGAGTCGTTTTTGTACTCATAGCGTACGGTCAAAACACCCGCTGCGCTAGTAAGATTCGCATATTTTATTTTCGGTGATTTTGGCCGCAATAATCGAATATTTGCCAATTTACGACTATATCCGAACAAGTTGTCCTAGTGGTGCTTCGGCTTTTTTACTGTCTGGGAATACTTTCTGGTCGAGGGCAGCTGAGGGAATATTGAGGTGATTATGCAGAACGGTTTTGAACAGGCCACGCATATCTGTTGTCGGGGCTAAATCCCGGCCGCCATAAAGGGCGTTCGGCGCTAATCCGGGCCATCGCGTTGCGACCCGTCCACCAGCAATCGCCCCGCCTAGTAAAATAGCGGCGCCTGCGGTTCCGTGGTCGGTGCCTTTGCTGCCATTCATGCGGACAGTTCTGCCAAACTCGGTGACGACGCAGACAACAGTATCTCGCCAAACAGGACCGAGTTGCAGTGAAAGTTCGTTAAGCCCGTTCGCTAACAGTCCGAGATTGCGCGCTAATCGCCCGGTCGTTGCTCCTTGATTTGCGTGTGTGTCCCAGCCACCCATCTCAATGACTGCGATCCTGGCGCCTTGCTCTGCCGCGAGTAGTCTTCCGGCAGATTCAGCAAGTGATTTAAATCGTCCAGGGCTACGCATATTGCCTCGTTTCATTTTGGTATCGCCGAGGACAGCGCCCGTCATCTCCTGCGCCCGCCGTCCTTCGTTGAGTGCTCGACCTAGTATAGGGTCGGATTGGTATAGGCTCCCCAATGTATCAAGTAGATCAGGTGGCGAAGGGGGATGCGGGCTGGCGCCCATGAAGTGGTGGGGGTCGTTCCGCGCATCACGGGTGGTGTGCTGTACCCAACAGACAATCCGAGCCGTTGTTCCCTATAATCAATCACCCTTAAGGCTCGATTGAGCCAGCCGTCTTGTAATAAATGCGCTTTAGAAGCGCCGTTTTCGAGAACGTTTTGGGCGTCAAAATGCGAACGAGTCCGTTGTGGAACAGCTACGGCATGGACAACGGCCATATGACGTTTTTTGTAATGTTTCATCAGCGGTGCCAACGACTTATGCATTGAAAAATTACCGTCAAGGGCAATAGTGTCATCTGCCGCTTGGGCTAAGCCGCTGCGAAGCGACTGGTAATCGGGGTCACCAATTGGCGGGAAGGCAGCCAATCCATCCATCCCGCCACGTAAAATGACAAGGACAAATCGTTTTTTTGTGTTTGCAGCAGCGACAGCAATGCCAGGGAGTGCAACGGCGCTTAACAATCCGGCGGCGGTCGCGCCCATCAGGAATCCACGACGTGATGTCATAAGTTATCTCCGCTGAAATTCGGGGCTAGAGAGAAGAACAGAAAAAGCGGCCCGACGGCTTGGCGCCCGTCTGATAGCCAGTAAAGTTTCTTCGCGGGCGACGGGGCCAAATGCTTGATCCGCAAGTGTTATGGGGTCCTCGCGCGTTGTTTGGCGGCGTGCCAGGAAATCCATAAGTTCAATACGGCGTAACAAAGATTCTGGACTAATCCAGTCTTTCGCCGTATCAGGCCACCCCGCTGGTGAGGGAGCGGAGAAGGGCAATTGACCCAACAATCGTAATGGATGGATCATTTGCTTGGGTTTTTAGGGTGGCCCCAACATACGCATGACGGAAATGACCAGCTCACTGGGTGATTTAACTTTGGTAAGGGGCTCGTCCCATATGGCTGACAGCGTAATGAGTTCACGCGCCATGGCACCAAGATCGCCACCGGTTTCCTGGAATTTTCTCTGGAGCTGGCCCACGACTTGAGCGGAGGGGCTGTCCGATACAAAATGCCGGGCAAGTTTTGTTGCGACGAACCGGGAAGTAGAAGGATGTTTGACGAGTGCGCGAAGTGCCTGCTCTGCTTCCTCCTCGCCGTCTTCGTGATAACGCCTTCCCATAAATTGCTTTGCGCCGGGTTCATGCCGTTGTGCATTAAATTTGAATCGTCCGGCGTGAGGGGAGCGTTTTCCCGCGACCGACCATCCAGTCAACATCTTGGCTAAAGCGATGACATCATCTTGCGTATAGCCACCGTTCACGCCCAACGTGTGTAGTTCAAGAATTTCGCGAGCCAGGTTCTCGTTTAGACCTTTATTTCTTTTTTTGCCCAGTCGCGAATTGGGGCCGATAGAGGCCTGATTATCGAGATAGATAAGCATGGCGGGATGTCGCATGACCGCCAACAGCATGTCGGCGAAGTTGCCAGTGGCGAAAGGTCTGATGGCCTCGCGTTCAAATGCGCCAGCGATTCCCCTAACGCGGCCTTTGGTGATCGAAACGGTAAAATGGTTGCTCCAGAACCTAACCAGACGCTCTCGAAACGGCGTGTCGGTCTCAATCGCAGCTCGGGTGCGTTGTATGATTTCTTTGCGAAATAACGGTTTTATGCGATTTTTGCTGAATATTTTGCGCATTTCGCGCGAGCCTCGTGCCTGCATCCAGGTACGAACGACTGCTTCGCTTGTCGGTAAATCTTGCAGATGTGGGAGTGCGCCATCTTCTGTTCCGAGTTGGCGCATTAACCAGCTTTGTGGATCGGCAGCTATTCCACCCAGATATCCGCCTTTGGGACCAAGCCCAAACCGGTTGGCAGCGATAAAGGCATCGACACTGGTCATCTGTCCATCTCCTGTGCCGTCGACGCGATCGGATGCCGACGGAGATTAGGCAAAGGATATTTCTATCCAATACTCTTTACGAAGGATTAGAGCGATTTATCCCTGCGTCTTTGAAGATTTATTTATCCATCTGTGCTCTTAGGTCCGCCGCATAGTCCGCAAAGGCGTCTTCCATGGAAAATTCCGGTTCCCATCCCAACATTTCTTTGGCGCGGGTGATGTCAAGGGCTGCACCCCGGTTTAATGGCGGTTCTCCGGGGATAATATCGACTCGTAAATTCGGTAGCTGATCCTTTATAATCGCAACCAGATCATTGAATGATGTGACAACGGGATATGCGATATTGAAAACGCGTTCAGAGGGTTGGTCGATAGTTGCGCAAATATCAACGGCGCGACCGCAATCCTTGGCGTATAGATAGACGAAATCCATCGTTTGCTCTTCGGGAATTTTTGCTGGTTCCCCCGTGACTCCGGCCATAACAAGGTCCTGGACTTTTTGGCCGCCGCCTGAACCAGCCCAGAAATGACCAACACCAAAGACGTTTGCCAGCCGCAGCATGAACAGGTCAAAACCTGCATCCTCGGCATAGGCTTCGAGGATCATTTCCTGCGAGACTTTTGAGTTGCTGTAGGCTGAACCTGCTCCGAGAAGGTTGTCCTCGACGACCGGGCTTTTGGTGATCTTTCGCCAGTTATACGCGCCGAAGGTACTGATATGGATGACACGCTTGATACCGGTGAGTCGTGCAGCATTGGCGACCGCCATGACCCCGCCGACATTGAGGTCGTATCCAAAATGAATTGGGTTGCTGACCTTCTTGCCAATGACCGATGCCGTATTGAGGATGGTATCCACGCCATGGGTGTTGATCGTGGAAACCAGTCCGGGAAGGCTACGGACATCTTCATTGATATAGGTGTAATCGGCATTGCCGAGCTTGGCGCGGATATAGTCTTCGCGCGGGAGAGGGTCAACAAAAACGACTTTTTCGCCGCGGCGAACGGCATGCTGGGCGTAGGAGGTGCCGACGAGGCCGGCGCCGGTGATTAATGTGGTCATAACAGTCTCCCTGTCGTGGAATGGATTTTGTTTTCTTGAATACTGTCTTCAATCTTCTTTCGCTACGGCCTTTTTCGCGTTTCCAGTTCGCAGAAGATAGACACTGCTGCCGATAATGATCGCGGCACCACCATAACTCCACCAACCAGGAGTCTCCGAGAACCATATGATGCCAAGGAAGAATGCATAAACGATCCGCATGTAATCAAATGGCATTACGAAGCTGGTTTCTCCGAGTCCGACGCCATGCGTGAACAGTCCTTGGCCAACGATTCCGAGCGTGCCGGTGAGGGCGAGAAGAATGAGCTCCGTCCAAGTCGGGGTCTGCCAGACAAACATTGCCGGAATGAAAGCCAGTAGCGTGGTGAATAACGCGAAGTAGAACATTATCGTTACCGTCGATTCTGTACGGCTTAGCAGTTTAACCGTCAGGACGACTCCCGTACCAAATACGGTTCCACCCAGAGCAACCAGATACCAGGGATCAAATCCGACTCCGAAGGGTTTTGTTATTAGTAGGATTCCACTGAACCCTAACAATGTGACGATACCGCGCTTAAATCCGATCACTTCATTCAGGAAGAGCGCTGCAACAACAATCATGATCATCGGACGCGAAAACTGAATGGTTACTGTGTCTGCCAGAGTGATGTGTATCAACGCAAAAAAGAAACAAAGGTTGCCCATGAACCCGACAAATCCACGCGCTGCGTGGAGATGTATTTTTGAAGTTTTGACGATTCCTAGACCCATTCGCCATACGAGTGGTGTGATGACAATTAGACCGGCTAGAAAACGAACAAACAGCACCTCGAAGGCAGGCAATGTCTTGCCGAGATGTTTGACGAGTGACGCCATTACGATCAGCAGAAAGGCGCCAACAACCACAAAACAGGCGCCCCGTATGTTTGGTGAAATGAGGCTCCAGCGCTCGAGAATGGGCGCCATGAAAGTTAGTCCTGGTGGCTTGGTTTCTGGGGATTTGGACATTTCAAGGCAATGTGCGCGCCACCCTGACACTTGTCAAACATCCGATCTGACATTGCGTATGGTTCCCTCTCGGCCTACCGTAAACCTACAAAAATTATTACTGACGCGAGGAACAAGAAGATGACAACGACAGGGAAAATGCAAAATAAAGTCGCGCTAGTTACCGGCGGTGGTGGAGCTATTGGAGGCGCGTCGGCTCGCTTATTGGCGGCTGAGGGCGCGAAAGTTCTGGTCGCTGATGAACGAGCTGAAACAGCAACATCTGTGGCTCAGGAGATCAAAGATGCAGGTGGGGCGGCGGAACCAATCGCAATCGACGTGGCTGACTCATCTCAATGTAAGGCAGCTGTCGATGCGGCAGTCTCCGCATTTGGTAAATTGCATGTTTTGGTCAACGTTGCGGCAGCGGTGACACCCGATGCGCCAGTGGACGAATTACCATTGGAGGATTGGAACCGCGCGTTTGCTGTAAATCTCACTGGGCCGTTTTTGATGTCGAAATTCGCTGTCCCGGAAATTCGCAAGGCGGGTGGGGGGGCAATCGTCAATATGGCGTCTCAACTCGGTACTATAGGTGTGCCAAATCGTTCGGCCTACTGCACAACCAAGGCAGCTCTTATTCATCTGACTACGATCCTGGCGGCTGAGGTCGCTGGCGATAACATCCGGGTAAATTCGGTTTCCCCTGGTGTCATCGAAACTCCCAGAACCCGGCGGCGGTTTGACACCGCAGAGGAATTTCACGAATCGCGTGGTAAGCTGCACATGCTGGGACGGGTCGGGCAACCGGAAGAAATTGCCAATGCTGTCTTGTATTTGGCGTCAGAAGATTCGTCATTTGTCACGGCGACGAATCTCCTGGTCGATGGCGGCTATATTTATCTCAAGCGCCAACCGGGAGAGAACGGCAAAACCTAAATGTTGACGCGAGCGATACCGTCGAGTGGAGAACGGTTGCCGGTCATCGGCTTGGGAACCTGGCGATCTTTTGATATTGGTGAAGGCTATTCGGAACGTTCATCGCGAACAGCTGTCTTGAACGCATTGTTTGATGGTCGAGGGTCGATGATCGATAGCTCGCCGATGTATGGTGCAGCGGAACGCGTTGTTGGCGAGTTGCTGAGTACGACAGAACACCGAAATAGTGCCTTTATCGCGACAAAAGTTTGGACAGAAGGCAGGCAGCACGGCATCGATCAAATGCGCCGTTCAAAGGAGTTGTTGCGTGTTGACGTGATTGATCTCATGCAGATTCATAATCTGGTGGATTGGCGGACACATCTTTCGACGCTTCGCGATTGGAAAGAGCAGGGCCTGATCCGCTATATCGGGATTACCCATTATATACCGCGCGCCTTTGATCAACTGGCTGACATCATCACGTCGGAGTCGATGGATTTTGTGCAGTTACCCTATTCCATCGCTGTGCGAGAGGCAGAACGCCAGTTGTTGCCGTTGGCGGCGGATAATGGCGTTGCCATAATCGTCAATCGCCCCTTCGATGGTGGAAATATCTTTGGCGCCGTTCGAGGAAAGCCGTTACCGGATTGGGCCAAAGAATTTGGTTGTGAGAGCTGGGCAGC
>CALIBP010000239.1 GCA_938048165.1 uncultured Alphaproteobacteria bacterium | reverse complement strand
CCGAAGGAACCCGGTGGCCGCTACCACCACCATACGAATGCCGATAACGTCTATATCGTTAAAAAAGGTCAGGCCCAGCTTGTGGTCGAGGGCACGACATACACAATCAAGGAAGATGACGTCATCTATATTCCTGCCGGTCAGAAACATTCTTTGACCAACGTCAGTGACGAACCATTTGAAATCTTTGAAGTCTATACGCCGGCTGGCGATCAGTTCGACTTCGTGGTTGACGATTAGTCACCATCCGGCGGCTGAACACCGTCAGGCCAGTCGTCAACTTCGTGAAAATCCTTACCCGCCGGGGCGTAAACCTCAACAATTTTGCAGGCGATATCTGACCGCGCATTGGTTGCCGTATGGACAATACCGGGCGGGATAAACCCGACCTCACCAACATCCAGCACGTGGCGCTGCCCGCCCTCGATACAAACCTCGAGCTGACCTTCCATCACAATGTAAACATTCTCTGCCTTGGCGTGGTAGTGAACTTCACCGCGGCTCGCGCCCGGCTTGATGACATTCACATGCACATCGACATTACTCGATCCAACATCGGGATCAACGCATCGGAAAACCGTGCCACGATCCATCGGCAAAAATCGCGTCGGGGCATCCTCTATTTTGACTTTATGGAATTTTGCCTGCTGAGCCATCTCGTTCCCCCTGCATCATTTGCCCTGATCATAGTGCAGCCACCCACTATCTGACAGGCCCCATAACGTTGACAGAAGCAGTGTCATCGCTCAATTTGACAGCAATAAAGAACACAAGAGTTCAGGGAGTATTCTGATGGGATTTAAAGTCGTTGAGGTCCCCGATCTGCCACCACCCGGCCAGTTCACCCATGTAGTTAAAAAAGGCAAGATGGTCTTTATATCTGGCCAAACGGCAAACCCGGTAGCCGCAGCTGGAAATCTGGAACCCGGACCACAGGCCGAGCGGGTTTTTGGCTACCTTAAAAGTGCCGTCGAAGCCGCTGGCGGCGATATGTCGGATATCGTCAAGATCAATATCTTTCTGACGGACCTGTCCCAGTTTCCGGCCATTCTTGAGTGGCGTCCCAAATTCTTTAAAGAGCCCTATCCAGCGGCAACATGCGTGGTGGTCGACTCAATGGTACAGCGCGAGCTGATCATGGAAATCGAAGCCATCGCTATTCTTGACTGATGGGTATCATAGCAGCAATCGTCACCCCGGACTTGAACCGGGGTCCAGAGAACAACCGCAAAGATGAATCCCGCATCAAGTGTGGGATGACAAGCAGAGCTAAACGGAGGTTTTTGAAATATGTCTGACAATGAAGGCGTCCTCTTCATTCCCTATGCCGACACACTCGATTTGCTGAACGCCAAAGAAGCGCTGCAGATCGCTGAAGATGTCTATCGGATGCAGGGCGAAGGCTCAGTCATGGCGTCAACACCGCCGAGTTTTAAGCTCGATGTTGGCGAGCCTTTCTACAATCACTGGCACGTCAAATGCGCGCTTTTGAAGGAAACCGAAATTACCGGCGTCCGGCTTTATAACTATTTCGATGACGGTAATCGTAACACCGTTGGCCAGCTCGAATGCGGCCGCTATATCATCCTCGCGGACCCCAATACCGGCACCAACAGAGCCATTGTTGAAGAACATTGGACCTATGCCATCCGCAGTGCGGCGGCGACCATCCTGCCGCTCAAATGGCTCGGCCCCAAAGACCCGAAGGTGGTTGGCATTGTCGGCGTTGGAACGATGGCAACCAATGCGCTGCGCTGTCTTGCCGAGCTCTATGACGGTATCGAGGAAATCCGCTGCACGTCGCGCAGCCCGCAAACCCGCGAAGCCTTTGCTGAAAAATGGTCTGAGAAGCTCGGTATCAATGTCGTTCCAAAAGACTCCATAGAAGACGTCGTCCGTGATGCAGATATCGGCATCGGCGGCACAACGAGTGACGAGATCATGTGCCGCGAGCCCTGGCTCAAGCCCGGCGCGACTTATGTATCCTTTACGCGTCGCGAGTTCGACCCTGATGGCTGGCCGCTAATGGATAAGGTGGTCGTTGATAGCTGGGAAATGAACATGCTGATGAAGCATTTCCGCGCTACTGCCGAGGCTGGCACCTTCACCCGTGACATGTTGCATGGTGAGATTCACGAGCTGGTGCGCGGCAAGGTCGCGGGCCGTGAGAGCGACACTGAGCGCAACTTGATCCATACAACCGGGCTGGTAGCGCACGACATCGCAATGTGTCATTACGTTTATGAAAAAGCTGTGGAGAAAGGCGTCGGAATCCGCCTGCCCTTTACCGGCACCGGCAGCCCCGGACCGATTGATTAAAGAACGGAGAGAAACCCAAAATGTCGAAGAATATTCCCCTGACCCTGGCCTGTGGCGATTACGCCATCACCCGTCCACTGATCGACGGCATCGTCAAACCCGACGGCATAGACCTGACCGTTCTGACCGATATGGATTCTACAACGCGGCATTGGCGTTTCTATAACAATGAAGATTTCGATATGGCCGAGGCCTCCTGCTCGACCTATCTCGTTGCCAAGGATCAAGGCAAGCCATTCGACGCCATTCCTGTCTTCCTCCATCGCCGGTTTCGTCATGGCTTTGTGTTCATCAACACCAATGCCGGAATCAAGGAACCCAAAGACCTGATTGGTAAGAAGATCGGCATCAAGCATTGGCAGGTCACCGCGATCCTGTGGATGAA
>CALIBP010000238.1 GCA_938048165.1 uncultured Alphaproteobacteria bacterium | reverse complement strand
TGAGAAATATGATTTGGATCATCGGATCGTTCTACCTGATGGCACTGTTCGGGTCGTCCACGAACAGGCGGAATTGCAATATGACGATGATGGAAATCCTCTTCGTCTTTTCGGCACGGTGCAGGACGTTACCGAACTCCGGAATGCTCAAAGCGAACTTCGTTTGAGCGAGGAACGATTCCGGACCGCATTTAATGCTGGCGGTGCGGGCATGGTCATTAGTGATCATGAAGGACGCTATGTCGAAGCCAACCGGGCCTTTTGCGACTTCGTTGGCTACGAGCTTGAAGAATTGCTGCAGCTAACGTCGCGCGATCTGACTCATCCTGATGATCGCCCGGTTTATGATGAGCTGCGTGACCGTCTGCGATCCGAAGACCGGGTGAATATTCGTGAAAAACGTTATGTGCGTAAGGATGGTGAAACCGTATGGGCGATCACGACCGGGGCGCGCGTTGTTGACCCCCGTACGGATGACGTGGTGGTGATCTCAAATGTTCAGGACATCACCGAACTAAAGAAAACAGAGGAGTCCTTAGCTGAAAATGAAGCGCGGTTCAGGGGGGTGTTCGACCTGGGTGCTGCCGGTGTGATCGTGGTGTCGCCGGAGGGTGAAATACTGGAAGCCAACCGGGCGTTCGCAGAATTCATTGGCTATTCGGTTGAAGAATTGAGCGGCATGAAGGCATTTAATTTCATGCATCCGGCGGATCAGAAAAGCGGGGTGGAAGACCGCAAACGTTTATATGCCGGAGAGGTCGAACGTATCAATGTTGAACGGCGCTTTTTCAACCGTGACGGCAGACAATTATGGGCACAACTTGGTGTTTCGGTAATGCAGATTCCAGGTCTCGACCCGGTGCAGGTTGTCTTGGTGCAGGATATTACAGACCGTAAAGCTGCCTCTGAAGCGCTTGCCAAAAACACCAAACTCCTGGACCTGGTCCGTGAAGTGGCATTGGCTGCCAATCAGAATATGGACTTCCATGAGGTCGTAGAGTTCTCCCTTGGTCGTGTCTGCGCCTTTACCGGTTGGCCGGTTGGGCATGCTTATGTCTTACCCGAAAATGACGAAGGCTCGCTGGAACCGATGAGAATATGGTATCTGAGCGACCCCGAAAAATTCGAATCCTTCCGTCGCCTAACAGAAACCTATTCTGTTGATCGTAAACGTCAGCTTGCCGGCGAGGTCTTGGACACAGGAAACCTGGTTTGGCGAGAACGATTGCCAATCGATCTTTCGAGTGTTGGCCCGCGTGGGAAACTTATTCAGAAGGTTGGTCTGAAATCAGGGTTTGCTACGCCCGTTAAGGTGGGTGATCAGACAGTCGGTGTTCTGGAATTTTTCTCGGACGAGCGTACTGAACGTGACGAGGGTTTGGCAGATGCTTTGATCCAGGTGGGTACCGAGCTGGGCCGCGTCTTTGAACGGCAGCGGGCCGATCACGCGCTGCAGACGCGCGAAGAGCAGCTGCGGCAGATTATCGATAATGCCCCGTTGTGGATTTATGTAAAGGATCGCGAAGGCCGCTATCTAATCGCCAACAAAGCAGTTGCTGATAATTATGGCGTTTCCGCAGATGAATTGATTGGTCGAAAACAAGACGAGTTCTATGACTATCCCGATGAAATGGAACGCATCCGTAAAACCGATCTTGATGTCATCAAGGCCAATCGTCCGAATTTGTTCCGGGAATCCAAAGTCTGGAATGCCAAAGGCGAACAGCGTGATATGCGTATCTTTAAATTACCTTTTACTGCCCATGATGGTTCTACAGCAGTGCTTGGTATTGGTACGGATATTACCGATGAAAAACGCGCAGAGAGCGAGTTGTGGCGCGTGCAACGAATGGACGCTCTTGGCCATATGACGGGCGGCGTTGCTCATGACTTTAACAATCTGCTGACAATCATCCTCGGTAATCTGCAATTGCTCTGCCGTCGTATTACGGATCCCGGTGTTTTGGCTCTCGCGGAAACAGCGGAACGCGCGGCACGTCGTGGAGGAGATGTCACTAATCGGCTTCTGGCCTTTGCGCGATCCCAGCCATTGGCCCCGCAGGCGACTCAAATTTCGAAGTTGATTGATGATACGTTCCCGCTTTTGGAACGCTCGGTTGGTGTCGGAATCACGGTGGAAAAACGCCTTGCCGCCGACCTTTGGTGGGCACAGGTTGACCCCGGACAGCTCGAAAACGCATTGATTAACCTTGCCGTCAACGCTCGGGATGCCATGCCGGATGGCGGCCGTATCGCGATTAAGGCCGAGAATTTCCGTCTCAAGCGTCGCACTCGGAACCAAAAGGTAAAGCTCGTCCCCGGCGACTACGTTCGTATCTCTGTGCAGGATAATGGGTCCGGTATGGCTGAGGAAGTTCTGGCGCGTGCCTTTGAACCCTTTTTTACGACGAAGGCCTTTGGTGATGGTAGTGGGTTGGGGTTGAGTACAGTTTATGGTTTTGCCGAGCAATCCGGTGGTGGCGTCTCCATTGATACTCAGCTTGGACGCGGGACCACGGTGAATCTGTTTTTGCCTCAGGTTGATAAGGTGGAGATTTCCGAAGGCCCTGTTCTACCGGTCGAAACGGAGGGCAAGAAAGAATCGATTTTGTTGGTCGAAGACAACGCAGATGTAAGGGCCTTTGCTGCGGCAGTGCTCGATAACCTCAACTATACTGTGATTGAAGCGGAGACGGGTGACGATGCGCTCGTCATGTTTGAGAAGATGCCGATTGATCTATTGTTCAGTGATGTTCTTCTTCCCGGTTCTTTAAATGGTAAAGCTTTGGCACGGACGATTCTCGCACGCGACCCGACATTGCCGGTTGTGCTGGCTTCGGGAAACTGGGACCTTGCGAATAGTGGTGGAACGTCGGATGTTCCCAAGGAAGCTATTGTGTTGCAAAAGCCCTACACGGCGAGTCAGCTTGGCGCTATAATTCAGAAGCTGTTCAATGAACAAATTGCGGGGAGGGTTGGATCTTGAGTAAAAGGCGCCTTTTAGTGGTCGATGACGAGCCTGATATTGCTCAGTACATTGGGCAGGTTGCGGAAGGTCTCGGCTATGAAACGCGGGTAACGACCGACGCTGAAAACTTCAAGGAAAGTTTCACTGGGTTTAACCCGGACGTGATCGTTCTGGATGTTGTAATGCCTGAAATCGACGGCATTGAGCTGGTCAAGTACCTGGCGACTCAGGAATGCGGCGCAAGAATTTTGGTGATCAGCGGATATGCCCAGCGCTATCTCGATAACACCAAAGCATTGGGCGAAGCGTTCGGTCTCATGTCCGTGACTGCGATGTCGAAACCAATCGAACTACCTAAGCTCGAAGAGTTCCTAAACGCAGCCTGATTGTTCGGACAATTATATAGAGGAAGAGTCTGGAGCGGGTAGAGGGAATCGAACCCTCGACACCAAGCTTGGGAAGCTTGTGCTCTACCACTGAGCTACACCCGCACCCTAAGCCGGAATATATCTTCATTTTGCGCGACGGCAAGAACCGTTCGATGCAATATCAGCGGAGAGAGTTAGCGAATGCCAACAGAAATCCTCAAAGGCAAGATCGCCACAGGCTTAGGCAAGGCATCGGGTTTCACTGAAGTCCCATGGGCCAAGACAGCGTTTCGAGCTGTACTTGGTGTCGATCCATATCCAGGAACGGTAAACATTATTGTGTCGTCGGCGGACGATCTCGCTGTCTGGGCGAGAGTGAAATCAACCAAAGGCATCGTCATCAAGCCACCAGATCCAGATTGGTGCGATGCCTTTTGTTATAAGGCAGTGATAGCGGGAGACATCGAGGCCGCAATTGTTCTTCCTGATGTTGCAGAATATCCCGGCGATCAAGTTGAGTTAATCGCCGCCGTCAATGTCCGGGAAAGTCTTTCGCTCAAAGACGGCGACCCGGTTGCGATAGAGATATATGAAACAGAAGCAGATTAACGGGTTCGCGAGATGACAACTGGAGAAATTATCAAAGCGACGGCTGAACTTTGGCGCTATCCCTTGCCCGGCGTGACGGGGGGCTCAGGGATAACGGAAGTCGATGTCATCGCTGTTTCTCTTGAAGCTTCTACCGGTGAGACGGGGATGGGCTTTAGCTATGTGCTTGGTGGTGGCGGTGAAACCGTTGCCGCGACGGCTGCGCGCATGCTGGAAAAATTCGTTGGTGGCATGAAACAAATTCCGCCACCCGCTTTATGGCAACGATTGGCAGGGTCTCTCAACAGGCTGGGAAGGGGTACCGGTTATGTTGCCATTGGCGCCATTGATCTGGCGGCGTGGGATTTGTGGGCAAAATGTCAGGAAATGACCTTGGCCGAGGCCTTGGGCGGTGTTCCCAGGCGGGTAAGAGTATATGGCAGTGGTGGTTTTGGCCCGGCACAGGCCCCCGATGATGCTGTTAAACAGGCTCTAAAATATGCCGATCAAGGCTGTACGGCTGTCAAACTGCGTTTTGCGGGCAATGCGGCAGATATTGATCGTTTGCAGGCGGTCGCAGACGCTTTGCCATCTGATGTTGCGGTGATGGGCGATGCCAATGAAAAATGTGACTTCGTAACAGCACGATGGCTCGCGAATGCCTGCGCCGATTATAACTTATTGTGGCTCGAAGAACCGCTACCCGCTCAGGATATCGTGGGATATGCCGCATTGGCGGCACAGTCTCCGGTAGCCATAGCGACCGGCGAACATCATCAGGGGCTGGTAGAACTCGCCCCGTTTTTGGAGGCTAAATCATGCGCTGTAGTTCAGCCGGACCTCGCCATGATCGGTGGTATCACCGAGGCCATGCGGGTGGCGACAGTTGCGGGGCATTATGGGATAGGTGTTGCACCGCACTTTTTGCCGGCTTTGTTCGTGCATTTAGCAGCAGCGGCCCCGGCCGTAACATGGCTCGAACATTTCCCGCTTCTGGAGCCTATTTTCGACAATCCGGTGGATTTGGATGATGACGGCTATATAAGCCCATCTGCGGAGCCGGGGCACGGGCTTCGCTGGGCAGAAGAGGCGCGCGACAAGTATTTAGTTGAAGGATGATTGGATGCCGATGAGGCAACCAAATTCTTGCCTTGTTAACTTTATTTCTATAGGTTTACCAACGGTGTTGGCTGGGGAGCAATGCACCGGTTTCAATGGGGGATGTAGAGAAGAAGTTTCGGTAACAAGCCAATCAGGCCGTTGCTGGAAAGTTTGTTGTTTTGAATACATCTCGGTCGGGGGAAGATTATAGCCATGAACTGGCTGCTAGGATTTGTTAAGGGCGTAGGACGCTACCTCGCTGCTGCTACCGAATCGCGCGATGTTGTTATACGGCGTCGCGGCACGGTTAAATACCTCACCATCTCGCGCTGGGTTCAAATCCCTGCTTTTGTCGGCCTTGTCGGTTTTCTGGGTTGGTTCGCCCATGTCAGCATCGTCTATTATGGGTATGACGCCATTATTAAGTCGAAGAACGAAGATCTCGCTAGGGCCATAAGCCACAACCGGTCGCTTACCGGCAAAGTTTCAGACATGCAGAGCGAAATCACCGATGTCGCTGGTACCTTAAAGAAAAGCCATCACAACCTTGTTGGTCTGATTACCCAGAACGATAATTTTAATGCCGAGCTAAAGAAGCTGAAATCAGAACTTCAGGTCTCTGAACGCAAACGTGGCGAACAGCTAAGACGCCAGGCGGCCTTGAACGCCCAGCTCAAGGGACTTGAGAAACAGCTTGAAAAAGCTGAAAAATATACCGGTCGTCTCTATCAAAAAGTAGACGAGGCCAAATCTGAGCTGACGACTGCCCTTGTCGATAAAAGCGCGTTCGCCAGCGCTCGAGATTGGCTTCAAAAGCGCGTCGACCGCCTCGAACTGCGCATTAAATTTATGCGCAAATCCCAGAAAGCGGCTCTCGCGGCGGTCAGCGAACGTACGCTTCATGATATCCGGAAAATTACCGGCATTATCGAGAGCGTTGGGTTGAAGCCGGAAAAGCTCCTGCAGGCTTATAAGCCAGAACTCTATTCTACGGGTGGGCCGTTTATTCCTGCCGGCAAGGACAAGACCGTTCTGGAAGATGACGATGCTATTCTTGAACAGCATCTGACGCATTGGGAAGATCTGAAAAAGCTAATGCGTTCCGTGCCGCTTATTGCGCCAATAGATCATTATAATCTATCGAGCAGGTTTGGTCGGCGCCGCGATCCCATGAACAAAAAATGGGCACAACATCAGGGGCTTGATCTCGCCTCGAAACCGCGGTCAACGATTTTTGCCCCGGCAGATGGCAAAGTGGTCTTTGCGGGTTGGAAAGGCCGCTATGGTCGTGTCATCGAAATTGATCATGGTTTTGGCATTGTAACGCGCTATGGCCATCTTCGACGCACCAGCGTTAAAAGAGGTAAAATTGTAAAAATTGGTGATAAGATTGGCGAACTTGGTTCGTCAGGCCGGAGTACGGGGCCTCACGTACATTACGAGATTCGAATAAATAATAAGCCCGTTGATCCACTGAAATTTATCAAGGCGAGTAAAAATGTTTTCAAAGGATAAGAAGGAACGCCCCGCGAAAAAGAAACCTGCTGTTCCGACGATCATAAGTGCCGATCTGACAGTAAGCGGAAACCTTAATTGCGATGGCGAGGTTCAAATCGACGGCACTGTTGATGGCGATGTCCGGAGTAACAAACTAAGTGTCGGCGAAACCGGTAAGATCAATGGTGCCGTGGTTGCTGACGAGGCGTTGGTGCGGGGAACCGTAAAAGGCCAGATCAGAAGTCGCGCTGTAACATTGACGCAAACGGCGCAGGTGAAAGGCGATATCTTTCATGAAACGTTGAGTATCGAACCCGGTGCTCAGCTTGATGGTCATTGCCGCCGTCTCAACGCGGTAGAGGAAGGCGAACAGGCTGGTATCAATCTCATTGTCAGTGATGGATTGCCGGCAACACCACGGGGTTCCTAACCAAACTCCTTGATTGCTTTGCTGAAGGTCGCCGGATCGACATTGCCGCCAGATAGAACAGCGACGACTGTTTTGCCAGCAAAGTCACCGACCTTGTTTAAAACCGCGGCGAGGGCTACAGCGCCCCCCGGTTCGATAACCAGCTTCTCCTGGAGAAACGCGAAGGCCATTGCCTGTTGCACCATGGCATCAGTTACTTTGTAGCCGCCGCTCAAGAGCTGTCG
>CALIBP010000237.1 GCA_938048165.1 uncultured Alphaproteobacteria bacterium | reverse complement strand
CTTAAGACCCTTAATGCCAAGATTATCCGTGAGATGGTTGAGGAATTTGGGTTCCATCGCCACCCGCTTGATGACGCTCGATTCCGATGGGGTGACCTGTGAAATGATCGAAGCGAGGATGGCATCCTTGCGCCGGGTAATCGCCGTCACCTCAAAAATCAAATTATATTCCTCGAGATTAATGTGCCCATGACTTTCGCCAAACGGAGCCTCCGGCTCCAGCATCTCGGTATCAACCAGGCCTTCGATGATGATCTCCGCATCTGCCGGCACCATCAGGTCAACGGTCTTGGCTTTGACGACGCGAATAGGCGCTCCAGCTAATGCCCCCGCGACGGCAATTTCATCAACGCCTTCGCGAATTTTCTGCGGGCTGACATAGGCCAGCGCTGGAGGACAACCGACCATAATAGCCATCGGCATCTTTTCGCCACGCGCCTTATATTTGTCCCAATGCGCATGACCGCCCTGACGCAGATTGACGAACATTTTTAACCCGATGCGGTCCGGCGCTTTGATGCCGCCGCGATAGGTTCCCATATTCTGCACGCCGCTATCCGGGTCACGCGAAATACAGCTAGTGGCCGTCAGATAAGGAGCGACATCAAATCCCGGCGTAGAAATCGGCACCGGTAACGCATCAAGCCCTTTGCCTTCGCCATCCAGATCAGCACCGGTGAGAACAACGTCATGGCACGGCGCATCCTGAACCTCAACTGGTGGCAACGGCGCAGCCAGCGCCTTTTTCCAGTGGTCACCGATTTCAGAAACCGGCACCCCCATACCAATGCTATAAATTTCCGGCGTGGTCGCTAAGGCGCCAACCACCAGCGGGATATCATATTTATTGCCACGGCTGTCCGTGACGTTATTGAAAAGGAAAGCCTTACGATTTGATTCAGGGATACCGCCACGGAACTGCCAGCGCACCAGCGGTTTCAACTCTGTGTCTTTATTTACCGGCGCATCAATTTCATGCAGCAGGCCCAACTCACGCAATCTATCGATATGGTCATGAAGGTCAGGGTAACCTCGCCCGCCATATTGTTTGTCGTTGGCCATATCTTCCTCTTCCTGTCGGAGCCGCAATAAACCACGAAGGAAAACCGGCGATCAACCGCCGGGGACACTATTGTTGTAACTTATACCTTCCCCGCCGACGCCCGTTTCACGACCCGTTCACGATAGGAAATGATTGTCGTCGCCATGACAATCGTAAACGCCCCGGCCCAGGTCCAGATATCCGGAATTTCGGAGAATGCGACATAGCCAAATATTGTCGCCCAGATCATGCGGGTAAACACGATCGGTTCCGCAAAGCTAAGGTCGGCAATCGCATAGGCCTTGGCCGTAAACAGATGCCCAAGACTTCCCAGCGCGCCAATCGCCATAAGGCCAAAGAGCTGTTCGGTCGTCGGCCATTGCCAGTAAAACAAGGCCACGACGAGCGTAATCGGTGTCATCAAAAACTGGACATAGGCGGCAATGGTTGCTGGATCTTCTGTCTTGGTCAGGCTCTTGGCAAAGAGTTTGGAGATCGCCGCGAGCGCTGTAGCCGCTACGGCCAGGAGTGCGCCTAAATTGACCGCCTCAAACCCTGGTCGGATTACCATCAAGGCGCCGATTGCGCCGAGAATAAGGGCAGTCCAGCGCCAAATCCTAACCCGTTCGCCAAAGGCAATCATCGCCCCCAGCGTCACGAAGAGCGGTCCAGTCAGGTTGAGCGCCGTCGCATCTGCCAGAGGAATAAGCGACAAGGCCATAAACCAGCACAGCATCGACATCGAATTGATACAGGCGCGAATACTGTGGAAGCCAAATCGCTTCGTCATAAACATCCCGACACCGCCCCGCATCAACAGGGGCACCAGCACCAGAAAGCCGAACAGATTGCGATAAAAGGCAATGACGAAGGGGTGAAGATCGAAAGAAATCAGTCGCACGGTGCCATGCATCGAAGCAAAAAGCGCCCCGGCAAGAATCATGAATGCCGTCGCGAGAACCGCCGGGGATGTCGCAACGGATGAACCTCCGGCAGGTGCGGTCATGGGTCTCTTTCCAGAATATTCTTGTCGGCGGGCTCGAAAAGCGGCGCGGGCTTAGCAAAGGTTTCCTTTATTGTACGCCGCCCGGGAAAACAGCGCCAGCGTACCCTTGCCGCCGATGGATTCACGTGTAAGCTCGCCGACAACCCGTTTCCTAAGAGAAAGAAATAGCCACCATGTCGGACAGCCAAACCCCACCCATGTTTACGCCGTTTACGCTGCGCGAAATGACCGTCAGCAATCGCGTCGTCATGTCACCTATGTGTATGTATTCAGCCGACGATCTCGACGGTACACCAACTGATTTTCATGTCGTCCATCTTGGCAGTCGCGCGATGGGCGGTGCCGGACTGGTCCTTACCGAAATGACCCAGGTGTCACGAGAAGCCCGCATATCGCCCGGCGATGCCGGCATGTATGAAGACCGCCATATGGAGGCCTGGAAAAAAGTTGTCGATTTCGTCCATACCCGCACCGACGCCAAGATCGGCATGCAGATTGGCCATGCGGGCCGCAAAGCCTGCGAACCCATTGCCTGGAAACGCGATACACCGCTGACCGACGATGAGAAATGGGAAATTGTCGCGCCGAGCGCGATCCCGTTCGGACCGGACAGCGAAATGCCGAAGGAGATGAATCAAGGCGATATCGCCAAGGTGGTTGACGATTTTGTCTCTGCCGCCAAACGCGCTGATCAGGCGGGGTTTGACATTATCGAGCTGCATGCCGGACATGGTTATTTGCTATCATCTTTCATGTCGCCGCTCTCGAACCAGCGCACCGACGCCTATGGCGGTTCGCTCGAAAACCGTATGAAGCTGCCGCTTGAAGTATTTCACGCGGTGCGCGCTGTATGGCCTGACGAGAAACCAATGTCGGCGAGAATATCTGCCATCGACTGGAATGATGAAGGCAACCAGATCGAGGACGGCGTTGAGATCGCCAAGATGTTCAAGGCTGCCGGACTCGATATTATCGATGTCTCTAGTGGCAACGTCACCAGCGAGCGCCGCCCCGTCACCCCCGGCCTGTTCCAGACGCCCTTTAGTGAACAAATCCGCCGCGAGGCTGACATGCCGACGATGACCGTGGGCAATCTGGCTGTCGCCGAACAGATCAACGGCGTCATTGCCGAAGGTCGTGCTGATCTCTGCTGTGTCGGCAAGGGTCATCTGTTTGATCCCTACTTCGTGCGCCATGCCGCCCGCGAGCTGGGCTACGATTTAAAATGGCCCAACCAGTATCCAGCCGCAGGTGTCTTTAATCCCAACCCTGAAATCATGAGATAATCCCATGGCAACCAATCCGGAAACCAGGACCGAGATTCCACCAATGTTTACGCCCTATAAATTACGGGGCATGGAGATGATCAATCGGGTGGTGATGTCACCACTTTGTATGTATTCCGCCGAAGACGGCGTCGTCGGTGACTGGCATGTCGTGCATCTCGGGAGTCGCGCGATGGGCGGTGCCGGGCTGATCTTCGCTGAGATGTCGGCTGTCCATCCTGATGGTCGCATATCGATCCGCGATGCCGGTATCTGGGAT
>CALIBP010000236.1 GCA_938048165.1 uncultured Alphaproteobacteria bacterium | reverse complement strand
CACCGCCGACCACGGCAACGGTTTCACCCAGTTCCTCAAACCGTTGCAGCAGGCGCTCAGCCCAGTCGCTGGCAGGAATCGCATCGTCATCCGTGAAGGCTGCGATGGGGGATTTGGCTTCCCGCATTCCACAGTTGCGCGCGCTTGCCAGACCTTGTTTGGTCTCTTTCACAACCCGCATAAAGGGATATTTGGCCGCATATCTGGCCGCAATTTCGGGGGAGCTGTCGGTGCAGTTGTTGTCAACCACAATAACTTCGAACAGATCGCTGGAAATTGTCTGGTTCGCCAATGCTTCTAGGCACTGAGGCAGAGTGTCTTCGCGGTTATAAACACAAACGACGGCTGAAATCTTCTTTTTTGTCATCACGCCAACTCGCCTTCGGATACAAAAATATTGAGCATGGAGAATGAAAACTGCTGTGGTGCTGCAACAGGGAGAAAGATCAAAAGATAGGCCGATGCCAGGTCGTTTCCATCAAGAATGGCGCTGGCTTCCTCCAGGGTGCGCGACAGCGTGACTGCCCGAAACTCACCATCCTTGCAGGGTTTTACCTCGCCAATTCGAACGTCTTTGTAATTGCCGTCTCTTTCGACCAATCGCAGATCCACAATAAGCGATTCCGTGAGAGAAATAGCTGAAAGTTGGTGATGGCCCTGAGGGGCGGCATATCATGGCGGTGTTCAGAACGCCGTCAATTCTCGCAGAGAAAGGGATATGCCACATGACGAGAGATACCATCACCACTTTGCCCGATCCAAACGGATTCTCACCTGATCCGCTGACGGATTTGATCCGCTCTGGAGCGCGGCGATTGATCGAACAGGCGCTTGAGGCTGAGCTGGGCGCTTTGCTGGCCCAGTTTTCCGCCGCAACGACGCCGGAGGGACATGCGCGGATCGTTCGGCATGGCCACCTGCCTGAGCGCGAGGTCATGACCGGCGTTGGCCCTGTCGCAGTCAAGGTGCCGCGCGTGCGGGATCGAGGGCAACAGGCTGAGAAAGTGCGGTTCACCTCGTCCATCCTGCCGCCGTATTTGCGCAAGGCCAAATCCGTCGAGGAACTGCTGCCCTGGCTCTACCTAAAGGGCATTTCGACGGGTGATTTCCAGGAAGCCCTGGCCGCGCTGCTCGGCCCGAATGCGGCTGGCCTGTCATCCACCACGATTTCCCGGCTCAAGGCGGACTGGTGGGAGGATTATGAACGCTGGCAGAAGCGCGATCTGAGCGCGCGGCGCATCGTCTACGTCTGGGCCGACGGCGTGTATTTCCAGCCCAGAATGGAGGAAAAACAATGCGTTCTGGTGCTCATTGGCGCGGATGAATGGGGCCGCAAGGAAATCCTGGGCCTGACGGACGGATATCGAGAAAGCACTCAAAGCTGGCGCGAGCTACTCCTTGATCTCAAGCGACGTGGCCTTTCTCACGCCCCTGATCTCGCTGTGGGCGATGGCGCGCTCGGGTTTTGGGCCGCGCTGCGCGAGGTGTTTGGCGACACCCGCGAGCAACGCTGCTGGTTCCATAAAACCGGAAACGTGCTGAACGCCATGCCCAAGTCCGTGCAGGCCAAAGCCAAGGGTCACCTTCATGACGTCTGGCAGGCAGAAACCAAGGCCGAGGCCAATGCTGCATTCGACTTCTTAGTTGAGACCTACGGCGTGAAATACGAAAAAGCCATCGCCAAGCTGGTGAAAGACCGCGAGGCGCTGCTGGCCTTCTATGACTTCCCTGCGGAACATTGGAAACACATCCGGACCACCAACCCCATCGAGAGCACTTTCGCCACCGTGCGCCATCGAACCGGAAAAACCAAAGGCTGCCTAAGCCGCAAAACCGGCCTCGCCATGGCCTTCAAGTTGATGATGTCGGCACAGGGGAAATGGCGAAAGCTCGACGGATCAAACCGCATGCCCGAGATCATTCAGGGCATTGCCTTCGTCGACGGGATCAAACAACTTCAACCTGCCGCCTGATCAGACCATCACCAACTTTCGGGCATAGCTCCTGGGTTTTTGACAAGATAGGGAGGCCTGCCTCTATCGTTTCTTCATTTCATTGACACAAATAATTGCCTGAAGCCGGTTTTGTGAGCACCGAGGTAAGGTGTTTATGAAACTAGAAAATCTACATGGTGAGAAGAGTGTTCAGCCGTGAGTTGAAATAGGAATCGGTGGAGTTTCTGACGAAGCGGGGTGCCACAGCGGGATAGGCTTCGAGGGTTCTGGAAATACATGCGATTGTGCCGCGGTGTGGGGGCGTTCTATGGCTGCTGATGGTCCAGCGGCAGCCTTGGACATGGTGAGTTTTGGCCAGAGCATGAAGAGCTCAAACACTGGACCGGCAAGTGCGGCGCAAGATGAAAGAGCCGAACCTGCCCGACCTTAGACGCAGCTCAAGCAGGGGAAATGAGTGTTCATTTGTTCAGGGCATTTTCTGCGATGATCAGCCCCCCGAGAGCCCCGGCGTTGACTTCATGGGCAATTGGGCAATCAGGTTTCTTTGCCCAATGAGATAGGACGATGGCTTCATTCATTGTATCTTCTGATGGCCATGCCAGATAGCCATTGATGAACTGAGCGGTGTATTTTCGGATAGTTTCCACTAATCCGGGTGTTCTCATCACACCTCCACCCAAAATGATGCGCTGCGGGGCATTGCAAAAAAACACATTGGCGCACAACTGACCGACGTAATAGGCGACATATTCGTAGACGATGCTTGGCTCCCGTGCACTTTTAAGGTCAGTGTGCGTTGAAGCCGCAATAGCACTACCGGATGCCAGCCCTTCTATACAATCGATATGGTTTGCACCACAAACGCCTTGGAAGGGATCTTTTGGGTGCTTCTTGACAATCATGTGCCCAAGTTCACTGTGGGTATGTCCATTTGCCAGACGGCCATCAACAATATTAGCTCCCCCGATTCCGGTTCCTATCGTGATATAGGTCATATTCGGACACCCACGGCCTTTCCCCCATTTCGCTTCGGCCATTGCAGCACTACCGACGTCGGTCTGAATACCGATTGGGATATCGCCTAAGTATTTCCTTAGGATCTCGTGGGGTTTCGTATCTTCCCATCCAGGCTTTGGGGTTCTAGAGATTTGGCCCCATTTTGCACTTCCCGGAGTTAAACATATGGGGCCAAAGCAGGCTAAACCGATTGCAGCGATATTGTAGCTTGCTGCGTGCTGTTGAAAGAAACTGGCGACTTCTGCCATGGTTTCCTCAGGGGTTGCTGATGTGAGTATTGTCAACGGCGGAGTAAAATTCGGCCAGTGTGGCGGAGCAAAAGTCGGCCAGTTTGGGGCGAGCGCCTTGGAGCGTGCGGCCCTCA
>CALIBP010000235.1 GCA_938048165.1 uncultured Alphaproteobacteria bacterium | reverse complement strand
CCGAGGATAACAGCCCGCCGATGGTCTTGAAGTGCGCCTGCAACAATTTCAGAAGCAGAAGCTGAACCACCGTTGATTAAAACAACGATCGGCAGATTTTCAGCCAGGTCTCCTTTTTTAGCGTTAAAGCGCTGGGCGTCATCGGCGCGGCGTGATCGAGTTGATACGATTTCGCCGCGATTAAGAAACGCGTCAGAAACCTTGATTGCCTGATCAAGCAAGCCACCTGGATTGTTTCGTAAATCCAGAACGATGCCCTTTAACTTATCCCCCAGCTTTTCTTTAATCTTTTTCATGCCATTGGCAATGCCGACATCCGATTGCTCTGTAAAGGACGTCAGGCGCAAATATCCAACGTCGTCTTCGGTCCGCCACCGGGCTGACCTGACTTTGATAACGGCGCGCGTAATGGTGACGTCGAAAGGCTCACGTCCTTCACGGCGGATCGTGAGTTTGATATCTGAATTTACGAGACCACGCATTTTCTCAACGGCTTCGTTAAGCGTCATGCCTCGAACGGCAGTATCATCAAGATGCGTAATATAGTCGCCGGATTTTAGACCTGCGCGAAAGGCGGGCGTGTCGTCAATCGGAGAAACCACTTTAACGAAGCCATTCTCCATTGTGACTTCTATTCCTAGCCCGCCGAATTCTCCGCGGGTCTGGACCTGCATGTCTTTGAAGCTCTTGGGAGACATATAGCTGGAATGTGGATCCAGCGACGTCAACATGCCGTTGATGGCTGATTCAATAAGCTTCTCGTCGCCAACTTTTTTTACATAATCGGCACGTACTCTTTCAAAGACGTCGCCAAACAAATCAAGCTGGCGGTATGTTTCTGAAGTGTTTTTCTGGGCGTTGCCAGTGACCGGGAACAATATCAAAGTGAAGACGGCTGTTGCCGCGAGAATTCGTGTAACCATTATCCGCGTTTCCTATCTCGTCTTGCCGCAAGCCACGGCAGGGGATTGATGGGCCGACCGTTTCGGCGCAATTCTAGATATAGTGTTGTGCCGGTCAGTTCGGTAGAGGTTATTATGCCAACGGGCTCGCCCGCCAGCACTTTTTCACCTACCGGCACATCAATTCTTTCCAGTCTACCCAGTAATAAATGGTACTGGCGTCCGTATTCAATGATCAAAAGATTGCCAAGGCCTCTAAATGGGCCAGCGAATACCACCTTGCCACTGCTTGGCGAGATGACTGTAGCGTTGGCACGGGCTCTGACCGAGATTCCGCGCGATTTTTGGCCATTATGATCTTTGCCGCCAAAGGAAACAGTGATGCGGCCAGCAACGGGCAGTCCTCGTCGCGGGAAGCGAGGGAGGATCGCTGTTTGCGAGTTTATTGCCGGGGCGGTGGCCGAAGGACCGCTGGGTGCTGAAGTCACAATTTTGCGATTAGGTTCTGGCGCAAGGGGTTTTGCTTCGCTGGCCGCCCGATTCCCCTTCTTTTTATGGGCTTCTGCCTGTGCCTTTTTTCGCTGTTCGGCTGCCAGTCGGGTTACCAAATCCTTGAGACTTTTGGCTTTACCACCCAGTTCTTGGGCTCTTTTACCGAGTTTTCGTTGTGCGGCGCTGGTGACTTTGGCGAGTTGAAGCTTTTTCGAGGTCAGCGCGGCCAATGCACGGTGCTCGTTCGTGAGGTCGCGCTGTTCAGATTGTATTTTTTGGCGCGCGGCGGTGATAGCGCTACGAATTTCCGAAAGAGCCTTAATATCGTCCTTTAATACGCGCGCTCGAGTCTCTATTTCAGGGACGGCCCCACGCAGTAATAGCGCGCTTCTGATGGTATCTGCGGGAGTGGCCGGTAAAGCAATTAAAGCAATAGGTGGATGAAGGGCTATCCGTTGCAAGGCCGCGATTAAGCTCCCGAGTTGTTTTTTCTGTCCGTCTAGCGACTGTCGTTTTACTGCAGCACGGTGGTCTAACTCCTCAAGCTGTTCTTCGAGTTTGATTAACGTAAAAGAGTGATCTCGTGCCTTTGCGGCAACAGCAATTAACCGTTGTTTGAGTGCCTGTATTTCAGCCTTAGTTTTTTCTACTTTTTCATTAAGGGCGCGAGATTCAGATGTCGCTTCGCCAAGACTTTTTTCAATGTTCTTGAGAGATTTACCCGGGTCAGCAGGTATTGCTGGGACTGGCCAGCTGCCGGCGAGAACCGCGCAGGTAGCGATGGCTGTTCTGTATTTAAGCTGAGGCCGATACAGGATGAATTCCTCCACCGCTGGTCGTCGTACCATCGTTTCCAACAAGGGATTGGCCGGTCATTTGCGACGGTTGTTCAAGCGCCATCAACGTCATTAATGTCGGCGCGACATCAGCGAGCGCACCGTCGTTTAGCGAGGTGTATTCAGCCGGCGCATTCACCAGGATCGCTGGAACGACATTTGTGGTGTGTGAGGTGAAGGGCTTTCCGGTATCGGGGTCTGTCATCGTTTCCGCATTGCCGTGATCTGCGGTAATTAAAAGGGCCCCACCGGCATTCTTGATAGCCAGTTCAAGTCGACCCAAACATTCGTCGACGGTGGCAATTGCCTTGATTGCGGCTGATAATATGCCTGTATGTCCTACCATGTCCGGATTGGCATAATTCACAAAGATGAAGTCGTAGTTGCCCGAGTTAATAGCCTCGATTAGGCGATCTGTTACCTCAACCGCGGACATTTCCGGCTTCTCGTCATAGGTGGCAACCTTTGGCGAGGGAATGAGGGCCCGGTCTTCACCGGGGTAAGGCGTTTCAACACCGCCATTAAAGAAAAACGTTACATGAGCATATTTTTCGGTTTCGGCGATACGAAACTGTTTCATTCCAGCGTCGGCGATAACTTCAGCGAATATGCGATCCAGCGTTTCAGGTGGAAAGATAGAGGTCATTGACCGGCTCAGAGTCTCGGAATATTCGACCAGCCCGGTTGCACTACACAAGGTGACTGTTTTCGCCCGGTCAAAGCCTTCAAACTCGATATCCAGCAGCGCCGTTATAATTTCTCTCGCGCGGTCGGCGCGGAAGTTGCCCATCAAGACGGCGTCGCCATCCTGCATTCCGTTATAATCACCGATAGCGGTGGGTAAAACGAATTCGTCGGTAACGTCGTTGCTATAGCTTTGTTCGATTGCGGCTATCGGATTCGCAGCGCTTTCTCCATCGGCGCTGACAATGACGTTGTAGGCCTGTGATACGCGATCCCAGCGTTTGTCCCGATCCATTGCATAAAACCGGCCTGTGACGGTCGCAA
>CALIBP010000234.1 GCA_938048165.1 uncultured Alphaproteobacteria bacterium | reverse complement strand
TCGCGAACGGATACTTCCACGGGATGCTCCCTAACCTTTGCAAAGCCCTGCTCTCGGGCAAATAAAACATGTGCTCGCGCAGAAGATCCACGCAAGTTCGGATGCTGTTTAGCAAAAGCAATTTGAAAAAGCAAAGCCCGGGGCCGTGCGTGTGGCGCATAGAAACCCTTGCTAAACGATGGGGCAGAACCGTGGGACAACTCGACTGGTTGACGAAAGCCACTTTCGAGCACATTTCCAAACCATGACAGAGAGTTATGACCAGACCGCCCTCATCGACGCGATTGCGCACCACGCGACTTTCGACGGATGGAGCAACGCGGCCCTTCGCCGGGCTGCGGAAGAGACAGAAGTTCCGCTTGCTTTAGCAATGGATTGGTTCCCGACATCCGTTTCCATGATCGCAGGCCATTCAAAGCTGGCCGACGAGCGCATGCTTGAAGTCGTGGAGGAGGAGGATTTTCAGGAACTGGGGACGACCGACAAACTACACCGCATTCTCGCACACCGGCTGGAGCAGGCAGCGCCGGTGAAGGAAGCCGTCCGCCGAGGGCTCTCTCATCTGGCTTTGCCACATCACTTCTACACCGGGACTCGACTCACTTGGGCAACGGCTGATGCAGCTTGGAAGGCCGTTGGAGCGTCGGATCGTGACTTCAACTTCGTGACCAAACGGACACTACTGTCAGGGGTCTATGGCGCGACGCTGACCTACTGGCTGGCGACAGATGATCCAGACCTGACGTCGACCAAGCGTTTTTTGGATCATAGGCTGCGGAATGTTGTGCGTGCCTTTGGTGCGCTCGGCGGGCTTCGCTCCCGCATCATGGGCGCATAAAAATTACCGACCTGATCGGGCATTAAAAGCACCCAATACAGGTGAAAAGCGAAAATTTGGCCAAAAAAAGCAATGATTGCACCTTTGCTTGCCCTTGACGCAGTCCTCCCTTGCACCCATCGTATATGTATTAATCGAGAAAAGCAGGGAGTTAGAGGCTTGTCCTATTCGACATCTTTACAAACACGTCACCAGCAACTCGAACAGTCCATTATGGACGAACAAAAGCGACCTTTGCCTGATGGGTTAAGGCTCCAACATCTCAAAAAAGAAAAACTCCGAATTAAAGAGGCGATAAGTCGCCTCCAATAGGAAATGCGCTTGCGCGACAGAGCGCAGGTTGTCACTCTCCTGTCATGAGGTTATGCGCAAGTTTAAAGGCTGACGCCTAACCCGGACGACAGAGGTCTCCACCACATGACTGGTGCAAATTACGAAGGGCCGATGACTGCGGTACTCGGCCCTACCAATACCGGAAAAACCTATCTCGCGATTGAGCGAATGCTTGGTTACGATACCGGTATGATCGGTTTTCCATTGCGCCTTTTGGCGAGAGAAAACTACGACAAGGTCATTAAGCAAAAAGGCGTTAGCCAAGTTGCTCTCGTGACCGGCGAAGAAAAAATCATCCCCCAGAACCCGCGTTATTGGATCTGCACGGTCGAAGCCATGCCGCTGGACGTTTCTGTGTCCTTTCTGGCGATCGATGAAGTCCAACTCTGTGCTGATCCTGAGCGGGGGTACGTGTTTACGGACCGACTGCTGAACGCGCGTGGCACCATGGAAACGATGTTTATGGGGTCGGACACCATGGCCGGCGTCATTCGGGAACTTCTGCCCGACTGTGAAATCGAAACACGCCCTCGCTTTTCCGAGCTCAACTACGTCTCGCCCAAGCGCCTGCAAAAGGTACCTCGCCGCAGCGCCATCGTCGTTTTCTCTGCTTCTGATGTTTACCACGTGGCCGAAAATCTACGAGGCATGCGCGGGGGCTGCGCGGTGGTTCTTGGTGCATTGAGTCCGCGAACTCGAAACGCTCAAGTCGATATGTATCAGGCTGGCGAAGTCGACTACCTGGTTGCGACCGACGCCATCGGTATGGGCCTGAACATGGATCTGGATCATGTGACCTTCGCAAAAACCAGTAAGTTTGATGGTCGACAGGCGCGCCGCCTCAGGGCTCCCGAAGTTGGCCAGATTGCAGGTCGAGCCGGTCGGCATATGAACAACGGCACCTTTTGCACAACCACAGAAATCGGCGGATTTCCTGAAGATATCGTCGAGGCAGTCGAAAATCACCGTTTTGACCCGGTCGAAGTGCTGCAATGGCGTTCGAGGCATCTGGATTTCAGCTCCCCGACCGGGCTGCTGAGGTCGCTGGAAAAACCACCACCGCACCCCCTGTTGAGCCGGACTCGCGATGCGGAAGATCATCAGGCGCTGAAGGTCCTGCTGAAAGACGACGACGTCGCAAAGGTTGCACGGTCCAGGGCAGCATTGAGAACCCTGTGGGATGTCGCGCAAGTTCCTGATTTTCGGAAAACTCTGTTCGAACAACACACCGCGCTTCTGGCACAGATTTTCCAGCATTTGATCAGGGGCGTAGGCCGAATCCCTGAAGATTTTGTGGAACAGCATGTTTCACGACTGGACAACCTGCAGGGCGACATTGACACGTTGGTGAACCGAATTGCGTCTGTACGCACTTGGACCTTCATCTCACATCGCGCTTCTTGGGTAACAAACGCCAAGTATTGGCAAGAAAAGGCGCGAAAAATTGACGACAAATTGTCTGACGCGTTACACGAACGATTAACGCAGCGTTTTGTAGATCGTCGGGCGACGATTATGGCGAGGGTACTCATGGACGGCGCAGACTTAAACGCAGAGATCGACGCTAAAGAAGGCACGGTCAAGGTCGAGGGTGAACACGTCGGGCACATCAAGGGATTGGTGTTCTCGCCAGACCCTTCAATCATGGACTCATCGGCCCGGCCTGTCTTCACGGCGGCACGGCGGGTTATGGTGAAAGAAGTTGAGCAGCGCGTTCAACAGTTGCTCGCTGATAACGATGGCGCCTTTCGCCTGACAGAAGCCGGGCATCTATTGTGGCGGGAAAATCAGGTAGGCCATCTGGTCAAGGGTGAAAGCCTGCTGTTTCCGGGTATTGAGGTCATTCACAACGATCTGTTGCAAGGCAACGACCGTGAAAAGATCCGCCAGCGTGTTGAAAAATGGACGCGTTCGCATCTGCGCAACCGGATGAAGATTTTCCATGAATTGCAGGCCGCACCGCTAAAAGGAACAGCGCGCGGTTTGGCGTTCCAACTGGTGGAGAACTTTGGCCTCATTAACCGGGAAAGCATTACGCAATTCCTGAATGAACTCGGCAAAGAAGAGCGGAAAACACTGTACGATCAGGGAATCCGTATTGGTCGGTTTGCCGTGTGGATGCGAGGTCTATCGAATACGCAGCATTGGCCATGGCGCGTACTTCTGTGGTCGCTGTGGAACGAACGCCCGGACGTGCGCGACATGCTCCCGGCTCAGGGCACCAAAGTGATGCATCCAGAGCGAGACGTGCCGCTCTCACTGTACCAGACACTCGGATTTGCAGTTTTACGACCACCAAGCCGTGGAGATCGCAAAGAACGCCCAATTGTCGGACAGGTGGAAGCACTCGACCGGCTTGCGGGTCATTTGCATAGTCAATTCAGGGCTCAGGCTGATTTTTTGCAGCCCGAGGGCCTGGAACAGCAACTTGGCTGTGATGCAGCCTTGGTCCGCCGACTGATGTTTGCCTTTGGTTACGTTCCTTCCCGATTGAGCGCGACAGAAGCCCTAGCTGCGGCTTCCGCTAAGTCTGAAGAAAAAGCGCAAGAGCAAAACGAGACCGGACCGGTGCCGGAGACCCAAGTCGAAGCACCTGAGGAAGCAGTTGAATCAACTGCAGAAAACGCTTCTGCAGAAGACGATTCGACTGCATCGAAAGCTACCGGAGAAGATGAAAACACTGTTTCCCAGGCTCCAAACCTAGAGGCTCCGGTATGGACACGGCGAGGCCGGGGTGCCGGGCGACCTGACCCAAAGAAAGCAGCAGCAGCCAAAGAGGACAACACCGCAGAGGCTGGGGAACAAAAGCAAAAAAGCCGCCCACCCAAAAAAGCCGGGAAAGGTAAGAGCAACAAGAACCCCCGATCCGGCGGAGCGAGCAAGCCACGCCAGGAAGCGGAAAAGCCCATGGATCCCAACAGTCCCTTCGCCGTTTTGGCTCAGTTGAAAAAATAACGTTCAAGAATGACAGAGCAGCGGGCGGAAAAACTGCGGATCGACAAATGGCTTTGGTACGCTCGCTTCTTCAAAACACGCACACTGGCAGCTGAAGTCGCCAATGGCGGGAAAATTCGCATCAATAAGATTGCGGTACGCAAGGCATCGGCTGAAGTTAAGGTTGGCGACATTCTGACCTTTCATCAGGGTCCGAATATCCGGGTCATAGAGATTCTGGCCCTTGGTCAATCTCGACGCCCTTTTGAAGAAGCACGCCTTCTATACGAAGATTTGGCGCCCTTGCCGGAAAGAAGACCCAAAAGTGAGCAAACGGCAGAGCAGCTCGAAGCCGCTCAAAACGTCGATGCCCGGACAGCTCCGGTTGCGGAACGTGAATTTGGTGCGGGACGCCCCACAAAGCGGGAAAGAAGGAAAACAGACCGCTTGCGAGATCTTTAATATTCTCGCCAAAACCGATAAACATAGCCGCATAATCGCTGACTGAGGTTTGAGCCATGTCCTTCGAAATGCTTTCTGACTTTCTTTCACTGAGCGAATTGCTGACCGTACCCGCAATTCTCTCCCTCCTGACCGTATCCTTCATGGGCGTGGTGCTGGGCATCGACAATGTCGTTTTCATCGCCGTCATCGCAAAACGAGCTCCCCAGGGACAGGAGGACCGCGCAAGAAATCTGGGGATCATCATGGCGATGGTCGCAAGAATTGCACTGATCTTCTCCATTGGCATTTTGCTGAGATTTGAGAATGTGCAGCTGGTTTCGCTGCCTTTCATGCCAGAGCATCATCAAGATATTACGGTGAAGGGAGCCATACTGGTCGTTGGCGGTATATTCCTGATCTACAAAGCCACGCAGGAAATCTTTGAAAAGCTTGAAGGCGACGATCACCATGCCGACGGGAACGCCAAACGGCTTTCTCTGCCCCAGATACTGTTCACCCTGCTGCTGCTCAACCTTGTCTTCTCAATTGACAGCGTTCTGACAGCTGTGGGCATTGCTTATAATCAGTTGGTGCCGATCATGGTGGGCGGCGTCCTGATCTCAACATTCATCATGCTGGTCGCTGCTGGTCCCCTCACCCGATTCATGGAGCGCCACCCGACCACGGAGATGCTGGCCTTTGCCTTCATGCTGCTGATTGGTGCGATCCTTCTCGGTGAAGGGCTTCACTATGAAGTTCCGAAGGCATTGATATACGGAATCATGGGTTTCTCCATCTTCGTCGAAATGCTCAATATCATCTCCAGAAGGCGAACAGGCGTGCCCGTGCATTTGCACAAACACGCTCCAATCAAACTCCCCGATTAGGGCGTTCGCTTTTCGTAAAACGCGGATTACCGGGCCAGCTTCACCCGCTGGCCTGATTTCAGGGAAATAGGCGAGCATGACCTACGTCGTCACCGAAGATTGCATCAAGTGTAAATACACGGACTGTGTGGAAGTCTGCCCCGTTGACTGCTTCTACGAAGGTGAAAACATGCTCGTCATTCATCCGGACGAGTGTATCGACTGCGGCGTATGCGAGCCGGAGTGTCCGGCGGATGCAATCCTTCCTGATACAGACCCCGACGCGACCAAGTGGATTGAGCTCAACCGGGATTACTCGGAATCCTGGCCTGTCATTACCTTGAAGAAGGACGCTCCAAGCGATGCCGATGAATACAAGGGCATCAGTGGCAAGCTTGAAAAGTTCTTTTCACCCAATCCAGGGACGGGCGATTAAGCGGTCAAGACTTCCCGCAATCGGATAATCGTCATCACCTATGCCATGATGTCATGTTACAGTCGCATGACAGCGTGTGGCCATTACCAAAGCCAAATATGGCGACCGGGTTTGTCAAAATGCCACAAATTTGCTACTTTGGGGGAATGACAAGAGCGAAAGCGACTGCACCCCGAGGCCAGAGAGACGCCTTGGAAGCCAGATTTCGTTCATCGTCCCTGCAGAAATAGCCGAAGCTGTTCCTGCCGCCAAGACAAAAAGAACCAAAGAGTGAAAACATTTATATGGCTCAGGACACATATGATGCCGGTGACATCGTCGTTTACCCAACACACGGCGTAGGCGAAGTAAAGGGCATCGAAACTCAAGACCTCGGCGACTTGTCCGTTGAGGTTATCGTTATTCAATTTGACTCTGAACGCATGACGCTGCGCGTGCCGACCAATAAAGCCCAGCAGTCCGGCCTGCGTCCGCTTTCTTCCAAGAAAGTCATGGACTCCGCCATAACGACGTTGCGCGGTCGCGCGAAAGTTCGTCGTACCATGTGGTCCCGTCGCGCACAGGAGTATGAAGCAAAGATCAACTCCGGTGATCCTATCTCCATCGCTGAGGTCGTTCGAGACCTGCACCGCGGCGCGGAGCAGCCTGAGCAATCCTTCTCAGAACGCCAGATTTACCAATCCGCTCTCGCCCGTCTGACGCGCGAATTCGCAGCGATCGAAAAGATCGACGAGGAATCGGCCACAGAGAAGCTAGAGACAGTATTGCGGGCCGCCTAATTGGTCTGAATAATTAAGATTTTAGGGGGCTTAGGCCCCCTTTTTTATGATTTACCTTCACTGCGACACGCATAACATCTTCGATTCCGGCCTTTTCTTGACCAATCGCTTTTCACGCTTAAACGATTGGGAATATTTAATCCCTTACGGCTGTATTCAATGCCGTCCTTTTGAGGCCCGAAGTCGATGAGCCGCCCTAATCGTTTTGAAATCCTCACCGGAGCCAATCGCATCTGGATGATATCAAGCATCCATGGTGATTTAAGCCGTCTGGTTGCGATCCATGACGTGATTGATCAGCATTTCCAAGAAGGGGATCGTTTGGTCTATCTGGGGAACTTCATGGGTTACGGAGACCAGATTGGCGACGTCATCGATGAAATGCTGGCTTTCCGCCGTCACATCATGGGGCGGTTTATCCTTTTCCCCCATGATATCGCTTACCTCCGCGGCGCGCAGGAAGAAATGTTGGAGCGAACCCTGCAACTCCACTTTGCGAAATCGCCACCATCGGTGCTCGCGTGGATGTTGGATCATGGGCTGGATGGTACCTTGCGTGCCTATGGCAGTAGCGGACAGGAAGCCGCTAAGTTTGCGCGGATGTCTGTGAGCGAAATCGCGAACTATACAGTCAGCCTAAGATCCGCGATCCGCGCCCTACCCGGCCACTACTCTTTGATCATGGCGATCAAACGTGCGGCCTATGATGCCGACCATCAATTCCTCTTCACTCACGCGGGAATTGACCCAAGCCTGTCCCTTGACCGACAGACTGATTCATTCTGGTGGGGGCATCCCAGCTTCCTCCGCCTTGAACAGCCTTTTGATGGTTTCAAACGTGTTTTTGCCGGTTGGCACCCCAACCACTTGGGCATTTCTGAACTCCAGCACGCGACTTTTGTAGACGCCGGTTGTGGTTTTGGTGGTCCTTTACTCACTTGCTGCATTGACCGAAACGGCGACATCGTCGAAGCCTTCGAAGCCTGATTTTTCCAAAAGAATACAACGAAGCCTCTGAAAGCCTGCATTTTTTGCATTGGCCTTCACGGCGCCGTGAAAAAATGGACATGTTGTCGCACTCTTGCACTGGTATGACCTTTTGCCCTTTTCATTGTCGCATTTGGTAGTACCATCGTTCTTGGTCATACCAATTGCGCATGAAGCGCAGGTAAAAGGAACGAGATCATGACGGCATTTGACGACAGCGAAACACGCCGCGCTAATATTGCGTTCATCAAGCGTTCGATGGAAACTCCGCTTCTTAGCCGCGAACATGAGTATGCGCTTGCTCGGGCATGGCGCGAGGAAAATGACGATCATGCCCTGCACGAGCTCATCAACGCGTACAACCGTTTGGTGGTGTCTACAGCAGGTCGCTTCCGCAACTACGGTCTTCCCATGGGGGACCTGATCCAGGAAGGCGTCGTCGGTCTCCTGCACGCCGCAAACCGGTTCGAGCCGGATCGTGACGTGCGCTTCTCGACCTACGCGTCTTGGTGGATCCGTTCTGCGATGCAGGACTTTATCCTGCGCAACTGGTCGATTGTAAGAACGGGAACAACCGCTTCTCAGAAGTCACTGTTCTTCAACCTGCGTCGCCTGCGGTCGAAGATCGAAGAAAAGACGGGCGAACAGCTCAACCAGGACGGTCGCGAAGAAATCGCAGAAACCCTTGGCGTGCCGCTCCGCGACGTGGAAGCTATGGAAGGCCGCCTGTCCGGTGCTGACGGGTCGCTGAACGCTGTTGTGGGTGAGGATGGTGATCAGGAGTGGCAGAACATGCTGTCCGACGAGCGCCCCACACCGGAAGAAAACACGATCATGGACCATGACAGTGACGTGCGCCGGAATTGGCTTGAAGAAGCACTGGGCAATCTGGGTGAACGCGAAGCAAAAATTATTCGCATGCGCCGTCTGACAGACGACGGCGTTACGCTCGAAGAACTTGGTAAGCACTTCGGTGTGTCAAAGGAGCGCGTGCGCCAGCTGGAACACCGCGCGATGAACAAGCTCAAGACATTTATGATGGATCGTGTCGGTCAGGCCGATGACTTGTATTTGGAAAGCTAAGTACGGGCCTCTCCACCCGGAACAGCAAAAAGGGCGCCTTGTGCGCCCTTTTTTTATTTATGCCTTGTTGGGAACGCCCTCGAGCCCAAAGGCGTCATGTAAGGTTCGAACCGCCAACTCGAGGTAATCTGCGCCCACCAGAACAGAAGTCTTGATCTCGGACGTGGTGATAACCTTGATGTTGATATTCTTTTCGGCCAGCGCACCAAACATGGTTTTCGCCACGCCAGAGTTTGTTCGCATACCAACGCCAACGATAGAGACCTTGGCCACGTCCTGATCAGACTCAAGCTCTTTGTATTCGATATCCGCGTGTTTTTCTTCCATGAGGGCCAAGGCGCGCGGTAAATCAGCCTGACCGCAGGTAAAGGTCATATCGGTCTTCTCGTCGCCATCGATGACCGTGCGCGACTGCACAATCATGTCAACGTTGATCGCCGCATCGCCCAGTGCACCAAAAATCGTTGCAGCTACGCCGGGGCGGTCTGGGATCCCGATGAGAGTGACGCGTGCTTCATCGCGAGAAAAGGCAATGCCTGATACGACGTCTTTTTCCATGCTTTCATCCTCTGCCGTGACCAACGTCCCCGGCTTATCTTCAAAACTAGAGAGTACCTGCAGCGGGACACCATGACTCATGGCAATCGATACGCTGCGGGTTTGGAGTACTTTTGCACCCAGCGACGCCATTTCCAGCATCTCTTCATGGCTGATGCGATCCAGCTTCCGCGCCTTGTCCGTCACGCGCGGGTCAGTGGTGTAAACGCCGTCAACGTCCGTGTAGATGTCGCAACGATCCGCGTTCAAGGCGGCGGCTAGAGCGACGGCAGAAGTATCTGAACCGCCCCGGCCCAGCGTTGTAATACGATTACGGGGACTGACGCCCTGGAAGCCCGGCACAACGGCAACTTCGCGCGTTTCGGCAAAGCGTTTTTCGATCTCACGGGTGTCGATGTCGAGTATTCGGGCGTTCCCGTGAACGTCCTCGGTCTGAAAAGGCAACTGCCACCCCAGCCAAGACCGTGCATCAACCCCCATCGACTGGAGAATCACGGAAAGAACCCCAACTGTGACCTGCTCACCCGTTGATACAACGACATCGTACTCGCGCGTATCATACAGGGCAGCTGCTTCTGAGACCAAACCGACCAACCGATTGGTCTCACCGGACATGGCCGATACGACCACGGCAACTTCGTTACCAGCGTCGTGCTCCGCCTTAACCCGTCGAGCGACGTTTCGGATACGGTCCAGGTCACCCACAGAGGTGCCCCCAAACTTCATGACAATGCGCGCCATTGACCCAACCTGCTTGTTTATCAGGGCAAAAAACCCGACATATGGGTTACTGAAACTCTTCACTGGCTGCAACGGCAGGAGACGCATGTTGGATACCGAGCAAACGAACACCAACACCGGTCATACGGTGGATCCGGCCGAGGTGGAGAAGTTTACCAGAATGGCGGCAAGTTGGTGGGATCCGCACGGCGACTTTCGGCCCCTTCACAAACTGAATCCAACACGTATCCGATTTCTGACCGAACAGATCGCCAAGCATTTTGAGCGAGATTTGGACGCACCAAAGCCGTTTGACGGGCTAAAAATTCTAGACGTGGGTTGCGGAGGCGGTTTGGTCTGCGAACCACTGGCCCGACTTGGGGCGCAAGTCACCGGCGTTGATGCAACGCCCGCGAACATTCCAGTTGCACAGATTCACGCGGAACAAATGGGTTTGGACATCGACTATCGCGTCGCAACCGTGGCTGACTTGGTTGAAGCTGGCGAGCGCTATGATGCTGTTTTGGCGCTGGAAATCATCGAGCACGTCAACGACCCACCAGCCTTCGTTGCCGATGTAACAGGCGCGCGGGCGAACGGCGGTCTGGTGTTCATGTCGACCTTCAACAAGACAATCCGCAGTTTTGCCCTTGGGATCGTCGCTGCTGAGTATGTTCTTCAATGGCTGCCAAAAGGAACCCATGACTGGCGCAGGTTTGTGACACCGGCGGAGATGTTCAAAATGGTGGAAGACAACGGTCTTCGTCCAGAAAAGATCAAAGGTTTTATGTTTAACCCGCTGCTCGATAAGTGGATGCTGACCGACGATACAGGGGTATCCTACATCGCGTGCTTTAAATCACCGCTGGACCACCCCCCTACCGCGCCGGAGTTCGCACTTTAGGGCCTATTTTCCCGGTGAAGCGGGCTTCAGGATACGCATCAGAGTGCCGTCTTTCTGCAACAGGCTGTGTTTCAGTGCGCCTGCAATATGCAGGATGACGGCAAGGAACAGGATGAAGGAACAGATGCGGTGAATGAGGTCGACACCGTCGCTCAGATCGCCCAGTCGACCCAGTCGCGGGAGCTCGCTCCCCCACAAAAAGTACTGCGACCCACCACCCATAAAGGCTTTGAGTAAACCTGTTGCGATAGCAATCGTCAGCGCAGCCAAAAAGACCCATTGAACGGTACGTGCCAAGTGACGTTCCCAGGTCGCATGGGCAGGATTTGCAGCGGCAAAACCGCGTCCGACACGGTTGAACACACGGAACAGAATAATGGCGGCACCGCAAACACCTACGGTGACATGCAGGTCATAAACGAAATCCGGCGCGCTATTCCACTGCGAGATTAAAACACCCGCCGGCCACATGATGCAGAACCAAAGGACCGTGAACCAGTGCAGGAGCACAGACAGCGGATTGTAACCGTGGGACGCAGACATGGGTATTTTCCCTCAAAGCGATAATAAGAATTCAGTTGATCCTAACCGCTTTGATGGATCGAAAGATAGGATTCAATTTACTTTGAGGTCTGAGACCCACCAAAGAAAAAGGGGAGGCTCACCAGAACCTCCCCTGTTTAATTTCGCGCAAACGCGCAGTCCGGCAGCCTAGAGGCCGGAGGATAATTCAGGCACAGCATCAAACAGGTCGGCAACGAGACCGTAGTCTGCAACCTGGAAAATAGGTGCTTCTTCATCCTTGTTGATGGCCACGATGACCTTGGAGTCTTTCATGCCGGCAAGGTGCTGGATCGCGCCGGAAATACCCGCAGCGATGTAGAGGTCCGGAGATACGACTTTACCCGTCTGACCCACCTGATACTCGTTTGGCGCAAACCCAGCGTCTACAGCAGCGCGCGACGCACCAACGGCTGCACCCAGTTTGTCAGCAAGCGTGTCGAGAATGGTGAAGTTCTCCGCCGAACCCATGCCGCGACCACCGGAAACCACGATAGAAGCAGAAGTCAGCTCGGGACGATCACTGGTGGACAGTTCATCGGCAACCCAAGCCGTCAGGCCCGCAG
>CALIBP010000233.1 GCA_938048165.1 uncultured Alphaproteobacteria bacterium | reverse complement strand
AGGTTCTATTTTGCCGTGCCTGAGCATTTTCCAGTCGATATCCTTCCAGATGATTGCGGAATTATCGTCGCTGACTCATTTGCAGCGATCATCGAACGTGAAGCGCCGGAACGAGCGCTCAATGCAACGCGCCGTCGACATCAACTTCAACGGTTTGCCCTGACAGCCAGCGAACGGTTACAACGGCTAACTGATCCCCGGCCTTAGTGAGTCGGGAAGATTTTACGGGGCCATCCGTTCGATGGTGCCGGTGGTGCTGTGACCTTCCTCCAGCTCGACCAGCAACACTTCACCCCCGTAGGACTGAACGAACGCGCCCCCGACAACGTCGTCGATCTTGTAATCAGCGCCTTTTGCGAGGACATCGGGACGCAGGGCTTCAATTAATTTAACCGGCGTATCTTCTGAAAAGAGCACGACCAGATCGACGCTCGCCAGCGACGCCATAACCGCCGCCCGTGCTGCTTCGTTCTGAACCGGGCGCGATTCACCCTTAAGGCGCTTCACCGATTCATCGGCATTCAGCCCGACGACGAGACGATCACAAGCGGCCCGTGATTTCGCCAGGATAGCAACATGTCCGGGATGGATCAGATCGAAACATCCATTGGTAAACCCAACCCGTTGACCATTTGCCCGCCAGGAGGTCACCTGCTTAATGGCGGCATCGAGTGACACAACCTTTAACTCACCGGAAATTTGTGATTCCTGACGCCGCAATGTCGCGGCTATTTCCGAAATATCGGTGTTCGCTGTCCCCGTCTTGCCAACAACGATGCCCGCCGCAACATTCGCCAGACGGGCTGCATCCAATAACGAACTACCCGATGCCAATGCTGCGGCCAGTATTGCGACGACCGTGTCACCAGCTCCAGAGACATCAAACACTTCGCGCGCTTCAGCCGGCAAATGATTAACACCAGCACGTGATACCAGGGTCATCCCTTCTGCGCTGCGGGTCACGAGAACATTTTCGATCTCGTATTCATTGGCAATGAATTTTGCCGCCGCTGCCGCGCTGTCATCATCGAAGATATCCTTGCGACTCGCCTCGCACAGTTCGCGGCGATTGGGTGTAATCAAAGTCGCGCCTCTATAACGCCGATAATCGTCGCCTTTTGGATCGATGATGACCGGGCAATCGACATCTTGGGCCAGGCCAATGAGTTCGATAATAGTGCCGGTCGACAGAACGCCCTTGCCATAGTCGGAAATCACCAGCGCCCCAACTTTGGGCAATAAGCTGGTAACACGGTCAATCAGTTGACGACTGATTTCTGCCCCAACTTCTTCAGTTTCTTCCCGATCAACGCGCAATAATTGCTGCGGGCCAGCGACAAACCGCTCTTTGATAGTCGTCTGTCGGCCGGGGTCTTTGATAAATTTAGCCTTTATTCGATCATCATCACTGATCAGGCTTTGGACGTCTTGCGCAGCCTTGTCGCCGCCGATGACGCTGACAAAATCCACTGAGGCCCCAATCGAGGCCAGGTTCCGCGCCACATTGCCCGCGCCACCCAACATCGCGCTTTCACTAACCACCCGGCAAACCGGCACCGGCGCCTCAGGTGAAATTCTGGAGACGTCGCCATAGATAAATCGATCAAGTATGACATCGCCAACGCATAACACACGCGCATCGCCCAGCCCTTCGATAAGGGAAAGAAGCTGGCGGCTCTCCGTCATTTCCCGCACCGTTGTTCCAGAACGTCACACAGCATGTGACCAAGAATAATATGCATTTCCTGGATCCGCCCTGTTACATCCGACGGCACGATCAGGAGCGGGTCCGCCACGCCGACAAGCTTGCCACCATCTTTGCCAGCGAAAGCTGCCGGGGTCGCCCCAATTTTCTTTGCGGCCAGTAGGGCATTCAGAACATTCTGACTATTGCCGGAAGTCGTAATCCCAATCGCCAAATCACCCTTCCGGCCCAGCGCCCGGAGTTGTGATTCAAAAATAGTGTCATAGCCGAAATCATTGCCACCCGCCGTCAGGGTAGAGCTATCGGTGGTCAAAGCCATTGCAGCCAGCGGAGCCCGATCAACTTTATAGCGGACGATCAGCTCCGCCGCGAGATGCTGGGCATCCGCCGCGCTACCGCCATTGCCGAAAAACATAATCTTGTTGCCAGCATTAAGCGCCGCTTCCGCAACTTCGCACAGCGCCATAAACGGCGTTGATAAAGCCGCCCGCGTTGCCCGCATAACCGCTTCGTGCTCGGAAAATTCGCGGTCAAAAAACGATTTTAAATCCATAATATTCTTTCCATGAGATAAATTCGCCGTGAGCGCAAGCGGGATTCAAGTTTCAAGTCCTCGACATAACCCGTGTTAAAGGAGCCAATCAAGGATTCCAGGGCTGAAAATGTTTGCTCAGCGCCAGACCTTGACGTTGATAGGAAGAACCAGATTCAGCACCATAAAGCTGATCTGGAGTATCCGTCAGATGTTCGTATTTCAAACGTCCGACCAATTGCCCATCTTCGATGATAAACGGCACACCGTAGGACCGGACCTCCAAAACCGCACGGGTACCAGCCGCCCCGACATCCGCATGGCCAAAGCCTGGATCAAAGAACCCGGCATAATGCGCCCGAAACTCGCCGGTAAATGCATCATAGGGCACCATCTCAGCAGCGTGATCGACTGGCACTGACACCGCTTCCTTTGAGGCCAGAATGTAAAAGTCATCGGGGTTCAGAATGACACTACGGCCTTCATCCCGGTAGATAGGATCCCAGTAATCCACCGGATCGTAATGTCCGATCTTGTCTACATCGATCAAAGGGGCATGCGGTTTCGCTTTAAAACCCACCAGATCAGTATCACCTATACCCGCAAGATCGACCGATAACGGCACGCCACGGAATAAAGTATTTACTTCGCGTTCCGTCAGGTCACGATCAAGAACCGGCTGATCCCGCAAAAGCCGTTTTAATTCTGCCTCACGCACATCCGGCGTTCCCCTGCTCAATCGCAGTTGATTCAATCGCGTCCCGGTCCGCACGATAACACTAAAGGTTCGAGGAAAGATTTCGGCAAAAAGCGGCCCACGATACCCCTTTGTCACAACATCGAAATCCGGTGCCTGATCGGTAATCAATCGGGTAAATACGTCGAGTCGCCCGGTAGAGCTCTTTGGATTAGCAACCCCCGACAGACCATCGCTCAGCGCCAAAGACTCCTGCAGGGGCACCAGGTAAACGCAGCCGGTTTCCAGAAGAGCGCCGTTGGTAAGATCAATTTCGTACAATCCAAAATTTTCAATCTGTTCTTGGACAGTAAAGTTGGGGCCCGGCAGGAAACTGGCCCGCATTCGATAGGCCGTCGTCCCAAGTCGTAGATCCAGACTCGCAGGCTGAACCTGTTGAGAGGTGATCGGCTGCGCCGCTGCAATCTCGCCATCACGAATAAGAGCCATCAATGACTGATAGGGCAACACGCCTGTATCACGGCGGGAATCTTGTTGATCACTACTCAACGGGTGGCTCTGCTCATTCATGGTAAAAAGCTATCAGACTATCATTCAGTTGAAGATCATTTTGATCGGTTTCCGGGATAATCAAAATCCCTTTCTTTCCCCAATATATCCACAGGGTTACGGGCAAAGGAAAAGACATAACACCCTGTTTTTAAAATCAAAAAAAACTTGTCCCCGTTTTTTGGTTTATCCCCAGCCATAAATATCCCTCAACGGGATTCGTTCTGATTCTGATTTTGACGGGCCAGCTCATCTATCGCTTCCAGCATCTCAGCCTCAAGCCGCAAAAAATGTGCTTCCCAGGTCCAGTTTTGCTCAACGAATTTTCGGGCGGCCGCACCGATAGTGGCTGCTCGGTCGGGCTCGGCGAATAGGTTGAGAATTTCTGTCGCCATGTCTTCAGGGTCATCGGCAAGGACCACATGGTTGCCCGGCTCAGCGCCAATCCCTTCATTCGCAACGGTCGTCGCTACAATCGGTTTGCCCATCGCCATGAATTCAACCATTTTGTTTTGCATTCCGGCACCCGCCTGTACGGGATCAATACAAAGGGCCGCCCTGGAAATATAGTCCGCAGGGTTTTCGACTTCACCTGTCACCGTAATGCCATCCATTTCTCCCAGCGCAACAACTTCTGGTCGGGGATCACGGCCAACAATCATCAGGCTGGCTTTCGGTTCAGCGCTCTTAATGAGGGGCCAGACATGGGCTGCAAACCAGGTAATCGCATGAACATTGGTATAGGTCCGCAGCACACCGTTAAACACCATTGAACAGGGATTTGGTGTCACCGCCTCACGCGGCGCAAAACGGGAAATATCCGTGCCATGCGGTCCAAAGAAAACATTGTCGATTTCGGGCAGGTTCTTTTCGCGACAAATCGAGCGAATCTCGGCAACGTCCTGTTCGCCGATTAATACCGTGCGCGAAAAATCAGACCACACGCGCGCCTCATAATTTCGAACCAGCCGACTTTCTACAGCGTAAAGCATCTTTTCTTTTAGATTGCGGTAATGCGCGACCATCCGGCGGGTGCTGAGCGATTGCGACAGCTGCATCGCAACAAAGGTCGGCTTAGCCGGATAAATCCGCCGCATCGTCTCGGCGTTTCGAATGTAATAGCTATAGCCGATATCCACGTCCTTAATACCCTTTGCAATCGCAGCGCGTTGCCCAGCATTGAGAAACCAACCAACCTGTAACGGAAATCCCTTGAGCAATCCCAGCATGTCGCCCATTGCGCTTCGCAGGAATCCATGCGGTTCCAGATGAACGGTCCGGCAATGTTGCACTAGCCAGGCCCGCTGTTTTTCGGTCATTGGTTCGCCTATATCGAGACCATAGAAATCAATATCGTGACCGCGGGCTGACAAAAAGGAGATCAAATGCGCAACGGTCATCTGATCCGCCCTGGTCATTGGCACCGGTGTCCGGGAATAGGCGATGGCGATCGAGAATTTGCGGGGTGACGGCTCGACCTGCATTTCACCGGGCATATTGCCCGACGCTGGTGTCGGTTTCTTGGCCATAACGCTCTCGCTACCTACAACAGCGCCAGATTGATCACCGAAAGTGACGGTTCAAGTTTCTCCGTCACAGCCTTCATTGGCTTGCCGATCACCACCAGATCCGGTTCCGCAACATCGTTCACGTCTTCAACCAGCAGCCGGGACAGATGGGGCAAATGCTCTTCGACAAATCGTAAATTCGCCCCGATAAGCTTCCGGCCCTTTAAATCAGGATCAAAAATCCGGAGATCATATCCCTTTCCAAGCAGCGTCTCGGCAAGATCTATCAACGGGCTTTCCCGCAGATCATCCGTGTCGGATTTAAAGGACAGACCGAGCAACAAAACGGTAGCTCCTGGTGCTGCTTGAGTCATAACACGATCCGCAAGAAAAGTTTTATGCGCCGCATTTGACGGCAAAGCCGAAGCGATGACGGGAATCTGAATACCCCGTGAACTCGCCAACGCGTTTACGGCGCGCAAATCCTTAGGCAGGCAGGACCCACCAAACGGGCCACCAGGGCGGAAGTAGGCGGGCGAAATATTGAGGCGGGTGTCAGCAAGAAACGCATCAATGACATGTTGCGGATCGACCGAGAGATCAAGGGCGAGACGCCCAACCTCATTGCCAAACGCCACTTTCAACGCATGAAAGGAATTATCCGTAAGCTTGACCATTTCAGCGGCGGTAAAAGGCATTTCGAAAACCGGCGCATCGAACCCGGCGTAAAGGCCGCGTAACTGGTCAGTGATGCCTGGTTCGCGCTCACCGATCACAATCTTTGCCGGCGCGTAGTAATCGGCTATCGCCGTTGATTCACGCAGAAACTCAGGATTGAACGCAATTTCATAGCGTTCACCGGGAGCCCCCGCTAACTCGGTAAGTTTGGGGATTATCTTACCTTCCATAGTCCCGGGAGGCATTGTGCTGCGAAAAACAATCAGGGGCGCTTCTTCCGAGACGGGCATCGTCGCCAGCGTTTCGCCGATCTCTTGCGCGACAGCCATGATATAGCCAAGCTCAAGATTGCCCGAGGCATCGGACGGCGTACCAACGCAAATAAGCGCCATGTCGGCTGTCGCCAAGTGATCTGCGATCGAGGTCGATGTCTCTAGCCGACCGTCGGAAACACCCTGTGCGAGGAGCTATTCGACGCCCGGTTCCGAGACAGGAGACCTTCCCTCGCCAACGTCCGCGACTTTGACGTCATTGACGTCGACACCAATAACATGGTGACCGTCTTTAATGAGACAAGCCGCCGCTGTTACACCAACATACCAGAGACCGCAGATTATTACTTTCATACTCGTCCTCGCAATCTACGCGCCTTTTAACAAGCTGCCAGCTTATCGAACAGCCCCGAAAGTTTTTCTGCCACTGGTGGGGTTCCGGTATCCGACCAGCTAAACCAAATCGCCGACCGGCGCTGACTACCGTTCTCAACCGGCGATATCGAAAATTTATGGGCTGGTGTTTCAACGCCAAAACGCGGCCAGTACCGTCCGGCCTCTCCCGTCGACAGCTCACCAATAAGCAACTTTACGGAAACAGTGCTGCCGTTCTGGATAAAAGCCAAAGGGTCAGTCGATATCTGTTCCCAGGACTGCGGCACCAGAAAAGTGCTGGCGCTTTGAGTGGTAAAACTTCCTTGTATAAAATCACAAATCAGCATGGCTTCGCCGGGCCACAGGCCGATAAACCGCCGCGTCTCCACCCCGACATGCGCATAGCCATCATGACGACCCGCGCACCAAACTGGTGCAAGCCCCTCTAAGGTTTTGGACGTGATTTCTTCCGCCCTGCCGCGTCTCCCGACGCGAAATGATTTCCAGAATTCTATCGGCTCAATACCCGCCAGATGCGGACCGTTATGGGAGGCCGCAGAACGGGAAACGTCCCGGAGCTCTCCAGCCGTATAGGTCGGGATCGCGGGATCAACGATCAGTCGATCACCACCAACCGACGCCTCGATTGATAAGAAATCCGCATGGGCATGGCCAGGATTGTCATCCGGCCCGCAGAGCCCGCAATCAAAGATCACAGCGTCACCGCCCCGACCCAGCCGGACATAGCCTGTGTCGGGAAGCTGAACGGTCTCTGGCGTCTTATCAAGATCAATAACCTGTCCGGCCAGTGGCGCTTCACCAATCCAGGAATCATTGAACAGCGCCACGTCACCATCCGGATGGCTCATGACTGGCAGGGCCTGCGTCATGGAGTCCTTTGTATTTTCCAGCAGGGCAGAAAGGTCTTCCTCAAAAACACCACTCGCGCAAAGCACCTCAAAATCGAGGATCGACAGGACATGATACATCGGGCAGCGCTCGGCATGGCCGCCATCCGGCAGGATATTCTGAGCAACAGATTTCCGCAGGGCTTTCGGCAGAAACTCAAACGTGGAAGGCAGAGCACCCGTCGCCGCGGCAAAAACCGTCAGCGCAACATAGTTTTTAAGCAGATGATTATATTGCAGATCCCGTTCCAGATTGGCCCGGATAAAAGCAGCACATATACGAACATGCTCAAGAATTCTTGTTTCTGAGTCCTTCTCGGGCGCGTCGCCGAATTGCGTAAAAAGGGCGAGCCCCGACAACAGATTGATCATACGGTGACTGGCGGTATAGGCATTCCACACATCCCGGAACACGCCGGGTGCTGACCACGGGTTTTGCGTTTCCAGCCCATCAAGGAGTCGGCAAACAAGATTGAGATCGCCTTCCTTGCCCTCCGCTAACAGTGGCACGACATAGCCCATATAGGCGAGATTCATACGCCGTAGCGGGTTGTTTCCTTCGTGGAATTCGCCGCGCCAGGAAATATTATCGATGTCGCCAAAATCAAACTCCTGATTGAGCAGGCTGAACCTACCCACCCGCACACCGCTCGGGTCATCCCCGTGCACCGTGCGTTGCAGCAACAGGACTGACTGCGCGATCAATTGGAGTTCGGGTCTATTCACCGATGGCATCGGCAGGGTGTTTGCCGCATTTTTAATGCGTTTGCGAGTCGCCGCCGGAAACATGCCCATCCGCGCTCGTTCGCCACGACAGATAAAACGATAGAGCCATTGCTCCGCACTGAGATACTTAACGGTACGCCACAGGCGGGGGAGATCCATCGCTTAAATTCTTACAACGACACAGGGGCGCCGGTGCGCAGGGACTCACCAATCGCAATGGTCGCCAGACTGACCTCAACGATCTCGGCCTCATCAATGGGAGCGGAACCTCCGGTTGCCGTGGCTTTTACAAACGCCTCAAGCTCGCCCTTGTGACCCTTGTCCTGATCAAGCCCGGCACCAGATTTGTTTTCCTTGCCATCGGCAACAATGGTGATCGACCGGAAGTTATCAATCATAATTACGACGCCACCGGCATAGGCCTCAAATAATTCCTTGGAAAAGGCTGTGTCGCCTTTTGCCGTATAGGCGATGGTCGCGAGGCTGCCATCGGTAAAATTCAGTGTTGCGGTCAGGTCATCACAAGCGCCGCGGGTCGCTGTCGCCGCAGCCGCCTGCACTGACGAAATCGGTGACCCCATCAGGAAACGCGCAAGATCAACAAAGTGGCACACCTCACCCAGGATGCGGCCATTACCTTCTTCAGGCGCATTTTGCCAGCCATCCGAAGGAAGCTGTCCAGCATTCACCCGCAATAGAACAACGCGCGGTCCCGGCAATTCAGCAAGCCGGTCGCGCATCTTGATTGCCATCGGGGCAAACCGGCGATTGAACCCAACCTGGAAAAACGCATCTGACCCGTTGCGCGCTTCGATGACAGAATTAAGTTGCTCACGATCCAGCGCCAACGGTTTCTCGACCAACACATTTTTACCGGCCGCGAGTGCTGCGGCAGTGAGACCCGCGTGACTGGAATGTGGCGTGGTAATCAACACAGCATTGATCTCGTCATTCTCAAACACCGCGGCTTCATCAGCCGCCGAGAATTCAAACCCGAACGCACCCTGACTGTGTTCCGCAGAAATACCGCGCTGTGTCGCAATAGTATGCAAACGGCAATTCTTCATATTCTTGAGTCGGGGCAACAGCATGGTGCGGGCAAATGACCCCGCCCCAACCACGCCCAGCACACAGTCTCCAGACTTCTTGTTGCCAGAAACCGTAATCGGAATCCGTAAACCGGATACAGGATTCTTTTCTTTTTTTGCGTAGTTAAGGACAACGCCGAGATGTGGTTCGGTATTGTCAGTCACCATCGCATAAGCGTCTTCGGCTTTGGCAAAATCGAAGCGATGGGTGATCAACGGTTCCACCGCAAGACGATGATCGCTGGCCCGCGACATTCGGCGCACGACCTCTTCGAGATTGCGGGTTTCCGTCCATGGCACCCAACCGAGTGGATATTTCATACCGCGGCCTTCGAAGTCCGGGTCGTATCGACCAGGTCCATAGGACCGGGAAACGACAACCGACAGTTCTTTATGCATGAATTCACGGTAGGGCACTTCTGTACCCGTAATGCCAACCAGGCTGACCCGCGCGCGATCCCGTGCGACACTCGCGGCAAGATGGAAAGGATCACTGGAGTCGGTGGCAGCAGCAATAAGAATGCCATCACAACCACGCCCTTCAGTGAAATCCATCACCGCTTCTGTTGGGTCACCGTTACCCAGATTCCAGGTAAGCTCGGCGCGTCCATAGCGAGCGAGCTCAAGCCGTCCCTCGTTGTAATCAAAAACCACAACCCGGATACCCGCCAGTTCCAGTAGCTGCGCCGCTAACTGGCCGACGAGGCCCGCGCCGATTACCGCCGCGCAGTCACCAAATTCAAGCCCCATATTCCGCACACCATGCAGCGCGATAGAACCCAGCGTGCCAAAGCAGGCTTCCTCATCATTGACGTCTTCCGGGACGGGGGCCGCAAGGTTCACCGGCACCACATTAAAGTCAGCGTGATTGGCGAGACCGGCACCCGCCACGGCGATACGCTGGCCAACACGGAATTTTCCTTCTGCGCCATCGCCAACCGCGATCACATCTCCGCAGGCGGAATAGCCCAACGGCAATGGCTCATCGAGGCGCGCCAATACAGCCCGTATGGTAGACGCAATGCCATCGCGCTTGGTTTTTTCGAGGACTTTGCGAACCAGGTCGGGGCGCGCCTTGGCCTTTGCTGCCAGGCTCTTTTTGGCAAATTGTACGACCATGCGCTCGGTGCCGGCTGAAATTAGTGAAGACCGTGTCCGAACCAGGACATGCCCCGACCGAACCTTGGGGTCCGGAACTTCCTTGAGAGCCAGTTTTCCTGACCGGGCACTTTGAACGATCTGTTTCATACTCTTACACCTTCACACACTCTTTCACGCCGGCGACCGCCGCTTTACAAATACTGCATCTTCCTGCCGGACAAGTCCGGTATTCTTTGAGGTCAATGTTCCCAAAGGCCCGGCATAATCCATGCCACGATCCGCAAGATAACGGTAAATATCATCGAATCCACCAGCCCCGTCATAGGCTTCTTCAAACGGCGCCTCAACGATCAATGTCTCAATATCCACCAACCGGTCACCAAAACCACGGAGC
>CALIBP010000232.1 GCA_938048165.1 uncultured Alphaproteobacteria bacterium | reverse complement strand
TCCGCAGGGAAACCACTCCTGCAGGCGTTAACGCATTTACGCGAAAATGCCTTACCAGAAGCCGAAACAGCCCTGAATCAGTTTGAAAGCGCTGTGCCCGCTGCTGGGCACGCCTTTCTGGCCGTGATCGCCAGCGAACAGAGTAATCTCGAACACGGTAAAGAGAATTTTTTACGGGCGGTAGAAACCGACAATCCGGATTTCGATATTTTATGTCTAACGGGCGACCTTGCCCGGCACTATGGCTTTCTTGAAATCGCGATTAGCGCCTTCGACCGCGCCATTGAAATAGCGCCGCATGCAAGCCACGCCCTATTGCGCCGAGGCCAGACATATTCTGAGGCGGGCGATGTCTCGGCAGCAATCGATGATCTGTTGAGGGCGATACGATTGCAGCCCAACCTAGGGGCAGCCCACGTCGCGCTTGGCGATGAATACCGATCGGCCAATATGACCGATGCCGCCTGTGATTGTTATAAGACGGCGCTCGATCTCGATCCCAATGATGTGGCCGCCAGGGCGGGGCTCGATCTGACCCTGGCTCTTGTGTTACCGCAGTGGCACAGCGCCATGCTCAACGACACCGTTCGAAATCGGGCATTTGAAGAGGCTATCTCCACTGTGGTGACACCCGACTCTACCGTCCTTGATATCGGCACAGGCACCGGCTTGCTCTCGATGATCGCAAGCCGGGCTGGCGCAGCAAAGGTAACTGGCTGTGAAGCCGTCGGTATCTTGGCCCAAACAGCGTCCGAGATTGTGAAGCAGAACGGGTTTGAGGACCGGATTTCAATCATACACAAGCGGTCTCAGGACCTGACGCCCACCGAAGACCTGGACGAACTTGCCGATGTGCTGATTGCCGAAATAGTCGATGCGGGATTGCTCGGCGAAAACATAATCGCCGCGACAAGCGATGCACGGCGTCGGCTGTGCAAGGCAGATGTTCAGATTATCCCCAGCAGCGCCTCTGTATACGCCGTTCCCATTGAAAGTGAAGAGATCGCGCGCGAGCGTCGCGTCGATGTTGCCAATGATTTTGACATTTCTCTCTTCAATCGCTTGCGGCCCTACATTTATTTGCAGACCAATCTCTCGAAATATCAGTGGCGCATGTTATGCGACCCTGTTCAGCTATTCGAATTTGACTTCACCCAGGATATACCAGCGACGGCAGAGGAGAGTTTTCGGCTCACGCCGCACAGCGATGGCATGGCCCACGGCATTGCCTTCTGGTTCGATCTTCACCTAGGTCCCGGCATCACCCTGTCGACGTCGCCTGGCGCCCCGCCGACCCACTGGCACCAGGCCGTCTACACGCTGTCGACGCCTATGGAGATCAAACAGAACGAGCCTGTACGGCTGTTCGCGTCACACGATCAATCCAAGATCACCCTAACACTTGGAAACTGAGCGAGGGTTATTCCGCAAAGGCCGGGGCAATCTCTTCCGTGAAGCGATGCATCTGTTCCTTGACCATCTCATGGGGTTTACGACCGACATTGAAATACAGAATGACTTCATCGATACCGGCGGCCTGAATGTTTTTCAGGCTATCGATAATCTTCGCCGGGGAACCGATAAGAATGGAGCGATCTGACAGATCTTCCTTCTTGGTGTTCCGCAATACTTCATTGATCTTCATAAAATAATGCATGGTCGGTGGCATCTTGCTGGGATCATCGGGAAAGGCGCGCAGCACACAATTCTGGAAATAATCGATCTGATATTGCCGCCCGCGATCTTCCTCTTCGGGCGTATCGGCGATGTAAATAAAATAGCTGCAGATCGCTTTACCCGGTGTATTGCCTTCAGCAATTGTGGCTTCGCGATAGGCGTCGACAGCTTCCTTTAGCCCGCCAAACACCATCGCGGCGGCGAAGGGCGCATAGGCGATGTTAAAGCCTTTGCGCGCCGCCAGACCCACCGAGGTTTTTGAGAATGATCCGACATAAATCGGGATCGGGTCCTGCACCGGCTTCGGTGTGATCTCCATATCATCGATATGATAATGCTCGCCATGATGCGACCAGACGCCGGGATCGGTCCACGCCTTGTGCAGAACATCGAGCCCCTCCTCAAACACCTCCGCTGAGGTCATGAAGTCGGCACCAAACGGGACATATTCCTCACGATCATAGCCGCGACCGCAGGCATAATCGACACGACCACCTGACAAAAGGTCCAGCGTCGCCCACATCTCAGCAACATGAATAGGATGATGGATCGGCAGCACGTTAACGGCTGGTGCGAGACGGATATTCTTGGTCTCGGGAATTATACTCGCCAGCAGAATGTCGGGGCGGGAATTCACGCCGAGACGGTCAAAATGATGTTCGCCAATCCAGGCCGAATTGTATCCTAGCTTGTCAGCAAGGATCGCCTGCTCACGAATTTCGAGAACGAATTGCGACGCCGTTCGTGGATTGTCTGGATAGTGGTTATCCGAAAGCGTGAAATAGCCGAACTTCAATAAAACCTCCTATGGCTGCAACTTTCGTTTCTATTGAAGTTGCCCTGATATGGAAAGGGCGGCCGTTAAGCCGCCCCTCGAATAACCGGGAGAACAGTTATGCCAGCGCGTAGGGCACCTGTTCCGGGCCTTTGATGACAACGCGCTTGCCATCTTCGAGATAGCGATACTGCTTAAACGTGCCTGAGCGTTTTGAACGCACAATCACCGCGATGGATTTCTCCTCACCGGCAAATTCGGAATGGATGAGCCAGGGTTTCACGACATCAACGTCACCCTGCCCGCAATATTCGGCATGGCTTTCACTTGTCTCAAATGTACCGTCAGGTTTTTCTTCGGCATCAAAATGAACAATGCGTTCCTTGCCGGAGAGAACACCATAAATCGTCCAAGCTGAACCGTGATCATGGATCATCGCATACCCGCCGGGCTTCTTGATAAGAGCGTTAATGACAAAACTGTAATCGGGGTCCTCATAAAACAGTAAATTCTGCACCCGGTTGGTCTCCGGGTTAAAACCCGTGATCGGCCAGTCCTTGGCATGCTCTTTGACCTCTGGATCAGCGATCAGCTCTTTCAAATGTTCGCGGCACAATTCCCAGCGATCCGGTTCCGGCACGCCGTCTTCAAAAACCTTGCGCATTTCGGCGATGAATTTTTCAACTGCGGGTAACATTGGCCGTGTCATGCCGTCAGGCATTTTAAGCCCTCCCCTTATTGCGGGACATAAACTGGCGGCGAATTTCGACCATATGGGCGGCCATCACCGGATCATAATCCACTTCGGTCATCGGCTCCGGATCCCAGTAATTATACTCATCGACACCACGCACCAACGCCGCCGACTTTTTACCATCCACCGGATCATACATGGTCTCGCGCACATGGGTCGGGCAGTAATGGATCGAATAGCCGATCCGCCGATAATCCGCGTTATTGGGCAGGGACGAATGGACCGTGCATTCGTGGTGAATGGAAAACTGTCCCGGTTCCAAGGGCATATAGACCGATTTGGACTCGTCTACATTCTTCGTATTTTGCCCTCTTTTAAGTACATTATGTTCCTGCGGAGCGTTCTCAAACTCGGTTTTTACTTTATGGCTGCCGGGAATGCAGCGAATGCAGCCTGATTCAAGATTACTCGGCGAAAACGCGATCCAGGCCGTTACCGTCTCTTGTGGTTCGATACCATAGTAATAGGTATCGGCGTGCCAGGACACGAAAGTTGGCGATTGCGGTTCCTTTACAAAAAAGGACGACCCCCAACAGAGAATATTGGGCCCAATCAAATCCTCGACCGCATCCAGGACCTTGTCATTGCGGATCACGCGGCTAAAGAGCCCGAACGGCAAATGCGACTTCAGTGTAAGACTATCCTGCGCCGCATTACCGGTCCGCTTTTCATAATCTTCGAGACATTCGAGACATTCCTGCGCCTCAGCCGCCGTCAGGCCGTCCATTGGTGAAATGAAACCGTTCTCTTTAAAGCTCTCGACCTGTTCTTCTGTCAGATGTTTTGTCATTTGATTGACCATTCTGTGGAGCTGCGCCTGTGAGGATTTTGCACCTATCATCACCCGAAACACAAGATCACCATTGTCAATTAATCCAGCGCCTCATACCTTCGCGGCAAATAACACTTCAGGGTAAGCAGAAATAGACATGGCTGAAAACCAACTAGAGGGAAAAATCATAATCGTAACTGGCGCCGCCGGTGGCCTCGGAAGAGCCATGGTAGAAGCCCTTGTTGCCAATGGCGCAAAGGTGGCAGCGGTCGATGTTGCAATGGACCGGCTGGAAGACCTCACCTCTCTCGACGGACCAGGAGAGGTCCTACCCCTGTCGGCTGACCTGCGCGATATTAATGCCTGCGCGGCCATCGCCTCGCGCACGATAGAGGCGCTTGGTGGGCTGCATGGTCTGGTCAACAACGCCGGGATTGGTCTATCGAGCATTCGAGAAGATTACTATGTGAACAATATCAAGTTTTGGGATGTACCTGATGATCGCTGGCAGGCAATCTTTGATGTCAATGTTCGGGCTCCCTTTGTGATTTCCAAAGGCGCCATGCCCCACCTTCTCGAACAAGGCTGGGGACGTATCGTTAATGTGACGACGAGTATGGACACGATGATCCGCCGTGGCTGGACTCCTTACGGTCCGTCAAAGGGTGCACTTGAAGCTCAATCAGCCTGCTGGTCCAAAGATTGCGAGGGCAGTGGTGTGTCGGTCAACGTGCTGGTGCCGGGTGGGCCGGCCAATACCGCCATGGTGCCGCCCTCCTCCTCGCCAGACCGCGAAGCGATGGTCCAGCCAGAAGTTATGAAGGCCCCGATTGTCTGGCTGATGTCCGATGACTCGGATGGGTTTAATGGCAACCGTCTGACCGGAACCGGCTGGGACAAAAAACTTCCCGGCTATGCGGCTGCCGAAAAAGCCGCGGCCCCTGCCGCCTGGCCCGGCGCAGGTCAGCAGAGCGTCTGGCCGGACTTGCAGCCAACCTGACACTGTCGCCTAAACGAACAGATTAAAGCGGATAAACGATTGAATCCGGGATGCGGTGCGTGTCGTAGATCACGCGCTTTTCCTTGAATTTAAGCACACCATCCTGCTCGACAATTAAATCGTTATAGGTGGCCGTCATCAGTAGAATCGTGTCGCCATCCGGAGAGGTCTGATAGATCGCCAGATTGCAGCGCGAACGATACCCTTCCCCCGTTTCATCAACCAGTGCCGGGCCCAGCACATGACGGATGATACGCGGCGCAAAAACGGCTGCGTGCTGTGTCGCGGTGGCACGATCAACAAGCATACCGACCGATTCAAACCGCATGACACCAAGCTTCATCCCGCGCTCAAAGTTGTCGCGTGAGACGACCGTATAGAGACATTTATCAGTGAAGAAGTGCGGCCAGTTATCGAGCGGCCCTTCATCAATGGACGCAATATAGTTTAGCTGTAGCCGCTCAATCCGGCGCAGGACATCATCATCAGTAACAGGCTGGCTTATCTCTGAGTGATCCATCAGGCACCTGCCTTTCCGTGACCCATAATGTCGCGATACTTCATGTAAAAACCGCGGATCAGGGATTCAGTCACCAGATGATCATTGGACTCACAATCGGTCCCACCGATTTCAAGCACCGCTGCATCACCAGCCGGCGACCCGCTGAGCCCCACCTGACTAAACTCAAGAGCCTCGGCATCATCGAGTGTTACATAGCCGGCAGATCCCATCAGATTGGCCTGACGCAGACGCAAATTTTTCATCTCGTCATCGTCATCTTCAAACCCAAAGAACGTCCAGACCAGTTCATGACTGCCGGGGCCTTTGGGAATGACCTGGCGGGTCGCCAGCGTATTGCACTGTGCCTGAATGATGATCGAGGGGAACAAGGTCTGAATCGACAGCGTTGTATTATCGCCAAACTCCAGACGCGGCTGGATCAGATCATGATCAGTTAACGCGAAATCGGGAGCGGCTATGCGGACGCCGCCGGTATCTTCCTTGCCTTCTTCGGTCCCCTTGGCTGTCATCAGGACTGAATGGCCTTTGCTGTCATCCACCAGACATTTGGATTCCTGATCAAGCCGGAACAGGCCGAACGAAATCAAAAACAGATGCAGGATTCCGGCATGGTAAGGGTCCTTCAGATTCTCCATCTGGAGCTTCCAGTTGCAATCAATTACCTGCCGCTCATACCCCACGACACGTAAGCCACGACCGTTAA
>CALIBP010000231.1 GCA_938048165.1 uncultured Alphaproteobacteria bacterium | reverse complement strand
CCTTCGACGGCAGCGAATCCTTTGACCCGGAGGACTCCTTCGATGGCGAGGGCGTTTTTGGCACGCTCTGAAAGGAGAACGAGATCGATGACGGGGTCTATCTCAAACACAAAACTCTCAAAGTCATCGTGATCATGTTCTTCGCCCTCGGCGTCGTGGTGGGAGGGGCGTTGATCCAGATCATCTTCCACCATGGCATCGAGGCCGAGGATCAGTTTGGGGTCGAGGGCACCGTTTTCAGCGGGAAGGATTTGCACCCCGGCGCGGGTTTCCCCACGCACTGTTTTCTCGACTTCCGCAAGAACTTCCTCGGTCATCAAATCAGCCTTGCTGAGAACCACGATGTCGGCGCAGGCCAGCTGGTCCTCGAAGACCTCGGCCAGCGGGCTGTCATGATCGAGCATTTCATCGGCTTCGCGCTGTGCCTGCACGGCTTCAGGGTTGTCGGCAAACATCCCCGTATGGACGGCGGGCCCATCGACCACCGCAATCACACTGTCGACCGTTGTGCGCGATCGGACTTCTGGCCATTGGAACGCTTTTACCAGTGGTTTCGGTAGAGCGAGCCCAGAGGTTTCAATGACGATATGATCGGGTTTTTCATCTCGATCGAGCAGCTGGTTCAGGGTGGGTAAGAAGTCGTCGGCGACGGTGCAGCAGATGCAGCCATTGGTCAGCTCGACAATATCGTCTTCGGTACAGGTCTCATCACCACACCCTTTCAAGAGATCACCATCAACACCAAGATCACCAAATTCGTTGATCAGGAGCGCCATCTTTTTGCCCTGAGCGTTGCTTATCAGATGGCGGATCAGGCTGGTTTTTCCCGCGCCGAGAAAGCCGGTAATGACAGTGACGGGAATTTTTTGTACGGCCACGAAATTTCTACTATTTCAACTGAGTGGGGATGCCAGCGGTAACAAAATAAACCCGGTCAGCGACCGCGGCGATGGCTTGATTGAGCTGTCCGGCATGATCACGAAAACGCCGGGCTAATCTATTGTCTGGGACGATTCCCTGTCCGACTTCGTTCGTCACAATTACGACCGGTCCGGGAATGTCGCGGAGGCAGGCAGCGAGGTATTTGGTTTCCTGTTCGATGTCTCGGTCATCTTCCATCAAGTTCGATAGCCAGAGCGTCAGGCAATCAAGCAGGGCAGGCGTTCCCTTTAATTCGGTCAGGGCATCAACCAGATTTAAGGGCGCTTCGATGGTTTGCCAGGAAGAGCTACGGCGTTTTTGATGGGTGGCTATTCGGGATACCATCTCGTCATCCCGTACCTCTGCTGTCGCGATATAAACGACGTTAGACTTGGCGGGCATCAGGCTCTCAGCGAAGGCGCTTTTACCGGAACGAGCGCCGCCTAGAACTAGCGAGATACCTGTCGAAATAGGGTCTTCTGTGACCACTGTCGAAATCGCTTTCTCCTCCACCCGAGGCGTTTAAGCGGGTTAAATATGCACCGTCAGGGAGGTCTCCTGGCTCGGGCTTGACGGTGGTACCTCCTTCCCGGAAAATTCCAGTGGATATCAAGAATTACTCTGATAAGTACGCACCAAACCCTACACAGTTGCGGGGGCAGCATCGGAGTTTCACCGATTTCCCTGTCCTGTCGGTTTGACGGTAACAGTCAATATCATTGCAGGCCTGTTGCCAAGAGCTTAGGCATCGTTTGGTGCTTTATTTACGCTTTCAATTCGCCACCAGACGTCATTATCGCGTTCGATGGCATCAATCCGCGTCAGCGACAGCGGTGCGACATGAAAAGATAGCCCGGCACGAGGGCCGGATTGTGCTGCCATTGCGATAGCGGCGCGGATCGAGCCTGCATGGGTGATTGTTACGATATCGCGACCGCGGTGGGACTCAAGAAGATCGGTGATCGTGTCAGAGACCCGGTTTGTAATATCAGAAAAACTTTCACCATTGGGCGGATGATTGTTTACGGCATCGGACCAGTACGGGGCCTGTTCTTCTTGTGGAATATCGTCCCAGCGCTGACCTTCCCAATCACCAAAATACTGTTCGCGGAGGGTGTCATGATGATTGATGTCGATCTTTGCAGATTTGTGTTGCGCGATCTTCTCAGCGGTTTTGTGAGCACGGGACAATGATGTCGAAATCCATACCGCGTTGTCAGGTAGATTTCTGGCTAGGGATTTGAAGGCACCGTCATCGGTTAGGTCCGGCGCGATATCCTGTTGTCCATATAGGATGCGATCTGGATTGATGACCGGGGCATGACGAATCCACCAAAAGCGTGTCGTTATTGCGGTCATGCGATGGCCACCAGAAAAAGCAACGCAAGACTCTCTCCGATGCGTTGACCTGCGCCAAGAACATCTCCGGTCTGGCCACCAATCTGCTGCTTCGCCAGCCCGTGAACCATTCCAGCGGCAAGAGCAACGCTGAGCGCCACGATGAAGATCATGATAATGTCTTTTAAAGTGAGAACTGCGAGAAACGCCGTTAGTACAGCGATAAAAATAGCCTGGTTTTCCGGCGTTCCCGTGCTTGCACCTAATCCATCGTTTCTCGCAGCGGGCAGTGATTTCATTAGCGAGAGGGTGACCAGCCGGGAGCCCGCCCCGGCGGCAATTAAGGCGCCGGCGGCAAACAACCAGCCGAAATTCAGCAGTTCGGTAATCAGGGCCCAGCGCAGTGCTGTATCAAGTATTAGAGCGAGCGTGCCGTATACCCCGAGGCGACTATCCCGCATGATATCGAGTTTATGATCTCGGGTTTTGCCACCGCCAAAACCATCTGCGACATCGGCGAGCCCATCTTCATGCATTGCGCCGGTCAGAAGGATAGCCGTCGCGATAGCAAATAAGGCTGTTACGCTGGTTGGAAGTTCAAAATAGTTTCCGACAAAAAGGACAGCCCCCGATAAGGCACCGATCAGGATACCGATGAGCGGAAACCAGCGGCAGGCGCGCGTCAATTCTGGTGCCTGTTCGTTGGGGCCATAGGAAACCGGCAGGCGCGTCAGCAACCCGATACAAAGCTTGATTTCCGCCACGACCGCCATGATTTGATAATACCAAATTTGCCATCTTCGCCGACCATGCACTTGCTCTTGCGCGGGGTTCGGCTTACTGGTGCACAAACTGGCCTTAAACGACAATAGATTCAATGGACCCGATTAAATCTCTCGATCAAATTCGTGATCTGCTCCGTGATCTTCCTGCAGCGAATGAAGGCGCAATGGCCGCCGCAAAAATGCGGGAAGCGACGCTCGTCAAACCGCCCGGTGCCCTGGGTCGACTCGAAGACATTTCGGAATGGCTGAGCGG
>CALIBP010000230.1 GCA_938048165.1 uncultured Alphaproteobacteria bacterium | reverse complement strand
AAGTTGCCGCGTTACGACGGGCTCGCTGATCGGACGGCATAGGACATCTCCGCTTCGCGTGAGGGGCAGCGCTGAGAACTGTGATATAAGCGTAGCCCCTAGGCCCAGTCGAAGCCCAGCAAATAATGCATGTAGTGAAAGACACTCATGGCGTACGTTGATTGGACGGTTCCGAAACAGTGCAACACGATCAATCATCCCACGTAGAATGTGGTCCCGTCCGGGAAGTAAGAGGGGGAAGGAGAGTGCCTCTTCCAGGCTAATTGCCTCATCTTTGTCGCCTACAAGCTCAGGCACGCCGACCAAACAGATATCTTCTTCAAAAACTTGTGTTCCGTCGATCCGCCGATCATCACCCGCGTTAAAACACACCGCGACATCAAGCTCTCCGCTGGCAACAGCTTGCACCAATTGTGGGCTTAACCGTTCTTCGATGCGCAACGAGACGCGCGGGGCCGTCTCGGACAACTGCGCCATCAATGGCTCAATTAGCATTGGCGCAATGGTAAGTGTGGCACCTAGACGGACCAGTCCGCCAGGCTCTTTCGAATTATCGCGCACATCATTGGTCGCCGCATCCACGGCGGCCAGTATGGCGCTGGCATGGTCTAGGAACCTGGCACCGCTTTCGGTTTGCTCCACACCCTTTGAGCTACGCGAGAACAGGGCGACTCCCAGACGCGCCTCCATTTGGCTGATGTGATGGCTAAGCGCGGACTGAGCCACGCCGAGTTGCAAAGAAGCTTTCGAAAAGCTGCCTGCATCTGCGATCGTGACAAAGTAGCGCAACTGGCGAAGATCGTAATCCATGCAACCCATCTCTATTTTAGATAGATAAGATATATACAATATACTTTTCAGATAGATAGTATTGTGTCAACCTCGGCGCTGCTAAAAATAATTACCGGCGCAAAGGGTGAAGATCCTTGCGTGCTGGGCAAATGGGAGGAAAACAAATGAAGATTAAAGCAAGAATAGCGGGAATTGTGCTGGCTATTGGCACTGCGTTTGCAGGGGCGGTCAGCGCGGAAGATTGGGCCCCCAGCGGGCCTCTGATGTTCCAGATCGGGTTTGGAGCTGGTGGCTCGACAGACACAATGGGCCGGGTTATCGCCAAGGTGATGGAAGAACAAACCGGCTGGAACATCGTTGTTGAAAATAAAGCCGGCGCAGGTGGAGTGGCGATGTTTACCGGTATTTCCAAGGCAAAACCTAATGGCCAGATTATAGGGATGGGTGTCAGCACGCCGATCCTCTTGCAACTGGTTACGCGCCCGGACAAAGTCCCATTCAAGGCCGATAGCTTCGATTATCTCAGCAGTGTTGCGCGCGGCGAGCTTGCTATTGTTGCACTTAAAGATGCCCCATTTGATGATCTGGAAAGCTTAGTTGCATATGCCAAGTCTAATGGTCCGGTACCAGTCGCAATGAACGCAAAGCCTCAAAAATTTGTGTTGAGTGCTGTCAGCAGAGCTACTGGTGCAGAATTTCAGTTCGTCAATACAACCGGTGGAGCCGAAAGCATGAAGCTTCTTTTAGGCGGGCAGGTTATGGTCTCGTACGCTGGTGGCTCACACGCCGCCTATCTTGACTCAGGCGACATGAAAATGATCGCTGTCGGCAATGAAAATCGCCACGCCTACGCACCGGATGTTATGACCGTTGCCGAGCAGGGCTATGGCGTTTATCTTGATCCCTACTTCTATATCGCCACCACAAAGGGGACCCCTCCGGCTATATTGGAAGCTTTGAGCAACGCTATAAGCAATGCTCTGGAATCGGATGAGGTGGTCAAAATTGTCCGCAACGCGGCAAAAACCTCGGTCCTGAATCTTGATCCAGCAGCAACCCGAAACATGATGGTCGACGGATTGCCGGTAATGGAAAAGCTTGTTAAATAATTAATGAAACCGCGCTCTGCTTGCGCAGGTGAGCAGAGCGCTGCTATTTTTGCGAGCTAGCATGAAACTTGAAGCAGATAGAATTGCAGGGCTGATCATTGCCGCCCTAGGCTTGGTTTTGCTGTTCGTGATTTTTCCTTTTGCGATCGAAGATATGGATGATGGATCCATTCAGCCCGACACACTGCCCAACGCAATTGCCGCTTTTCTAGTGATCTGCGGTGTTTTGCAGGCAATAAAACGTGGCGAGCAAGTCAAACGAAACACTCAGGAATTGATGATGGTGGTGCTTTACCTTGTAGTCATCGCAACAGGACTTTTTGCCATATCCCGTTTGGGGTTTGTCATAGTATCTCCATTCCTAGCATTTGCAATCATGCTGATCTTTGGCGAACGGCGCCCCGGTTGGCTGGCGCTGGGCTGTGTGGGAATGCCAGCGGCCATTTGGTTTCTGGTGGTACAAGTCCTTGAGCGCCCACTACCCTGAGGTTACTTTATGGTCGATCTAGACATCATTCTTGCCGGATTAAGCGATGCATTCACATTGTGGAACCTGTGCTTTGTGGTCTTCGGTGTCGTATTGGGACAACTCGTGGCCGCTATCCCCGGCATCGGCCCCGTTATGGCAATCGCAATCGCAATTCCTTTTACATTTGCGCTCGATCCGCTTCCGGCGATTGCCTTTCTGGTCGGCGTATGCAAGGGAGGAACGGTGGGCGGGGCCATTCCCGCAATTTTGATCAACACACCGGGAACACCGGATTCCGCAGCAACCGCGCTCGACGGGCACCCGCTTGCGCTCCAGGGAAAACCGCTCAAGGCCACAAAAATGGCGCTCTTCTCCTCAGTCACAGGGGATACCTTCAGCGACATTGTGCTGATCACCGTCTCGGCCCCATTGGCGATCCTCGCACTGAGAATGGGACCTGTCGAGGTGTTCGCACTGATGGTGTTCGCCTTTGCGCTCATTTCAGGTCTAGTTGGCAAATCCCTGATCAAAGGGGCGATTGCGGCGGCGCTCGGGCTCTTGGTGTCCACTATCGGCGCTGATCCCGAAAACTATTCGCCGCGTCTGATTTTTGGCAATTACGCGCTATACGATGGACTGCCTCTGGCTTCGGTAGCACTCGGCATGTTGGCAATATCCGAAATCGTGGCCCGGCTGGCACGGAACAAGGGCATCAATGACGCAGCCATCAAGCTGTCGAGTGTTGGAGACCCCGCGGACAACCGTGTCAGTTGGGCCGAATACTGGGCATGTCGCTACACATTGCTGCGGGGGGCCGTCGTCGGTACGCTCTTGGGTGCCACGCCCGGGATCGGCAGCACCGCCGCCGCGTTCATGTCCTATTCCTCGGCCAAGGCTGCCTCCAAGGACCCCGACAGTTTTGGCAAAGGCAATATTCATGGCATCGCTGCCACGGAATCGGCAAACTCGGCGGTGGTCGGGTCCAACCTGATCCCGCTTCTGACCCTTGGAATTCCCGGCAGCGTGAGTGCGGCATTGATCATCAGCGCCTTCATGATCCACGGTATTCAGCCCGGACCGCTGTTGTTTCAGAACCAGGGGCGCCTGATCTATGGGCTGTTCGGGGCCATGATCATGGCCAATTTCCTGAACTTGTGGATTGGGCAATTGGGACTAAGGCTTTGGGTCAAGGTCGTCTCTGCGCCCCAATCTTTCATCTATGTTTCAGCCATTCTCTTATGCATCGTTGGCGTGTCCATCTCGGAAGGCGGTTTATTCAGCGTTGTCATCATGCTGATATTCGCAGCGCTTGGATACATCATGACCCGTTACGGATTTTCCATCGTCATCTTTATCATCGCATTTTTCCTTGGCCCCCGCTTCGAGATTTCGATTGCGCAGAGCACCGCGCTTATGAGCGGAGACTGGTTCAGGATCGTTGAGTATCCGATCGCCATTGTGCTTTTGGGCCTTGCTGGCCTGACGCTCTTCTATTTTCTGCGCAGTTTGCGCGCGGCTAATCCCAATATCAGTACGGAGTCCAAGATATGACAACTGCCGGAGCACAATTACGCAAGCTCATAGAAGCCCCAGAGATCACGGTTTTGCCCGGCGTTCATGACACTCTAAGCGCTCTTGTTGCTCAGAGTTGCGGTGCGAAAGCGATTGCGGCGGGCGGATACGCGGC
>CALIBP010000229.1 GCA_938048165.1 uncultured Alphaproteobacteria bacterium | reverse complement strand
GTGATACACATTTTCATATATTCGGTCCCCCGGATCGTTTCCCTTTCGCTGAGACGCGACGTTACAACCCGCCGGGTGCCCCGATCGAGCACTATCAGAATGTGCAAAGATTGACGGGGTTGACACGGGCCATTGCGGTCCAACCAACAGCACATGGCATGGACAATTCAGCGATCCTGCATGCGGTCGCACAATCAAACGGCAATATGCGAGCAGTCGTCCGATTCAATGAAAAAACCACCGACGCAGAGCTTGAAGCACTGCATGCGGCCGGAACACGTGGCGCGCGGTTCTCTCTTATGTCTGACCGACCCGGCAGTTCGGAAATGATCGAACACGCGATCCCACGGATGCAAAAGCTTGGCTGGTCCCTGGTGCTGCATGTCGAAACCGATCATTTCATCGATAACGAGGCCTTTATCCGCAATATCCCCATCCCAACAATTGTCGATCATATGGCGCGCTGTCGCCCCGCCGACGGGCTCGATCAGCCAGGCTTCAAACTCCTGCTCGACTTACTCAAGGATGACCGCTTCTGGGTGAAAATCTGCAGCGTCGACAAAATCAGTGCCACACCGCAGGCGCGCGTCGATAGCGGACTGCCTTTCAGCGATGTTATTCCGCTGGGTCAGGCTGTTATTGATGCGGCGCCGGATCGAGTAATCTGGGGGACAGACTGGCCGCATGGCAACACCTTCACGCCGGGTAGGATCCCTAATGAAGGAGACCTGTTGGATCTCATCGCAGAAATGGCAGGCGATAGGGACCAGCTGCACAAAATTCTCGTCGACAATCCCGACCGGCTGTATTTTCAGTAACCGCCAATTGACCTAAACGGTATTAAACACCATCGTTAGAATATGCCGTGGTTATGTCGTGACTGTTTTGAAACGGGTCCGTCCGAAGATGGCGTTGATAGCGTTTGTCCGGATTGCGGTTCCACACGGGTCATTGTTCACGACGAGCTGGACACGCTCTCCATCGCCCATATCGATTGTGATGCCTTCTATGCCTCGGTCGAAATGCGGGATGATCCAAGCCTAAATGACAAGCCCGTTCTCGTCGGCGGCAAGGGCGGACGCGGTGTTGTGATGGCGGCAAACTATGATGCCCGCAAATTCGGCTGTCGATCTGCAATGCCAATGTTCAAGGCCCGCAAGCTTTGCCCTCAGGCCGTTATCGTGCGCCCGGACATGAAAAAATACTCTATTGCCGGCAGAGAGGTCCGCGCCCTGATGCTGAGCACTACACCTTTGGTCGAGCCAATCTCTATCGATGAAGCGTTCCTTGATCTCTCCGGGACTGAGAAATTACATCGGGCATCGCCTGCCGAAACACTGGCGCGCCTCGCTCAACAAACAGAAAAGGAAATTGGCGTGACAGTCACCGTAGGGCTAAGCCACAACAAGTTTCTTGCCAAGATAGCCTCCGATATCGATAAGCCGCGGGGATTTTCGATTGTCGGAACCGAAGAAACACTCACCTTTCTGGATCATCAGCCTGTGTCCAAACTTTGGGGCGTTGGCAAGGCTTTGCAACGTAAACTCCATGCCGATGGCTTCAATGAAATTGGCAGCCTCCGTACATGCTCCGAGGAATTTCTCGTCAAACGCTATGGCTCTATCGGTACGCGATTACATCGATTTTCCACCGGCAACGATCATCGCCGCGTCAACCCGGACGGAAACCGCAAAAGCATTTCGTCGGAATCCACCTTTTCTGACGACGTTCGGTCACCGGACGCTCTGATCAAACACCTTTGGCCACTGGCAGAAAAAGTTGCTGCCCGCGCCAAGATGGCTGAGCTTTCGGGTCGTGTGATTACTGTGAAACTAAAAACCGACAGATTTCAGATCCGAACACGACGCCGGACCCTGCCGGACCCGACACAACTTGCCGAAGTTATCTGGCAGACCGGGGCGGAGCTTGTTCGCAAAGAGGCACAAGGGGACGCTTATCGCCTTATCGGAATAGGAATCAGCGATTTCTCATCGGCGATGTTTGCAGACCCGCTCGATCTCGGAAATCCCGACGGCGGGCGTGTCAAGGCGATAGAGCAAACGATGGACAATGTTCGGGCAAGGTTTGGCGATGGCGCGATAAAAAAGGGACGCGGGTTCAAGCAAGCGAAAACCCCAATAAAAATCGATGGGACGAGTCGATAAAACTGGCGTTAGACTGCGGCAAATTTGCCTAATACGCTAATGGAGAAATGTTCATGTATGCGCGGTTCATCAGTACTTTCGCAATCTTTACCTTGATCTTCGCGTCTTTTGCCTTTGGATCACCTGTTAGCGCACAAACCAAAAGCGACGACACCTACAACCAAGATGAAATACTGGAAAAAGCCAAAGGGTTCTTTGGTCATACGACCGCAGGCCTGGCACAGGGTATCGAAAAGGTGTTTTCCGATCTCGGAAAACCTAACGGCATAATTCTCGGCGAAGAAGCTGGTGGCGCTTTTATTGTCGGACTCCGCTATGGCAAAGGCGAGTTAAATCAAAAGAAGTCAGGCAAACGCAAGGTTTATTGGCAAGGTCCTTCTGTTGGATTTGACTTTGGGGGGAATGCCTCGAAGGTCTTTACCCTGGTCTATCACCTCAAAAACCCCGGTGATTTATACCGCCGTTTTCCAGGGGTCGATGGCAGCCTGTACGTGATCGCAGGACTAAGTCTCAACTATCAACAGGCTGGCGACATCATTCTCGCGCCAATTCGTACCGGTGTTGGCCTTCGCGCCGGCGCCAATGTTGGCTACTTGCATTACAGCCAGGAACATAGCTGGTTACCGTTCTAGGAAAGCCTGTCGTCGATTAACAACAGTTAGACGTTAGACCACCATCGACGACAATTTCACTGGCCGTGACATAGCGTGCCTGATCACTCGCGAGATAGGCAACCGCCCCGGCGACATCCATCGCTTCGCCCATGTGGCCCAGCGGCACGGATCGGGCCTGGCGGTCAAAAATTTCTTTAACCGCCTCAGCGCTGCCCGACCGTTCGCCCTGACGGACTTCGGTCATCGGCGTTCGGATTTTGCCAGGGATGACGCAGTTCGACCGTATACCCTTTCGGGCGAACTCAAGCGCCATCCCCCGCGAAAACCGGATGAGCGCGCCTTTGCCGGTTTGATAGGAGTTCATCGGGTTTTCAGGAACACTTATACCGGAGATAGATCCCGTATGAATTATAGAACCGCCGCCCTGCCGTTCCATGATCGGCAACACATTCCGGCTCGCCAGAAAGGCCGGCTTCACATTGAACAGAATATTGTCGCACCAGGTATCGATATCCATATCCAAAGGCCCACCATGCCCTGCGGAGCCTCCAACGTTATTGTGCAGAATATCGATACGTCCGAAACGCTCCATACATTCCGCAATCATTTTCTCGACGTCGCCAGCGGAAGTCGCATCTGCCTGCCAAACATCACATTCACCGCCCTCCGCAGCAATCAGCGCCTGAGTTTCCCGGACCGCTTCGAGATTGCGATCAACGGCAAACACCTTTGCCCCCTCACGGGCCATCAACAGGGCTGATGCTTTGCCATTGCCCATACCGGGGCCCAGTGAGCCTGCACCGACCACTAAAGCGGTTTTGCCTTCAAGGCGTGGTGCTGTTTGTGGGACGGACCGGGCATCCGCATCAGGGACTCGAACCACATCGTCAGCGGTGCCTGCCCGCCAGTCGAGAGGCCGCCCGGCGGTAATGCCGCCATCAACGATGAGTTCTGTCGCTGTCACATATTTGGCTTCGTCGGACGCCAGATAAACTGCCGCCCAGGCGGTATCCCAGGCGTCACCCATATAGCCCATCGGGATCATCCGATGACGATCATCCAGTGCCGCCTGGCGGGTTTCCGGCGTATCATAGCTCGTGTTGATTCGATCCAGCACAAGCGGCGTCGCCATCAATCCCGGCAGGATACAGTTGGATCGAACACCACGCGCTGCCCATTGGGATGCGACAGATCGCGATAGCTGAATCATCGCCGCTTTACCGGCCTGATACCCGACAAGACTGCGTTCGAGATTCTTTATTCCGGCGATTGAGGCAATATTTACTACGGCGCCACCGCCACCCTCCGCAAGAACCGGCAATACGTGCTTACAGGTCATAAAGGCGGAATCGATATTGACGGCCATATTCTTGTGCCAAACCTCTACATCCATCTCGACAGGATCACCCGGCGCTGGTGCCCCGACATTATTGTGCAGGATATCAATCCCGCCGAAGTGATCGACGCAGGCCTGCACGATGGCTGCAACGGACGCACTATCCGTTACATCAGCGACACCACAGGCAACGTCGCCGCCCTCCCCTTCAATAATGAGGCGCGTTTCCTCTAACGCGTCAGGATTAATGTCGACGGCAAATATCCGGGCCCCTTCACGGGCAAACAAAACCGCAGCGGCCTTGCCATTGCCCCAGCCCGCGCCGCGCGACCCCGCCCCAAAGACGATTGCCGTTTTATCCTGAAGTCGACCAGCCATACTCTTCGCTCCCTAATTTATTGAGGACAGAATAGGACGGGTCGGGTCAGTCCAACAACTGCCCTCGATCGATATCTAAAAGGTGGGGAAGATGGAGGCCTTTAAGCTTCTGCTCGCCAGGATTGTGAGGTTCCAGAAACATCAAGACCGCACAACCGTTCGAGTAAATACTCGGCGTTCTCATCGCCAAGCCCTTCGCTGGGATCTTCCATATAGGTTAGGACCCGCTCGAGCATACGCCGCCGGAACCGTTCACGATCATCTTCACCGCCATCATATTGAGTTTCATTAGCGACATCGATTGCCGCCTTGAACATCGGCTTCATGGCTTCGGGCAATCCGGCTCGATCTATAATCGCTGGCAAACCAAGAGCTCCCTCGTCATGGATGAGCGCGCGCGCCGCCCCGAGCGGGAGGCGTGAAAGAACAGAAACGCTGATTTCGAAAAACTCAATATCACCCATACAGATTGCGCGTAGAATAATGGACGGCGTCAAACGACCATTCTTGTTGAGCTGCGTGATAAGCGCATGCACGTCCATAATCCCGTCATCCGGCGCCAGCAGACCTAGCGTAGCACGTTCACGACTTTGCAGGATCAGGTCTGAAGCGATATCCGCAGGCAACTCGTGCTGGGCCACGAGTTCATCGCGCAGCTTTTCCGACACCAGGTTGACCAGTCGTTCAGCGATAGCAACGGGTAGCTTGGTACGGCCGACCATGCCGGCATTCACACGTTCATTCTCACCAAAATGATCAATAACCTTGCTGAAGGTTTTATCTGATATCTGAGCACCATCATTGCTGAACAGTGTCGCGACAACCTCTTCTTTACCAGTATCGACGAGGGCTTCAGAAACCTTCTCAGAGACCTGAGCACGACCCGCTACAGCCGTTTGCTTCTCCGTGCCTTCGTTGCGGATAATCTCAAGAAGATCATCGTCTGTTAAAACCTCAGAAAACTGAATGACGGGTAACGCTACGGCATCTACGTCACTTGCCAGCTTTTTGGCGATATCGTGGGACAAGCCTGTATATTCTTTGAGATTCTCAGAGAGCGCGGCACGGACCCGGACCTCGGCATCCTGGGTCATGACCCGGATGATATCTTCGGCGATATTCCGCTCATCATTGCTCAACTCTTCAGCACTATAGGCGCTGGCAACTTTTAGCGCGGCGTCTTCACGATTGGCTGCTGACGGTTCTTCCAGCAGTCGACGTACATCGGTTTGCGTTAGCGTTTGTCTCATTTTCGCCACTTTCAGAATCAATAATGATTTCCGGACCGTAGAGCTTTTAAGCTGAACGGGGCCGTTAGTAGTAAAAGAGTTTGGCGACTATCGGTTAACGTCTGATTAAGGCGGAGATGGCATACCATTCCCGAAATATTGAACAATATGGCATTGACGGAATTTATAGATCGATTATATGTCCAGAAGTTCATTGAAGTATTTGATTTTCAAACAAGAAAAAGCGCCGGAGCCTATCATGAAATACATCGCCGCCGCCCTTACCGCCCTTAGTGTTGTATTCGCTGCCGGATCTGTTGCGGCAGCCGGTGATGCGGCAAAAGGCAAACGTGTCTTCAATAGTTGCCGTGCTTGTCACTCTTTAGCCGCTGGCGTCAGCAAGATTGGTCCCAGCCTCAATGGCGTATTTGGCCGGACCGCTGGAAGCTGGAAAGCAAAGGGTTCAAATAAGGTCTGGCGGTATTCACCAGCCATGAAAAAAGCGGGTAGCGGCGATAAGCCTTTGGTGTGGACTGCGGAAACACTGAAAAAGTATCTCGCAGCGCCCAAGAAATTCGTTCCTGGCAACCGGATGCCTTTTCCTGGCCTCAAGAATTCAGAAAAACTCGACAATCTGATCGCCTATCTGGAAAAAGCAACCAAATAGCCGCCCGCGATTTTAGTCCGGGGCGTTCTCCAACGCCTCGGTCACAGCCGCGATCTGCGCGTCGATATTAATTTCTAGCGCTGACGTCACCTCGAGATCTTCATCCTCAAAGACATTAACGTCAGGATGCTTTTTTTCCCACTGCGCAATAGCGATATCACGCGCATCAATCAAGGATACAATCTGAGGCCTGAACAACCGCACTATCGCACTCACCCAGCGGTTCACCGGCCAGGACGGCTGCGCGAGATCGATGAGAAAATGATCAATCATTTTGCGGACGTCTTCCGCTTCATACCAGTATTCACCGGTTACCCAGCGGTTGGTGGTAAACATCCGGATCGGTAGCCCAAACTTGTCCATTGAAATGGCAATCAGATGACTAAGGGCCTCGTCATCTTCTTTTGGCGTCTTTAAGTCCGCTACCAATGCGGGTTTCACCCCACGGGGCATTCCCTTGGGACGCAGGAAAGTATGAAAATGTCCATGTTCCCCACCCCGCAATTCCTGGGGATGGGCGTGATAGTAAAACTGCGAATGGGTTTCGTGATCAAACACGTCACCCGTTGGATAGTGATCCCACTCGTAAAATTGATCATGGCCGCTGATCAACTCGCCGACGATGTTATCG
>CALIBP010000228.1 GCA_938048165.1 uncultured Alphaproteobacteria bacterium | reverse complement strand
GGATCAAGTCCGGGGTGACATAATTTGTGTTGTTTCGCATGTTTTGAACTTGCTGGTTAGTGAACACGAACACTCGTAGATTGGGTTATTGTTTAATTGATTGGCGACGAGAATCTGTTTTGTCACCCCGGACTTGATCCGGGGTCCAGTCTTTTCAATTGTTCAATTCCTCCAAGAGGTCATTCCAATCGGGATTTTCTTTTTCGATAAGATCCAGCTTCCATGTCCTATGCCAACGTTTGAGCTTCTTCTATCGTAAAATAGCCTGTTCAATGTCTAGATGTTCTTCGATGTAAACGAGCCGGTTGACGTTGTGGAGTTTCGTAAAACTTTCAGCTGTGCCTCGGCGATGTTCCCGTGTACGACGTGAGATATGATTTGTAACGCCAACATATAGCGCCCCGTTGCGTCGGTTCGTTAGTATGTAAACATAGTAAGGCATAGCAGTATCGTTTGCTTTTCTGGACCCCGGATCAAGTCCAGGGTGACAGTTTTAAAGCGGTCTATAGACTATCAAAAACAGATATGGGGAGCGCGAAATGGTTGATCTCACAAAAAAGGGGCCGGTTGGCTTAAACGGGCTGACGGCCTCCGAGGCATCGGCCAAACTGGCGTCCGGCGAAATAACGTCTGAGGCGCTGACGCGTGATTGCTTAGATCGTATTGCCGCGCGCGAAGGTGAGGTGCATGCCTGGGAATATATCGACCCTGACTATGCGATGGTGCAGGCCAAGGCACGGGATCGTGAAGCGCGCCGGAGCCCGCTGCATGGCGTGCCGGTCGGTATCAAGGATATTTTCGACACCAAAGATATGCCGACAGGTCATGGTTTCGGGCCGTATCAGGGCAAGGAGTTTGGCGTTGATTCTACCTGTGTCGCGCAGCTGCGTGATGCGGGAATGGTGATCATGGGCAAAACGGTTACGACCGAGTTTGCCTGCCCCAAACCACGCCAGACCCTGAATCCGCATGATCCATCCCGGACGCCGGGCGTTTCGTCCAGTGGTTCTGCTGCCTCGGTCGCTGATTACATGGTGCCGTTGGCGAATGGTACCCAAACCGGTGGCTCTGTTATTGGCCCTGCCGCCAATTGCGGTGTCTATGGCTATAAGGCCAGTCTCGACGGAATAGACCGCAGCGGGTTTCGCCATTGCAAGAAATCAATCGACACGATTGGCTTGTTTGCGCGCTCGCTCGACGACTTGCTGCTCATGCGGCAGGTCCAGACCGGGGCAGCGCCGGGAACATCGGCTGACAAATTGCGGGTCGCTTTTTTACGGGCACCGAACTGGGATGAAGCGGATTCCGACATGCAGGCGGTCGTCGAAAAAGTCGGCGAAATTTTGGCGGATGCTGGCGCTACAGTGAGTGATTTCGATTTACCGCAGGTCTTTACCGATATCGTCCCGGACGCAGCGATCATCAATGCCTGGGAAGCCTCGATCATGCTGGAGACAGAAGTGCGGGATCATCTCGATAGCTTCAATGATCACAATCTGGAACGGATCGAGTGGGTCAAAGGGTTGAGTGAAGAAGATTATCTCAATGCCGGGAAAGCGCTCGATGGTGCCAGGGTGGAAATGGATTCAATCTTTGACGGGTTCGATCTGATCCTGTCGCCGAGTCTGCCGGGTGAAGCGCCGGTTGGATTGACGGAAGTTCGAACCGCGACCTTCGCGAGACTTTGGACGCAGATGTATACCCCGTCGGTCAATTTCCCATTGTTTGAAAGCGCAAACGGCATACCGCTTTGCTTCCAGCTCGTTGGCAAGCGCAACACTGATGATGCGACGTTAGCGAATGCGAAGTGGGCTGATGAGAAATTACGGGCCGCGCTAGGCATTGTCCCGGTTCAGCTCTGATTATTCGAACAGCCAGTAATAACCATAGGCGACAATAAAGGCCGGGATCGCGCTATAGAGTGTCGCAACGATGGCGGCTTTGGGGGCCATGGCGATGGCCGGGAACAGGGCATCACCATCATTGCTGATTGCGTTGCCAATCTCGGCCGAAAACGGCACCAGCCCATTGAGATACATCGCCGCAACCACGACCTGTGGACCACAGCCCGGTATAAAGCCGACTAAAATGGCGACCAGCGGCACGAGTGGGGCCCAGGTCTGGAACAGCACTTTCAGATCGACGCCGGTGAAGTGAACACCGAGTTCATAAATCAGATAGGCGAAGGCGACCCAGACGGTGACAAAACAGGTATCGCCAACGACACGGGCTGGAGCATCCCCCAACCGACCGCTGCCGGCAGAGGCCCAGCCCAGAGACGCGTCATCCTGGACATCCTGGTCGGCACGGATCGGTGATACGACTCCCCAAAGGAGCAGCGATATAATGGCCCCGGTCAGCCCGACCCAAACCACGGTTTCGGTGCCCATGAAGGTGCCGAAGATGGAAGCGGTATCTGCCTGGAAGGCGATATAGCCGCCAAAGATCAGGCCGGGGATCAGGAACAAGGTCCATAGGTAGCGCCAGGTCCGGGAGTCAACGCGGCGAATGCAGGGGCTGCAGGCAGGGTCATCGCTGTCCCCTTTGTAGCGCAGGAAGTCAGTGCCATGAATCGCATCGACCGCATATCCCGAGGTCACACCAACGATAAATCCGATAGCAAAAATCGAGAGTCCGGTTAGCGGTGCCTGTGCCAATAACAGGAAGGCAGCATCGCCCATCGTTGCTGTGAGAACGGAAACCACCGAGCCGAAACTGATGCCGCCCCGAATATACTGGGTGATGACCATGATCGCGCCGCCGCACCCCGGGAGCGCACCGAGACCGGCGGCGATAGGGACCTGCCAGACATGATGCTTGGCGAGCAGGGCGGTGACGTCGATCTTGTACCAGGCTTCCAGCGAGTAGAAGATCGCAAGCGTTGCCGCCACGAAAACCGTTACCTGCAGGAAAGCATCGGACAGGCTTTGCGCCATGATTTGCGCGGCATCGCTGGAGAGTGCCGCCAGCAAGGCAAGCGCCAGCAGGATGCCCAGCCGGATGGGACCAAAAGCATTGGCCCATTTGGCGGTCCCCTCGATACTGCGCCGTGCGACGATGCTAAGCGATGTCATCCCGAAACTTCCTCTGTCTCAAAGGCTGCATTCCCGGCCGCTTTCTGCGGATCCTTCAAAAGTTAGCCTTGGCTAAGAATTATAGGATGTCCTAAGTCATTGTCAAGACTCGAAACCGTGACCTATTGTGGATTTATGACAGATATAGACCGTGCAGAAGACGAGTTGACGCCGCCACCGGAAGGTACCGGTGCGATTTCTGCGCATATGACGCCGGATCGTCAGGCCAGCCATTTCAAACGCGCCCGTCAGGCACGCGAAACCGAGATCATCGAAGATTATGTCGAGCTCATTGCCGATCTGATTGATGAGCAGGGTGAAGCGCGCTCGGTTGATGTCGCGAAACGCCTCGGTGTCACCGGTGCCACGGTCAATAAAATGATCGCGCGGCTAAAACAGATGAACCTCGTGAATACGGAACCCTACCGGTCAGTGTTTTTGACGGATGCGGGGCGACAGATGGCGGAGGCCTCACGTGCCCGACATCATATTGTGGTGGCGCTGTTGCGCGCGGTGGGTGTCGATGAAGCAACCGCCTGGGCCGATGCTGAAGGGATGGAACATCGTTGCAGTCCGGAAACGCTGGCGGCGTTTGCCGAGTTTGTGAAAAAGCAGAAAGACTGACCCACTGCTTGCCAGTCTGCGAGGAGCCCGATAATTTTCAGTTATGAAATATTGTCAGGGACCGGATCCCGAAACCAAATCCCCGAATTTTAAGGCACCACCGAAGGCCTGTGATGCGCATTGCCACGTCTTTGGCCCTGCGGCCAAGTTCCCCTTTGCCGAAGGACGGTCCTATACGCCACCGGATTCGCCCTTTGAAGCAATGCAGGTCTTGCAAAAGACCCTAGGTATCGAGCGCGCCGTGATTGTCCAGGCGACGTGCCATGGCACCGATAATACGGCGGCGCTGGATGCGATTGCGCGATCAGAGGGCCGCTACAAAGGTGTCGCCATCGTTGATGACAGCTTTACCGATGATGATTTTAAACGGCTCGATGAAGGTGGGATGCGCGGTATTCGTTTTTCCTTTGCACGTCATATCGGAAATGCCCCGGACTTCACCATGGTGCGCCGTATTACCGAGAGAGTCGCGCCGCTGGGCTGGCATGTCGTGATCTATATGGAAGCACCGGATATTGTTGAAAATGCGGAGACCTTGGCTGATTTGCCGTTGCCTGTGGTGATCGACCATATGGGTCGGGTAAAGACCAAGGATGGTGTTGATCAGGAAGCCTTCCAGCTCTTGCTGGGGCTGCTGCGCGACAAGGATGATTTCTGGGTCAAGATTTGTGGTGCCGAGCGCATTTCTTCAGGCGGCGCGCCGTTTGAAGATGCTGTGCCGTTTGCCCAGGCCTGTATCGCCGCCGCCCCTGATCGGGTGCTGTGGGGCACAGACTGGCCGCATCCCAATATCGACGGGCTGATGCCCAATGACGGTGATTTGATGAATCTCTTGGCGTTACATGCGCCCGACGAGGTGGTGCGTAACCGTATCCTGGTCGATAATCCGGCGCGGCTGTACGGCTTTCCTGACTAGCGCTGAGGGCTGTCCGTTTTAGTGTAAATCCTGGCCGACATCCCAGGTTACGACCATCTTTTCTAACGCGACAATGGCGGCATAGAGGACAACGCCAATGACGCTGAGCACGGTGATCGCGGCCATCAGCAGCGGCGTGTCGATATTGCCTTCCGCAAATACGATCAAATAGCCGAGACCTTTTTGCGCGGTGACGAATTCGGCGACGATGATCCCGATCACGGCAAAGGTGATGCCGATCTTAAGCCCGCTAAAGATATAGGGCAGGGCATTGGGGAACTCGATCTTGCAAAACACGGTCCATCTGTTGGCATTAAAAGAATGGGCCATACGAACCATCAGCGGGTCGGTGCTGAGAATGCCAGCATAGGTGTTTACCACCATCGGGAAAAACGCGATCACGAAGGCAAGCAGCACGCGTGATAACGTGCCGAGCCCAAACCACACGATAAAGAGCGGGGCGAGCGCGACTTTGGGGACGACCTGGAAGGCAACAATCAGCGGATAGACGCTGTTATGAAACTTTGGGAAGAAGGCAAGCGATATGCCAAGCCCCATACCGACAACAACCGCAAGACCAAATCCCATTAAACATTCGCTGAGGGTTGGCCAGGAATGGATCATGAGTAATTCCCAGTGCTTGGCCATTGTCTCGATGATGACGAGGGGGGTTGGCAGGATCGCCTGCGGTACTTTCAGGAGGATGACAATAACCTGCCACAGCACCAGCATCACAAAAAAGATGACCGATGGGCCGCCTATCTGGCTGATAAGGGAGAACAGGTTTTTTCCGCCGTTACTGTTGGCCATTGCTCGTCTCTTTCCGCGTCTAATGTTCTATGAGGCCACGCAGATGCGCGACATATTCGTTGAATTCAGGTGTCTCCTCGATGGCCAGTTCGCGCGGTCTCGGCAAATCGATCGTGACAATTTCGCTTATGACGGCAGGACGCGGTGACATGACAAAGACCCGGTCTGAGAGAAAGACGGCTTCGCGGATACTGTGGGTCACAAACAGGACAGTTTTTTTGTACTCCTCCCAGATCCGCAGCAATTCCTGGTTCATCAGATCGCGCGTCATCGCATCCAGGGCGCTGAAGGGCTCATCCATCAGTAGAAGATTAGGGTTATGGATGAGTGCTCGACAAATTGCGACGCGTTGCTGCATGCCGCCCGAAAGCTCGCTCGGGACGTTATCGGCAAATCCGGAAAGCCCGGTCATCTCGAGAAGTTCATGCGCGCGGTCGATGTATTCTTCCTCACGCAACCCCAGGCTCTCAATCGGGAACATGACATTCTTCAAGATTGTCCGCCACGGCATGAGAACGGGTGCCTGAAAGACCACACCGGTATCGCGCCGTGGTTTCGAGACATTCTCGCCAGCAACGGCGACTGTGCCGGATGTCAGCGGTAACAACCCGCCGACAATCATGAGTAAGGTGCTTTTGCCGCAACCGCTGGGGCCGAGAATGGAAATAAACTCGCCCTCTGCGACATCCATCTGGACTTCGCGGATGGCTTCAATCTCGTCGGTGCGCGTTTGATAGGTCTTGCGAAGGTTTTCGACCCGGACGTGGGCTTCAGTCATATCAGGAATTTACCAATCGAAACAAAATACCCGAACGGCCCGTCTCCCCATTCAAGGGAAACGGGCGTCCGCGTTAGGGGCTATAAATCATGCCTTGGCGGGATCGAACTTTGCCGAAAGGGCTTTTGCCTTCGCCCATTCAGCAGCGGTCAATTTGATGTTGCCGGCAAACTTGTTGGTAAACAGCTTGCTGATCGCCGGGACATTCTTGCCGTTCATGTATTTGATGACGACGTCGCGGGTCCGGGTCTGGTCGGCTTCATCCATCCAGCCAAGACCGTTCTTTTCAACGGCGGGTCCGATAGACAGGAAGTTTGTGTTGCCCGAATGGATCAGCAGTAGTTCGCGAGGCTTGGTCTTGAGTTCTGGCCGCGCGGCGATCATGTAATCGAGTGATTTCTCGGGGTCGAGCATCTGCAGCTTCAGCCCTTCCATGGCACCATCGACCATCGCCTGAACCAGATCAGGCTCGTTTTTGACCATGTCGGAGCGTGAAATCAGCCCAAGGTCCAGCGTTTGCAGACCATAATCGGCATACATGAAGTGAACCGCCGGTGTCTTGCTGGCGAGTGACGCCGCGTTACTAACGTAATAGGTGCCCGTGCAATCGGCCTGCTTATTGAGAACCGAGCTGATCAACTTACTCGGATGAACCAGATTCCGTTTTATCTTGTTAATGTCGATACCAGCCGCGCGCGCAAAACCTGGCATCATCAGCGTGTCACCGGAGGCGGCGGCGCCAACGAGGGTTTTGCCTTCAAGATCTTTCGGCGTCTTAACACCGGAGTCCTTACGGCAGGAAATGGCAATCGGGCTTTTCTGAAGCTTGGCGCCAATAGCCATAACATCGAGGCCTTTGGAGGCCGCGTTTACCGCAACGCCGTAGCTTGCTTCGGCAAAATTGACGGTTTTTGAGGCAACGGCTTTGATCGCGGCGCCTGAACCGTAGCCCCGCTGGATAGAGACATCGAGACCGCGCTTTTTCCAATAGACGGCAGCAGCGGCGAACTCGAAGGTGTGGCCACCGACAAACAACCAGGGAAGCATGAATTGAACTTTGCGCATTTTTGAGGCGCCAACTTCACTGACGATGGCAGGTGCAACACCCGTTGCCAGCATAACGCCGAGCCCGGTACTTCCCTTGATAATGGTACGGCGCGTGACAGTCTTCGACGCGCTTTTGTCTGTAGATTTTGTCATAGTCCTCCCTCTCAAATTTGTTTTTTAGCCTTCGTCAGCCCTTAAACCATTGGACCGATGGAAAAAGACTACGATGATTCCCCCATTGAACGTAAGGGTAAATATTGAGAGCGAGGACAAAAACTAGCCGATTGGGATTTCCATTGATCTCTTAACAGCCGGGCGCGCCATCATCATATCTACCCACCGGACGAGATTGGGATAGTCCTTGAGATTGATAAAGTCGAAACCGAAGGCCCCAAACCGGCCAATCACCATCATGTCGGCGATAGAATAGTCGCCGGCAAAATATTCATTCTCCGCGAGATGATTGTTCACCGAGTCCAGAAGCTCGCGACACTGACCCTCCAGATCATGTGCATGATTGAGGTTGGAGAAGCTGACCGAGACATTGGTGGCGAGATAATACAGCCACTGTTTAACGGCCCATTTACTGGCTTCATCCGATCCCATGAACTGGCCGGTTTTCTCTGCGAGATATTCCAGGATGGCAGCCGATTCCATGATGTGAATGGGTAGGCCACCGGGACCATCCGGATCAACCATGCAGGGGACCTTGCCACCAGGGCTGATCTTTAAATAGTCGGGCTCTTTATTCTTGCCACCATGTGGATCAATCGGAATCAGATTATAAGGCGTGCCAGTTTCTTCCAGTATGATAATCGGGCGCCGGCCATTGGCGGATTTCCAGGAGTAGAGATCGATCATTTCTTTTTATGCTTTCAAGATAGGTTGGGGGAACTATTCCCAGTACAGGAAACCCATGGCGTTGCCGGTGCCGGCTTCTGAACGATAGCACGGCACATAATCCACGAGGGTCATTTGTTTGTCGCATTCATCCATGATGGCGGCGACCGGTATCCAGTTCTTGATTTCAGATGTGCCGGATTGATACAGGGTCTCCGGAATACCAATCAGCGATTCATGGTCGTGATTGATAAAGGCATCAATCACTTTGCGGTCGAGCTCTTCATTAATGACAAAGTGGCTCAGCCCGCCAGAGGCAAAGACCGCAACTCGGGCATCCGACTCCCAGCTTTCGATAGCTTTCTTAAGAGCCTTGCCGAGAGCATAGCAACGTTCAGCCCGTGGCTGGTTGGGCGGATAGAAAGTATTCACCAGGATAGGGACGTTAGGGGTGACGTCGTCCTTCATAATTTGCCGATAAATAAAGCCAAAAGCGTGCGGGACACCGTTTACATAGCCCGATCCTTTGGGAAGTTTCGCTGAGGCAGCAATATCGAAATCCTGATCCATCAGGGATTCGATAATATGTTTCCCCAGCTCGGGATGGCCGGGGCAGGTTGTGTCTTCCGGCGGGACATGGCCGCGCTCGGCGACAGCAATGCCTGGGGGCAGGGCGGCGATCTGTTCTTCGGTGCGCGGGTTGTTCTGAATACTGTCTCCCCAGAAAACCGAAAAGGCCGGGAAGTTATCTTCCAAAAATAATTCGCGCTGGTCATTGCCAACGATTACCGCAACGTCGGGCGCGACCTCGGCATATTTGGCGGCGAGGGTGTCGAGCGCCGTCCGGCAGGCGGCGGCACGTTCCTGCCATTTCTCCGGTGTTATCTGCGCGGCCAGATTTTCATCCTGCCGAAGCGCGACCAGCTCATCAAAGCTGTAGGTCGAGCCGCGAAAATCATGGGCTTCAAGCTGCTTGTCGGCCGCAACCCGTCCGGCCCATTTCTCCCAGGGCGTTGAGAGCATGGGGCCATGAGATGTGCCAATACCGAGTACGATTTCTGCCATAGCTTCCTCGTGAAAGGTTTGACTGAGGTTTACCGGAAATAATTTGCGGTGCAAGGCTCCTGTGGATTTGTCTGCGGCTCAGAACATCAGTACACTGCGGTCAATATTTACAGACCTTCAGGGAAGACAGATGGCAGACTCGACAAGACTCAATGGTGTGATCGGTGCGCTTGCCGCCGGACAACCGACCTTTACCGCGTTCTCAACGCCTGACGTTCCGTCAGCAATCGCCTACAGCACCAACACCGGCTATGACGGCATTGTGTTTGAGATGGAACATAATCCGTGGGATGGCCCGGTATTGCGTGACTGTCTGCAATATATGTTGAACCGCGGACAGATTGCTAAATCCGGCTCGTTGGCCCCGGCTGTCACCCCGATGGTTCGCGTCCCACCCAATGGTAACGAAATGGCCCAGTGGCAGGCTAAGCAGGCGCTTGATCTTGGCGTTTATGGCGTTGTTTGGCCGCATATCAGCTCGGTCGAGGAGGCTTATAATGCGGTGGCGGCGTGCCGCTATCCGCGCATGAGCGATGCGCCCCTCTATGAGCCCGCCGGTATTCGCGGCGATGGCCCGACCTCGGCCACCAGATATTGGGGTCTTGGCCAGCAGGAATATTACAAGAAAGCTGATGTCTGGCCGCTGGTGCCCGAAGGCGAAATCCTTGTGGTCCTGATGATTGAGGACACCAAAGGCATGGCGGCCTTGCCGGATATCCTGAAAAATGTTCCCGGCGTCGGTGCTGTTCTGATTGGTGAAGGCGATCTGAGCCAGGAACTTGGCTATCCACGCCAGTACGAGCATCCGGTTGTTCTGGAAGCGATGGCGGAAATCGTCGCGAATTGTAAAGAAAACGGAGTCGCAGTGGGCCATCCGCATGTCAATGCGGGCAATGTCCAGCGTATCCTGGATGAGGGCTACACCTTCCTGATGGCGGCACCGGTACGCTCAACGCCTGGTCTGGATAAAGGGCTGGAACTCAGCGGACGGGGCAGCGGTGGTGACAAGCCGACAGAGCCCGCGCCTTCTTACTAATTAGCTAACCTCGCCACCCGCTCCCCCTCCTGACCACCCACAGGGTACTGTCATTGGGTGGTCAGGAGGGGGAGCGGGCTGGACCGAATTTAAAGGGAGAACAAAATGATTATCGATTGCCACGGCCATTATACGACCGAGCCACCTCAGCTGACGGATTACCGGAAGGAACAGCTCGAAGGGGTCGCCAATGATCCTAACTTCGTGCCGTCAGAGGCAAATTTTCATTGCACTGATGAGGAAATGGCCGAACGGCTGGAAGCCGCGCAGCTCAAGCTGCAGGCCGAACGCGGATCGGATCTGACGATCTTTTCACCGCGCGCTGTCGGGATGGGGCATCATCTTGGGACCCACAAGACCAGCGAATACTGGGCGACGATCTGCAACAATATGGTCAAGCGGGCTTGCGATATGTATCCCGACAAGTTTGTTCCCGTCTGTCAGTTGCCGCAATATCCGGGCGTAGAACCTGCGAAAAGCGTTCCCGAGCTGAAACGCTGCGTCAACGAGATGGGCTTTATCGGTTTGAACCTGAACCCCGACCCATCCGGCGCAATGTGGACTGACCCACCGATCACCGACAAATGGTGGTATCCGGTCTATGAGGCGATGGTAGAGCTTGATGTGCCCGCCATGCTTCACGTCAGCGGTTCCTGCAATCCGAACTTCCATCATACGGGATCGCATTATCTCTGTGGTGATACGACAGTGTTCATGCAGCTACTGATGTCGGACCTGTTCAAGGATTTCCCGACATTGAAGTTCATCATTCCGCATGGCGGCGGCGCCGTTCCCTATCACTGGGGTCGTTTCCGTGGTCTGGCACAAGATATGGGGCGTCCGCTTCTGGACGAGCTTCTGTTGAACAATGTGTTCTTTGATACATGTGTATATCACCAGGCCGGCATTGATTGTCTGCTCAAGGTGATTCCCACGAAGAATATTTTGTTCGCTTCTGAGATGGTTGGTGCGGTGCGCGGTGTTGATCCCGAAACTGGATATAACTTCGATGATACCAAGCGTTATATCGATGCAGCGGACATTTCAGACGCCGAAAAAGCGCAGATTTTCTCGGAAAATGCCTTCAACGTGTTCCCGAGGCTTAAGGACGCCATCGCTACGTAAAGGTGTTCTCGAAATCAGTAATGGGCCGGCAATTTGCTGGCCCATTTTTTTAAATGCGGACTGGTTTGATAAAAAATATTCGCCTCCTGTGAATTTTTTTTCCACAGCTTTTCCACAGGGAAAAGGGCAGTTTTCCACAGGCTATAAATGCTTTCCCCCCGATGCATCCACCTAATTATGCACAAAATATGGTAGGTCGGGACCTTAAAAACACTAATTCTTGTTGACGTAATCACACTCCTTCGGGCAAACTTCGTCCCGTTCCGTCAAGTTGGGGGAAGAGGATTCAAGCGCTACGTCTGCTCTAAAACCGGCCTGGAATGGCCAAGCAGACGCAGGATTTTCGACTCCTCTAAATACTTCTAACAAAACGCGAATTTCGGGGTTTGGGTTGCCCTGGAAGGTTCCGCGAAGGGATCGACAGGGTTATTTCGTAGGGTAGTGTATAGGGAGGTCTTGGGGTGCCAGATAGCGTAAACGTAGATATTTCACCGGAAATTTTTCAAACCGAACGCGGCATTCGCGTCATCATTGATCATACTCGTGATGAATTGCTGACAGAATTTGGTAAAGAGACGCTGTCTGACCGGTATTTGATGCCCGATGAGCGCTACCAGGATTTGTTCGCGCGCGTCGCAGCGCATTATGCGGATGATTCCGAGCATGCCCAGCGCCTCTATGATTACATCAGTAAGCTTTGGTTCATGCCGTCTACCCCAGTTCTGTCAAATGGTGGCACCAAGCGCGGCCTGCCGATTTCCTGTTTCCTCAATGAGGCGACCGATAGTCTCGATGGTATCCTGAATTTGTGGAACGAGAACGTCTGGCTGGCGGCAAAAGGCGGCGGCATTGGCAGCTATTGGGGCAATCTGCGCTCCATTGGTGAAAAAGTCGGCGCCAACGGCAAGACTTCCGGCATTATTCCGTTTATCCGGGTGATGGATTCGCTGACGCTGGCGATTAGCCAGGGCTCGCTTCGGCGTGGTTCAGCGGCGATCTATCTGCCGATCGATCATCCCGAAATTGAAGAATTTATTGAGCTGCGCCGTCCGACCGGTGGCGATCCCAACCGCAAGGCACTTAACCTCCATCATGGTATTCTGCTGACCGATGAATTCATGCGTCTGGTCGAAGAAGATGGCGAGATGCCGCTACGCAGTCCAAAAGACCGTCATGTCGTGCGGACAGTTTCCGCCCGCTCGCTTTGGATACGCCTGCTGACCGCCCGCGTTGAAACCGGCGAGCCCTATTTCATCTATATCGATCATGTGAACAAGGCGATCCCCGAGCATCACAAGCTGGGTAATCTGGAAGTCAAAATGTCCAACCTGTGCAGTGAGATTACACTGCCGACCGGTCTGGATAAGGATGGCAAGGAACGTACAGCAGTATGTTGTCTTTGCTCGCTTAATCTTGAGACCTGGTTCGACTGGAATGAAGAGGAGCAGTTCATTCCTGATGTCATGCGTTTCCTCGACAATGTCTTGCAGGACTTTATCGATAACGCGCCGGATGAGATGGAACGGGCCCGCTATTCGGCGATGCGCGAACGCTCCGTTGGCCTTGGTGTGATGGGCATGCATTCGTTCTTCCAGTCGCAGAATATTCCGTTTGAATCGGTCATGGCCAAGGTGTGGAACAAAAAAATGTTCAAGCACATCCGCGAACAGGCCGATGTCGCCTCGGTTGAACTTGCTCATGAGCGTGGCGCGTGCCCGGACGCTGCTGATTACGGCATCATGGAACGGTTTTCCAGCAAGATGGCCATTGCGCCAACGGCGTCGATCTCGATCATTTGCGGCGGGTCTTCGCCAGGTATTGAGCCGATTGCGGCAAACTCATTCACGCACAAGACCTTGTCTGGATCGTTCAGCGTCAAGAACAAGTACCTGAAGAAAGTCCTGGCGGAGAAAGGCAAGGACACTGAAGAAATCTGGTCATCGATCACCACCCATGAAGGCTCGGTCCAGCATCTCGATTTCATGACGGATGATGAAAAAGATGTTTTCAAGACGGCGTTTGAGCTTGACCAGCGCTGGATCATCGATCTTGCTGGTGACCGCGCCGAACATATCTGCCAGTCTCAGTCGGTCAATGTGTTCCTGCCGGCTGACGTCGAAAAGACAGTCCTGCATCAAATCCATTGGCAGGCCTGGAAGAAGGGCGTGAAAAGCCTGTATTACTGCCGGTCAAAATCGATCCAGCGTGCTGAATCAGTTTCCCAGAAGGAAGAAGTAGTGCAGATGGCGGAAGATGGACTTATGCCTGTCCCGTCACCGGATGCAATCGAGATTCCAATGGTTGCTGGCGCGGCGCCTAAAGAGGGTGGATCTGAAAATGATAATGACTACGAGGAATGCCTCGCCTGTCAGTAAGGTTAAATAAGGAATTCCGGCACATCGACGTACCGGTGTTCAATAATAAGAAGTTGGTAAGGGAATAAGAAGATGTCGTTGTTGGAAGAAAAAATCGTCTACAAGCCGTTCCGCTATCCATGGTGTTATGACGCTTGGTTGACGCAGCAGCGGGTTCACTGGATTCCCGAAGAAGTCCCGCTGGCGGATGACGTTAAGGACTGGCACAACAAGTTGCGGCCTGAAGAACGCCATACGCTGACGCAGATTTTCCGCTTCTTTACGCAGGCCGATATTGAGGTCAATAACTGCTATATGAAGCATTACACCCAGGTCTTTAAACCGACCGAAGTGCAGATGATGCTGGCGGCGTTTTCCAACATCGAAACCGTTCATATCGCCGCCTATTCCTATCTTCTCGATACGATCGGCATGCCCGAAACCGAGTACGAAGCCTTCCTTCACTATAAGGAGATGAAGGACAAGTACGACTATATGCAGGGCTTTAACTGCGAGAGTAAAACAGACATCGCCAAGACATTGGCTGTGTTTGCCGGCTTTACCGAAGGTCTGCAACTCTTTGCGTCGTTTGCGATCCTGTTGAACTTCCCACGTCATAACAAGATGAAGGGGATGGGGCAGATCGTGTCCTGGTCGGTGCGGGATGAAAGCCTGCATTGTGAATCGATGATCAAGCTGTTCCGGACGTTTGTTTCGGAAAATCCTGAAATCTGGACCGCGGAGTTGCAGCGCGAGATTTACGTTGCCTGTTCAACAGTGGTTGAACATGAAGATGCGTTCATTAACCTCGCCTTCGAACTCGGCCCCGCCGAAGGGCTGACGGCTGCTGAGGTAAAAGAATATATCCGTTTTATTGCTGACCGGCGTCTGTCGCAGCTCGGTCTGCAACCGATTTATCGGATCGAAAAGAACCCTCTGCCCTGGCTGGATGAAATCCTCAACGGGGTCGAGCACGCGAATTTCTTTGAAAACCGCGCGACCGAGTATTCCAAGGCGGCAACGCAGGGAACCTGGGACGAGGTATGGGACAGCTGACTGCCAGAGTAGTTTTCTAGAGTAGGCACCGGGGCATTCAGCCAGGCCGTCGTCCGTAAGGGCGGCGGCCTTTTTCTATGAAAATTACTAAACCCCCGTGACGGAGGCGCTCTGGCTGGTATCATGAGATATTATCAATCAGGCAGCCGCCTGAGGGAATTCAGCAGGAGACGTTGACATGGCACACAAACGCACAAATCCCGATTCTTTATCATTTCCGCAAAACTATCATCATTCGATTGAAGCTGACGCCGGTTGTAAATATCTGTTCGTCGCCGGACAAACCGCTACACCCAAGAGCGGTCCCATCCCGCAGGGTATTGAAGCCCAGGCGGAGCTGGTCTTTAGCAATATGCAAAAGGTTCTTGCCGAGTCCGGTTACGGATTTGAGGATGTTGTGTTTATGAAATCATTTTTGATCAACCGAGAAGATCGCGACGGCTATCAGGCCGTACGGTCTCGCGTGTGGGGCGATATCAAACCAGCCTCGACCTTCCTGCTGGTGTCGGGTCTGGCGAGCCCGGATTACCTGCTGGAAGTCGAATGTATCGCTGCGAAAAAGGTTTGATATCAAGGCTTTCCGGTCGTTTGACGGGTTAACTCCTTTGTAACATACCATGCGTTAGAATTCTGTGATGACGGGATTTTTACTCGACAGTCGCGCCACATTTATGACATGTTTTAGCGATTGGAAATGGGGGTTTCCCTTTGGTTAACGGAATTTGCACGACGACGGTCTCCCGTAAGATTCGGGTAATGGCGGCAGGATTGGCGCTAACAGCTGTGCTGTCCGGGCCTGCCTACGCGTTGACCTGCCCGGTTCCTGCTGAGCAAAATTCTCTCGCTGTTCGCGCCCTTCAAGCCAAGTTGATGGTCGCAGCGCTGAGTTGTTCCTCAAAAAGTGACTATAATCGGTTTGTTCGCCTCTATACGCCGCATTTGGCAAACCATGCCGGATCGTTGCGAAGCTGGTTTCGCAAACTTCACGGAAAGGGTTACAGAAGCGAAATCAATCGCTTTGTAACACTGCTCGCAAACGATGCTTCGATGCGCAGTATCGGAGACCGGGGCGCCTTTTGCACAAAAAGCCAACAGGCGTTTTCAGCTCTATTACAGGCATCCCGTCTCGAGGCAGCATCAACGCTGCGGGCAGTCGCCTTTGAGACAAACTGGCGTCAGGATGTACCCACCGGCTGTACTGTTTTGACTCATAATCGCAAAGAATAGAAACCACTACTCTCCATATGCAAAAAGGGGCCCGTCAGGACCCCTTTTCTCGTTTTAAAAACCTGCAGATTCAGCGCTATTCCAGAACGATTTGCACCCGACGGTTTTGTGGCTCGCGGATGCCATCGGCTGTCTGAACCAGGGGTTCGCTTTCACCCTTGCCGATAATTGCAATGTCATTCGCGGGAACACCCAGGCGAACGAGAGCGGCCTTAACGGCATTGGCCCGTCGGATTGACAGGCGTTGGTTGTAGCGGGTCGGTCCTGCCCGGTCAGCGTGTCCGGTCAGGCGGAGTTTGACCTGTGCCAGGGACTGGGCGGCGTCGGCAGCACTATTGATGATGTTTTGCGCGACCTGGGTAATTGTCGATTGGTTAAAGTCAAAGAAAACCAGGAAATTACGAGGGATTTGTATTTCTGCTGGCGGTGGTGGTGGCGGTTCATAGACTGGCGCTGCCTCAACGACTGGTGTCGGCATAGGTTCGGCAGCTTTCTTGGGAGCACCAAAGCTGTAGCGGAAACCAAATAGAACATCATGGCTCGCGTAATCTGAGTCAAAAGAAGTTCCTGCACTGCTGCTGAAACTCGCATCTGGAACGGCAAAATACCGATAGCCGAGTGTCAGTTTCATGTTCTCATTGAGGGCATAGGCAACACCGACCATCGCCTGCCAGGCAAAGGCCGTGTCGGTGTCATTAATAGTGACGCCTGTCGCTTGCGTGGCACCGGAAGCATCGAGTCGGGCAACGCCAAGGCCGCCACCAACATAAGGTTGCAGGGGACCTTTGAGGTTAAAGTCTTAGAGGGCATTGCCCATAAAACTCCAGGCGGAAACATCGCCGGTTGTTCCACCGCCGCCGGAAATAGAATCGACATCATTTTCACGATAGCCGAGTTCAAATTCAGTGCGGAAGCCATTGCCATATCCATGTCCTACAGCAATGTTTCCAACATATCCCCGATCCAGATCAACATCCTGATTGGTTGTCGAGGTCTTGAGTTCTGAATCCCGCGGTAGGGAAACGCCAGCGCGGCCTTCAATATAGATGCCTTCTTCGGCGGCTTGAGTGACAACAGGGGTGGTCATCGCCAGGAAGCTGAGTGCCCCGGCGGCAAGCACAGTAAATCGGCAATTCGATGTTTTCATGCTAACCCTTCGAGTTAGATATTCTGTTTCCGGTATAGGCAGGGATGATCAATCCCTTTGTTTTCGTTGATTTGAACCGCTATATCAATCCTATTCTAGGGACATTTTTAGGGCATTACCATGTTTTCTGAGGCCTATGACGAGGGAATTCAGTGAGTGATTTAAGAGCCGACACGGCTTTCCAGGCCCCCGCCGATGCACCACAAACGCCAAGTGGAAACGCGGTTTTCCTCGATCATGTCGGATGGTTTGTGCCCGATATGGAGGCGTTGGCGGCAACCATGGAGAAGCTCGGCTTTTTCCTGACGCCGTTCGTGGCCCAGCATAACGCAGACCCTAACGGTGGTCCGCCGATTCCGGCTGGTACCGGTAATCGCTGTGCTATGCTGCAGCGCGGTTATCTCGAGTTTCTCGCTGCGGTTCCGGGGACGGATACGCCGTTGTCGCGCCAGCTCAATGCCGCGCTTGATCGCTACCAAGGACTGCATCTGGTGGCCTTCACCATTGATGACAGCGAGGGTGCCTATCAACAATTGCAGAGCGGCGGGTTTACGCCCCTGGACCCAGTGCATTTGCGGCGGCCGTTGACCCTGGGTGATGGCAGCGAGGCGGAAGTTGCCTTTACGGTGCTTCGCGTGCCGCCTGAAATGATGCCGGAGGGACGCGTTCAAATGCTGCGCCAGGAAACACCTGACCTGGTGTGGCAGGATCATATTATCGCTCGCGATAACGGAATTATCGCGCTCGGAGGAATCGTGCTGTGCGTTGACGATGTTGATGAGGTGTCCAGTCGTTTCAGTCGATTCACGGGCAAGGGAATCGATGGGGATGGGGACTATCAGTCTTTGTCGCTTGATCGTGGACGGTTGGGATTCGCGTCGCGTGCAGCGCTCGCCAGGTATTTACCCGGCATTGAGGCACCGACGACGCCTTTTATGGCGGCAGTCTGTTTGCAATCTGGTGAACTCAAGAAGACACAGCAATTCCTGTCAGAGGCAGGTGTCTCAACCTCGCCGCTTAGTGACCACGCTTCGCTGATCAGCCCGATAGATGCTGCCGGCGCAGCGATAATCATATTCGATGAAAACGATGTGTGGCCGCCCCGGGCGTGACCGCCGGGCCTAACCCATCTCCCCATCATAGTTTGTCACGTTCATCTCCTTGTCGAATTCAAGCAATCCATCCTGTATTGGCTGTGAAGGGACGACCTGAGGGCCCCGTTTCAGGCTGGGGAATATTGCCGCATCTTCTTTGGTTTGCGCAGGCCAGACATTGTCAGCGACGGCTGCTTGGCGGACGATTATTTCATCTGGTGTAACATTCCAAACGACCAGGTCTTCCGCGAGTGTGAGTGGCCCGTCATAAGTCGTCCGAATTTCCTCCAGCACTTCATATTTCGTGTCGAGGTCGTTGAAGAAGTGATAGGCGACAGCGAGGCGCGGTTTAACAATACTAAAGACCTTTCCGGCTTGCGCTGGTGAAGTGTGATACTTGGTGGCTACCATCTCAGCGACTTCCGGTTTGAAGCCACGCCGTCGTACCAGTGTATTGGCGGTCATAAAGGATTCATGGATGACGAGGTCGGCATCGCGAGCGTAGTCGAGAAACCACCTATTGGGATTGGTATCTGACGAATAGACGATCGTGCGACCATTCCATTCGAGTCGGAAGCTGACAGCACCATCTGAAATATGGATCGCCGGAAAAGACGTAATTTTTACGCCATTTTCTTCGTAGACGACCGACGGCTTGGTGAAATCGAACTCATGGGCAATCATCTCGCCACCGCTCTCGGGCACACTGCCGGTGCGGGTTCGATAGTCCCATGCCAATGTCTTCTTTAGATTTTCGACAAAGGCGGCAGTACCATATTCCGGCGTATCGCCAGACGGCCCCCAAATCTCTAGCGGTTTGGTGCGGGCGCCCAGCCAGCCACATATCCATAGTTCGCCAATGTCGCCCACGTGATCGATATGCAAATGGCCGAGAAATACTTTGGTCAGTTGATTGAAAGGGATTTCAAGACAGGCGAGGTTTGCGGCGGCGTGCGATCCCATGTCGAATATGAAGTTATCGCCATTACCGAGCTGGACCAGAAAGGAGGCAGAGGCCTGGCTACGGCGGACTAAAGGCATGCCGGTGCCGAGGGCAACCACTCTTACTTCATCTTCGGCAAGGTCTTCGGTGCCGGGAAAATAGTGATCGCGATATTCGCGTTTTTCGCTGCTGGCCATTTTATTTCCTCAGTGAGTGTCGAAAATTTTCTGATAGTCAGCGACTTTAGCGTCGATTGCTGCAGCCTCATCGTCTGTTGGATTGTCTGGATCGGCGGCAGGCGGTAATGCGCCAAATCGCAGCAAACAGGCAATCAGCAGGAGGCGGGCTTTGGTGGCCGTCAAATTGCTGCCACCGATAAAACCACCTCCACCGGAAGAAAACCCTTCATTGTTCCCTCGGCCAACCCGCACAACAGGCATGCCGCAGCGAATGGCTCTCGCTAGCAACCGTTCCCGTGGTTTGTTGGTCATTGAGCCGTAAGGCGATTGTCCTTCAATGACGAAGCCGGACAATGGATTGTTTTTCAGATTGTCTTCAATTTGGGCAAGCGTATCGACTTCGCGCTCAGGACCGCTATCAAACGAATCCGCCGAATAATTTCCGTCTTTGACGATGGAGACATGTGGTACGGCAGAGTCAATAAGGGTCCCGTCCGGATTCTTTACCTGAATTTCTGTCAAAGCGAGCGTGTTACCTGACTGTGTAATACCGTCGACTGAATTTGGAATCCGTGTCCGATTGACCTCAGACTGCCATGTGTGTTTCGCGCCGGGTAAATAGGTGAGGACTGGAGGTGCCGCGTGCCGGACGGCCCCCAACAGGCCGCCATGCCCTCCCGTCGTAATATAACCACCGGGGCGGGCATCGCCTTTCTGTACCTCGCGGGATGAGAATATCTGCTGTTCCTGGATGACCACAGTGCCGACTTTGTTGCGGCCGTCATCGCCCTGCCAAACCCGAGATGTAATAAACTCGACGGAATCCACCAGGTTCTTGGGTCCGTCATTACTGATCTCACCATGGGGCCGCTGAGCGGCATTGCCGCAAACCGGCAGGGTAGTGTCGAGTAATATATTGAGCCAATAAAGCGTTTCCTCAATGCGTGGGCTGCCTTGCGTCCATATTGCTCCGAGATAGTCACCTGTATCGAGAATACGTTGAACTTCGTTGGCAATTCGTGCGAGCGCCGGGCGGGGCGGCGAAACCGATAGATGACGTGGTCGGTAAACGAAATAATCCTGCCCAAGCGTCTCGGGCGAAATATCGCCATTGCCCTGATCGGTCCGTTGATCGGCAGGCTGGCCTTTAGTGTAGCCGCTTGAGGGCAGAACCCTGAAAAATTCCATGTTGGCGCGTGCCGAGACGAGATTGCCCATGCCGTTTTCAGAGATGCCAAATCGGTCAATTTCTTCAAATATTTGCGATCCATCGGGATAATAGGGCTGGCGGCTTTTTTCCGCGGGCGCCCCGGGAAAGGCGCAGTCATCTTCCCATGCAGTGCCATCGGCCTGTCGCGCCATATAGGGTAGCGGGTAGAGCCCGTCTTCGGGTGCAAGCTCAACCTCGTAGACTGGTCGGTCGCCTTCACTTTGTCGGGATTTATGAAATTTGCCATCGCGATCCAGATACCCGTCAGGTGGGCCGTAAAGTTCGGCGGCATCTGATTCCAGGGGATGGGCGCTAAATTGCTCAACATAGACTTTGGCGGGTGCTGCCAGTCTTTGTGGTCGAAGAACATCGTACCTTTGCGGGCTGCCATCAAAATTATTCCGTAAAGGCAAACCATATTTTTGCCGCGCCTTGTTACTGGTGACCAGGGGCGGACTATTGCTGATCGTCGCATTTGACCCCGAAAGATGGGCGATTTTTGGCTTGTCAGTCATCGGCTCTCCCTAGCGTTTCGGAAAAGCCTAACACGCGATCAAGAACTCGTCTTGGGGTGACGATTTCCGTTTTCAGATGAATGCGATAGAAACATTGTATGGAAAAGGATATCTGGGTATTCGGCTATGGCTCGCTGGTGTGGCGACCCGATTTTGATTTTGCAGAAAAACGTCCAGCGACGATTTTGGGATGGGTAAGGCGTTTCTGGCAGGGCTCGACCGATCATCGAGGTGTTCCGGGTGCACCCGGACGCGTTGTTACCCTGGAGGCCGCAGAAGACGGTTCATGCTGGGGTATGGCCTATCGGATCGCCGCCCCAGACGTGCAACCGATCATGGCGGCCCTCGATTACCGTGAAAAGGGTGGCTACAGTCTGGAGACGGTAACCCTTAACTTTCATTCTGGGGCACCGGTCTCCGCTGAAGGTCTCGTCTATATCGGCACGCCAGAGAATCCTAATTACCTCGGACCCGAGACAGCCGAACGAATCGCCGCTCAGGTTGTCGCCTCGACCGGACCCAGCGGCCCTAATGATGAGTATGTTCTGCGCCTCGCGGAAGCGCTGCGGATGCAGGGGGCGGATGATCCGCATGTCTTTGAAATAGAGCGTTTTGTCCGGGAATTTTCCAAATTTCGGGGCTAGAATACAATTTTGAATTATATCCAGTACCAGGAATTAAATTTCTCTGATTGGATGTTGATAAAAAAAATATCCTGCTTAAAATGAGTTTTACCGAAATTTAGGGATGTTTCGGTAATGTTATTTCGCAGGAGTATTCAATGCATGAGGTAATCGACATCAGCGAACTCAGGAAATCGGCGGCAAATGACCCCGCTGCTCTAATTCCTGCGTTTTGCAAAACGGTTGCCGACATACTTGCATCCCTGCCGTTGGAGGAGGTCCCTGGCAAGATTGCGGAGCAACTGCCATCACTTCTGTCCTGTCCTGATCTTCTAACCGCTAAACAACGCTCGCTAAGTGGCGATGATTATGAAAAGCACGAAATCTTTTTGTGCCCGCATGATGATTTCTCGGTTTTGGCCGTTATCTGGCCCGCCGGTATTCACTCCCCTATCCACGATCATCAGACTTGGTGCACCTTTGGTGTCCTGGAGGGAGAGATTCAGGAAACGATATACCGGGCCGCTGATGCCTCCCCGGATTGTTGTGAGGCAGATGCAGTTAGCAGCACACATCATGTCGCAGGATCGGTGGCGCATATGCCGGTGAATGCGTCGAATATCCATTGTATGCACAACCCCGGGACGACACCGGCTATTTCCATTCATATTTATGGCGGAAATTCGTCAAAACTTGGGGCGAACGTCGATAAAATCTACACCGTCCGGACTTGACGTGGCCTGCCTGATCAGGCACATCGCGTTCAGGAATTCCGGGCATTCACTGGCCCATTAAAATATCTACAGGAGAGTTAGATGCGCGCAGTATGTCTGCACGAGCAAGGTGGCATTGAGAACCTTACTTTAGAAGAAAATTACGCTGATCCGCAGGCCGGTGATGGTCAGGTTGTCATTCGGGTCAAAGCGACCTCACTGAACTACCATGATGTGTTTACTTGCCGCGGCATGCCGGGCATCAAAATTCCGATGCCGATGATTATCGGGCTTGATGTTGCTGGTGAAATCGCCGAAGTCGGCGCCGGCGTTGATGGCTGGAAGGCTGGCGACCGGGTACTCGTTAATCCACTTGATCCTACCGACCCCAGCAAAGGGCTGATGGGTGAAATGCTGCCCGGCGGCACCGCAGAATATTGTCTGGTTGATGCAACCCGGCTGATCACTATTCCCGAAGGCTGCTCCTACGAACAGGCGGCGGCGTTGCCAGTTGCTTATGGTACCGCGCATCGCATGATGATGGCGAATGGTGGGATGCAAGGCGGTGAACGGGTTTTGATCCTGGGTGCCAGCGGTGGTGTTGGCTCCTGCTGTGTTTTGCTTGCGAAGGCAATGGGCTGCGAAGTTGTGGCCTGCGGCAGTACAGAGGACAAGCTGAAGGCGCTGACCGAATGGGGAGCTGATCACGTCATCAACTACAAAGACGAAGATTTCACTAAGGCTATCTGGACTAAATTCGGCAAGCCGCACCGTCGGAAATTTGAGGGCGGTGTCGATGTCGTCATCAACTTCACCGGTGGTGATACCTGGGTACCATCCTTCAAGGTTACGCGGCGTGGTGGCAAGATTTTGACCTGTGGCGCGACGGCGGGTTTCGACCCTAAAACCGATCTGCGCTATGTCTGGACCTTCGAGCTGAAAATTCTGGGTTCCAACAGCTGGCTGCCAGAAGATCTTGAAACACTGATGAAGATGATTTCGGAAGGCAAGCTCAGCCCGATTATCGATACGGTTCTACCACTCGATAAAACGGCGGCAGGCGTCAAGCTGCTCGAAGACCGCGAGGTCATCGGGAAAATCATTATCACGCCCTGATAGCCAGTTGATGCGTCCTGACACTGGAAATTTGGGAGACGTTTTCGCTGCCTACAGTGACAGTGAAGAGACGGCCGTCATTGATCTATGGAATCCGGCGCAGCCGAGAGAAATGTCACACCGCCAGTTGAATGAGGCCGTCGACGGGTTAGCCCGCGGGCTGATCAAAGCTGGTCTCGAGCAGGGTGATCGCGTTGGGATTCTCTCGCTCAACCGGGTGGAGTTCCTTGAGGTGCTGTTTGGGGCCATGCGCGTCGGCTGTGTGCCGGTGATGATCAATACCAAGCTGCCAGCCGATCAGGTTCGCTACATCGCCAAGGACGCCGAGGTTAAAATGGTGTTCTGTGAACGCGATCTTAGGGGCTTGTGCGATGACCAGACGCGTTGCGTGATCTTTGGTGAGGCGGGCGAGGACGGCTATCTGGATTTTGTCGATCCGGGGACGATTGAGTCTTTTGTTCCGGGGCCTGAAGATATTGCCGAACAGCCTTATACATCAGGATCGACGGGGCGCCCTAAAGGCGTTTTGCTGCACCATGTCGGACAGCGCTGGATGATAGGCCAGCTGATGGAAAGCCGCGACATTACCGCCGATGATTGTGGCGTTATTGCCGCGCCTCTCTATCACAAGAACGCCTTGCTGGCGATCAAGTCAGCGCTTGGAGCGGGCGGCCGCGTTGTCCTGTTGGCGAAGTTTGATGCCGCTCAGTATATCCGCTGCATTGGTGATTATGGTCTGACCATGCTGACCGGCGTTCCAACCATGTACGCGTTGTTGCTGCAGCAGGAAGAGTTATTGAAGCAAACCGATTTGAGCTCAGTCCGCGCCGTGAGTATGGGCTCGGCCCCGGCGTCTGAAGTGTTGCTCGACAATCTGCAGCTCGTCTTTCCGCAGGCGCAAATCAATCTGAATTACGGCATTACCGAGGGCGGCCCGGTCCTTTTGTCGTGGAAACATGCAGACGGGCTGGAAAAACCGCGGTCGACAGTCGGGTATCCCTTGCCGGATGTTGAAATTCGGCTGGTTGATGGGCCACATGAGAATGAAGGTGTCCTGCATACCCGCAATCCCGGCGTCATGATTGGCTATCACAATCTGCCTCAGGAAACCGCGAAATCCTTAAAGGATGGCTGGCTCGATACTGGTGATATATTGCGACGTGATGAGGATGGCTGGTTCTATTTTGTCGGTCGGGCGGACGATATGTTCGTCACCGGTGGCGAGAATATCTATCCCGGTGACGTTGAGACCATGCTCGAGCGGCATGAGGATGTAATGCAGGCTGTTGTCGTTCCAGCACCAAATGCGTTGAAAGCGCATGTACCGCATGCCTTTATCGTCTTACGGTCGGGAAGTACTCTGACAGAGGACGAGGTGAAAAAGCATGCGCTGGCCAATGCGCCGGCCTATGCTCATCCAAGACGGGTTTATTTTGTCGAGGAACTACCGCTTGCCGGAACCAACAAGATTGATCTCAAAGTTCTTAAACAGCGCGCCGCCGAAACGGCTGAGGCGGAAGGCACCGCCTAATCAGCTGGTCTTTGCGCTAGTGGTGTTTGCGGTCGCCTGCGCCCCGGTACCGGAAAGAACTGTTATCGCGCCAACAGTACCTGACCCCGTTGCTGCGCCGAAGATTTCTACCCCTGCAGTTCCACCAAAACCCGTCATTACAGCGGTCGTACCAGAAATAGCCGTCGCTGCTATGAAGGCTCTCAATAAATTCCGATTGGCAAACGGGTTGGCACAGTTGGAATTCGATAACCGTCTGGCAAAAGCTGCGACCAAACATGCCAATGCTATGGCTGCGGCTGATTTCTTTAGCCATACCGGTGCCAACGGCTCAACCATCAGCAAACGGGTTTCTGACGCGGGTTATCCCTGGCGTTTGGTAGCGGAGAATATTGCAGCCGGGATGCAGAGTGGTGGTGAGGCGGTTGATGTGTGGATCGACAGTCCAGGGCACCGCAAGAATATGCTGACGGCAGGCCTGACCCATGCTGGTATTGGCTATGCCCGGGTAAGCCCGGACCCCGGCAAACTTGTCTATGTGCATTACTGGGTTCTGGTTATGGGCGCGCCGCTAAAGAATTAGGCTGTAGCCCTTTTCCTTTGACGGCATTCACCGTAAATTGTCGCCGATTTTAAGTTCTAATTTTTACTAATGATAAATAGAGAGGCACCGCGCGATGAACCGCAGCACAGATAGAATTCTGGTTACCCATGTAGGCAGCCTGCCGCGTCCGGATGATTTGATTGAAGTAATGATCGCAGAAGATCAGGGCAAGCCGGTTCCACAGGCGGAATATGACCAAAAACTCTCAGAGGCGGTGAACGGCATCGTTGCCAAACAGGTTGAGCTTGGCATTGACTGTGTCGATGATGGCGAATTTTCTAAACGCGGCTTTGCGGTTTATGCCCATGAACGTCTGGGTGGCTTGACGCCGACAGGCGGAAAGCGTCCGTCACCCTGGGCCGATTCACGTGAATCCCGCGA
>CALIBP010000227.1 GCA_938048165.1 uncultured Alphaproteobacteria bacterium | reverse complement strand
AATCACAGCCGTGGAAACGCCTGCACCGCCGAGGGCCACCGCAAGGATTAGGCCGGCCATCCCGCCGCCAATGATCAGGACATCATAGTTCTGCGCCACCGCACTTTCCATCAACTTCGGCATGGCATCACATTGCCGCCACAGCGGTCTTCCTGTCCAGAAAATATTTAGTGCCTATTTTTTAATCAATATAAATATAGTGTCGTAAAAATAGGCATATATAAATTAAACAAGTGCGCCCTCAACACGGAATTCCCTACGATAATTACATGCACCCCATTGTTTTTAAATGGTTTTTCGTCGATGCGTCAGGTTTGCTGACAAATTGGCACGGCCTTTGCAATGGTGTGACGGATAGGCCCGTCATCGTGACTGGCCGGCTTTTAATAAGCTCACGAAACAGGCTGCAAGCCGACATCGAAAGGAAAACAGATGAATAGATTGGTCAAGAGTATTGGAACAGCGATCCTGGCAACGGGTGTATTGCTTCCATTTGGCGCATCGGCCGCCGAGAAATCGAAATTTCCGGGAACTTTTTCTGCAAATATCGGTCTGGTCAGTGAATATTACTTCCGCGGCATCTCTCAGAATGATGATGCGCCTGCGCTGCAGGGCGGTTTTGATTATGAGATCAGCCTGTCCAAACCGGTGACGGCTTATATCGGCGTCTGGGGCTCGAATGTTGATTTCAATGAAGGGGCCGGCGTTGATGGCGCCAGCATCGAAATTGATTATTACGGTGGCCTTAAAGGCAATATCGGCGATAGCGGTATCGGCTGGGATGTCGGGTTTATCTATTACTCCTACCCTGGAGCAGCCAGCAATCTGAACTATGACTTCATCGAAGCGCAGGCGGCTTTATCCTATGACTTCGGTATTGCAGCCGTAACGGCCAGCATCAACTGGTCCCCGGAGAACTTCGGTGATAGCGGCACCGCCACCTATCCCAAGCTCGCTATCAATGTGCCGATGAGCAAGACCGGGCTTACGCTATCTGGCTATGTCGCGCGCCAGAACATCGAGAACAACACCGCGTTCGGTTCCCCTGATTACACCGAATACAATCTCTCGATCGGCTACAGCCTGGCTGGCTTCGACATGTCTGTCGCTTATTCCGACACCTCGATCAGCCCCTCAGGCGATGGCAAAGAAGAGGCCGTCCTTTTCTCCGTCTCCAGAAGCTTCTGAGCAGAAAGGAATTTGGGATGAAACTTATCGAAGCAGTTATCAAGCCATTCAAGCTGGATGAAGTTCGAACGGCCCTGACAGAAATTGGGGTTCAAGGCCTGACTGTCAGTGAAGCCCGTGGCTTTGGGCGGCAAAAGGGCCAGACCGAAATCTATCGGGGCGCTGAATATGAGATCAGCTTTTTGCCCAAAATCCGCATTGAGGTCGCGGTTGCAGACGATGTTGCGGATCAAACGATCAAAGCGATCCGCAATGCTGCTGCCACCGGCCAAATCGGCGATGGAAAAATCTTTGTATTCGACATGGAAAAGGCGGTCCGAATCCGCACAGGAGAAACAGATAATGACGCTTTATAAAAAACCACTGCTGGCGCTATCAGCAGCCGTCTCAACTGGGGTCTTCGCCACCTCGGCGCTGGCGCAAACCCCGGTCGCTAAAATTGATACCGGCGACACGGCCTGGATGCTGGTCGCAACAGCGCTCGTGTTGCTCATGACGGTCCCCGGCCTGGCCCTGTTCTATGGCGGGATGGTCCGCAAAAAAAATGTGCTGTCGCTTTTAATGCAGTGTTTTGCGATCTGCTGCCTGATGAGCATCTTGTGGATGGTCATTGGTTACAGTCTCGCATTTGATGCTGGAAACGCTTATGTCGGCGGCCTCAGCAAGGTGTTTCTGAAAGACCTTACGGTTGGCGCTGTTAACGGCACCATACCCGACTCGCTCTTTATGGTCTTCCAGATGACCTTTGCCATTATCACGCCGGCCCTCATTGTTGGTGCCTTTGCTGATCGCATGAAATTCAGCGCCATGCTTTGGTTCACCGGAATATGGATGCTGGTTGTTTATGCGCCAGTCGTCCACTGGGTCTGGGGTGGCGGGTTCCTCAGCAAAGACGGCGTCCTTGATTTCGCAGGCGGAACCGTCGTGCACATCAATGCCGGCGTCGCCGGTTTGGTTGCCGCGATTATGATCGGCAAGCGCAAGGGGCTCGGTACTGAATCGCTGGCGCCACACAACCTGGTACTATCTGTCATCGGCGCTGCCCTGCTCTGGGTCGGCTGGTTTGGCTTTAATGCCGGCTCCGCGCTGGCTGCAAATGGCACCGCTGCGATGGCCATGGTGGTTACGCAGATTGCCACGGCTGCCGCAGCCCTGACCTGGATGTTCATTGAGTGGGGGCTTCGCGGCAAACCAAGTGTTCTTGGTATTATATCCGGCGCAATTGGTGGGCTCGTTGCCATCACGCCAGCTGCTGGTTTCGTTGACCCCATGGGGGCATTGTTTATCGGTATAGGCTCAGGGATTGCCTGTTACTGGGGAGCCACCTGGCTCAAGCGCAAGGCCGGATATGATGACGCGCTTGATGTCTTTGGAATCCATGGCATCGGCGGCATCGTTGGTGCCCTGCTTACCGGCGTCTTTGCCAATAAAGCAATCGGCGGCACCGCTGGTCTGCTGGAAGGCAATGCCGGACAGGTCGTGACCCAGGCATGGGGCATTGTTGCCACAGTTGTCTGGTGTGCAATTGCGACAGCCATCATTTTGAAGATTATCGATTTGATTATCGGAATTCGTGTGGATGAGGAAACCGAACGTGACGGGCTTGATCTCGGCCTACATGGCGAAACCATCCAGTAATCACCCCTGGAGGCTAGTGTAGGAGCGACTTTTCCCTTCTGGAGATTGTTCTGCTACGCCACCAAAACCTGCCGGAGCTCCTAACGGAGCTCCGGTTTTCTTTTGCCTAAATTTTGGGATCACCGCAAATAGAGCGCCCCTATCGGTCAAAATTATGCAAATCGCATTCCGCTTGTACCGAGTCAGGCTTTCGCTGTAAGATTCTACTGTTTTTAGAGTAGTTTACGTCGCTTCTTGTCAGCGGCAACTGAAGAAGTGCACCTATGATCAACGATCGGCTAGACCGAATCGGTGACTACCCGTTCGACCGCTTGCGGGCATTACTGGATTCCAGCACGCCTCAAACAGAGGCCGCACCGCTATCCCTTGCTCTGGGCGAGCCACAACATCCTGCGCCAGAGATTCTCCATCGTGTTCTCGCGGAGAGCGGAGATCTTTGGGGCAAATACCCGCCCGTTTGGGGAACACCGGCCTTCCGGGCCGCCGTTGGCAGCTGGCTTGAACGGCGCTATAGCCTGCCCAGCGACATGTTTGACCCCGACAAATCGATCATTCCGGTTTCCGGCACCCGCGAAGCCCTCTTCATGATTGCGCTCACGGTCATTCCGGAGAAAATTTCCGGACAGCAGCCGCTGGTCTTGATGCCGAACCCGTTTTACCAGGTCTATCTGGGTGCTGCCGCCCTGGCGGGCGCTGAATCCGTGTTTGTACCAGCAGTGCCCGAGACTAATTTTCTGCCCGATTTTCACGCCCTCGATGCCGAAACGCTGGATCGCACGGCTCTCGCTTATTATTGCACCCCGGCAAACCCGCAAGGTACAGCAGCCTCCGTCGAAAAACTCAAATCCATTATTGAGCTCGCCCGTAAACATGATTTCGTTGTGATCTTCGACGAGTGTTACAGCGAAATTTATAGCGACTTGCCGCCATCGGGGGGCATAGAAGCCTGTGCTGCCTTAGGCGGCTCCCTTGATCACGTGCTGATCATGAATTCGCTCTCAAAACGGTCAAGTGTACCGGGACTTCGCTCAGGATTTGTCGCAGGTGACCCCGAAATCATGACCCGCTTTAAGCAGGTCAGGGACTATGGCGGAGCACCACCGCCCATGCCGCTATTAGCGGTCGCCACCGCGCTCTGGCAGGATGAAGAGCATGTTGAAAGCAACCGCGCGCTTTACCGCCGCAAGTTTGATATAGCGGATCAAAAACTTTCTGGACTACACGGCTATTACCGGCCGGATGGCGGGTTTTATCTGTGGCTCAATGTCGGTGACAGCGAAGCCGCCGCTCTGAAATTATGGCAACAAGCCGCCCTTCGGGTGATCCCGGGGGCATACTTCGCCAAGACTGGGCAGGATGGAAATAACCCCGGCGCCGCCTATATAAGATGTGCGCTGGTCCATGATCTCGAAACAACCAGCCAGGCACTTGATCGCCTGGTCGCGACTCTTTGACAAGGAGGCAGGAATGGCCACCAGTTCCCGGAACCTGACACGAAAAGGCTCGATCTTGCCGCCGAGCGTGACCGCGTTTTTACTGAAACGCTCTATTGAAGCCATTGGGGTTGCCCTGATCATCACCGCATTGGCTATTATCGCGGCGCTCGTCAGCTTCAATCCCGCCGACCCATCCCTTAACGCTGCCTCTGGTGCCGCGGCTGAAAATTTACTGGGCCAGACCGGCGCTTGGGCTGCCGACCTCTTGATGCAATCGATCGGGCTCGCCGCCTGGCTGTTGCCCGCCGCCGCCCTCGCCTGGGGGTGGCGCATTGTTACACATCGCGGACTCGGCCATTTGTGGCTGCGCCTTACGTTCTTGCCAATTGCCCTGCTGACAGCAGCCATTGCCTTGGCGGGGCCAGAAACCGGCACCAGTTGGGAACTCAAAGCCGGCTACGGTGGTGTCACCGGAGACATCACGCTCGCAGCAACCGCCTCTTGGAGCGCCGGCTTAACGCCTTTTGGGACAGATGCGGTCGCGGCACTGGCCGCCATTTCAGCCCTCAGTGCCTTAATTATCGCGCTGGGGTTCTCCGCCGCCGAATGGCGTCAGTTTGGCAATACCCTGCGATGGCTCGGCCGCCATGGAGCCGCCGCCAGTGCTGCTGGTGGACGCGCCGGGATGCTAGCCGGGCGATGGTCGTTCAACGTCGCGAAGAAGGGCCACGCCGCGGCACGGCAGCGACTTGAGCCAAAACTCTTTGGCAGCACAGATGACGAGGGCAGCCTTGAGATCAGCGATGATCGGGGAACCGACCTCACCCGCAAAAAGCGAGCGCCACGATTAGGTGGCGCAGCGCGCGAAGCCAAAAAAGAGATTGTTGCCCCGCGAACGACCAAAGCCAAACCGGGCAAGAAAGCCGAAGCTGCGCGCCAGACGAAGCTCGACCTGGGCTCATCCGGCGAATATGAGCTGCCAGACATCGAACTACTCGAAACGATTATTACCGAAGACAAATCAAGCAAATCTGACGAGGATGCCCTGGCGGAAAATGCCCGGCTTCTGGAATCAGTGCTGGAAGATTTTGGTGTTCAGGGCGAAGTCGTCAAAGTTCGTCCGGGCCCGGTAGTAACATTGTATGAGTTTGAGCCCGCGCCCGGCATTAAATCATCGCGGGTCATCGGGCTGGCCGATGATATCGCGCGATCGATGAGCGCGATTTCCGCGCGGGTTGCTGTCGTGCAGGGCCGGAATGCAATGGGCATAGAGCTCCCGAACACCAACCGTGAAATCGTATCGCTGCGCGAGCTCCTCGAATCAGAAACTCTGGAAAGAAATCCGTCAAAACTATCGCTCGCGTTGGGCAAGGATATTGGTGGGGCGCCAACCATCGCCGATCTCGCGCGCATGCCGCATCTTCTGATCGCCGGGACGACAGGGTCGGGCAAATCCGTCGCCATTAACACAATGATCCTGTCGCTGTTATATCGGCTATCACCGGAACATTGCCGACTGGTCATGATCGACCCCAAAATGCTCGAACTCTCTGTCTATGACGGCATTCCGCATTTGCTGTGCCCGGTTGTGACCGACCCAAAAAAGGCTGTCGTTGCCCTGAAGTGGACCGTTCGCGAAATGGAGCAGCGCTATCGGGCCATGTCGACGATGGGTGTTCGCAATATCGCCGGCTACAACGCGCGGCTTGAAGAGGCCCGCAAGAATGGTGAAGCGCTGACCCGTACCGTACAGACAGGATTTGATCCTGAAACCGGCGAGCCCATCTACGAAGACCAGCCGCTTGATATGAACCCCCTGCCTTTCATTGTCGTTATCGTTGATGAAATGGCCGATCTCATGCTGGTTGCCGGCAAAGAGGTTGAGGCGTCAGTCCAGCGCATTGCCCAGATGGCCCGTGCCGCAGGCATTCATCTAATCATGGCGACACAACGGCCATCGGTTGATGTTATTACCGGCACCATTAAAGCCAACTTCCCGACCCGAATCAGCTTTCAGGTCACCTCGAAAATCGACAGCCGGACGATCCTCGGCGAGGCAGGCGCAGAACAATTGCTGGGTCAGGGTGACATGCTCTTCATGGCGGGGGGTGGCCGTATTTCCCGCGTTCATGGTCCGCTGGTAACAGACGAAGAAGTCGAACGGGTGGTCACATCGCTCAAGGCCCAGGGCATGCCGGAATATATTGAAGAGGTAACCCAGGAAGAGCCCGGCTCTGCCATCGGTGGCAGCGGCAGCGAGGGCAGCGAGGGCGATGCGCTATACGATGATGCAGTGGCCCTTGTCTGTCGTGAACGCAAAGCTTCAACGAGTTTTGTTCAACGACATCTTTCAATTGGGTACAACCGCGCGGCGCGCATCGTCGACCAAATGGAAGCGGAGGGCGTTATCAGCGCCGCAAACCATGTCGGCAAGCGCGAAGTGCTGGCACGTGATATCGATAATCGCGAAGCATCCATTTAGAAACATCGGCACTCTGCCATATCTGTGCCATATTGATCGGTATAGATTTCAGCGATGGTCCCGATAGTGAAAAATAATCTTCTCCGAAAGCTAAGAATGACATTGGCTTGTCTCGCCTTCTGCGGGACGATCTCGACATCATTTGCGCAAAGCCCGGTCGAAAAGAATTATCTAAACGATAGATCTGTCATAGCGGCTGAAAGGTTTTTAAATTCTATCCGCACCCTAAAAGCACCCTTTGTTCAGGCGTCCTCCAGCGGCAACTATGCAAGAGGCAACCTTTACATCGAGCGGCCTGGCAATTTACGAATTGATTACGACAAGCCAACCAACTTGCAGGTATACGCTGATGGCACCTGGCTTTTTTATATCGACGAAGAACTTAAAGATGTCAGCCAGGTCCCGCTTGCTGCAACGCCCGCATCATTTTTGGTAAGAGACAAATTTAGTTTTTCAGATGGCCTGACGATCCAGAAGGTAGAAAAGAGGAATCGGGCTTTACGCATAACTGTGGTGCGCAAAGAAGAAGAGAGCGGGTCGCTCGCCTTATTATTGAGCGAAGATGCAATGGCCTTTCGCGGCTGGACCGTTACTGACCCGCAAGGGGTAAAGACAACCGTTACGCTTTTGTCGCCAACTCTAAACCAGCCCATCGCCAAAGAAATCTTTGTGTTTACCCCTCCGGATTGGGCCTTCCCCGCCGAGGTCCAAGAATAGTCGCCGAGTTGCGATCTTACCCCTCTCATGATAGCCAAGAGGGGATGTCTTCTAATTCCAAAAAACCCATAATCGGCGTGCCGGTTAACCACACACCCGCCACAGAAGAAATGTCGGCGCTGTTCTCAACGGCAGAAAAATATGCCCGCGCGTCGATGGAAATTTCCGGGACGGCACCGATTCTGATACCAGCCTTCGGTGACGCTACCCCCTTTGACGCCATTCTCGATTCGATCGACGGGCTGCTGTTAACCGGCGGGCGCGCCAATGTCGAACCCCATCACTATGGCGGGCCACCATTCCCCGATGATGAGTTTATTGATCCGGAGCGGGATAAGACGGTTCTGCCGCTCATCCGCGGTTGTATTGCACGCGGCATCCCGGTCTTTGGCATTTGCCGCGGCATCCAGGAAATCAATGTTGCGATGGGGGGCACGCTGCACTATCGCGTCCACGTTCTCCCCGGTAAAAATGACCACCGCATGCGCCAGGACACAGATATCATGGCCGAGCGCTATGAACCTCGTCATCCGATTACCCTGACCCCCAACGGGTTCCTCCACGAGCTTCTCGGTCAAACGGAAACAACGGTCAATTCGCTACACGCGCAAAGCGTGGACAGGGTTGCCGATGGCTTTGTCGTGGAAGCTGTGTCACCTGATGGTGTCATTGAAGCCATTCACATGCCGCAGGCAAAGCGGTTTACAGTCGGTGTGCAATGGCATGCGGAATGGCTGCCTCACGAGCATGATTTAGCCAAAGAGCTGTTTGGCGCCTTTGGGGATGCAGCGCATGATCACGCGTCAAACAAAAACACATAAGAACAGGAATTAGTCTATGCGGATCGCTACCTGGAACATCAACTCTTTACGTTTGCGGATGCCAATGCTTGGCAAAATCGTCAAGGAACTAGAGCCTGATGTCGTCTGCTTGCAGGAGACAAAAGTTGAGGACGGGTTATTTCCCGCAGAGGATGTGCGCAAGCTTGGATACGAACACATGCTCTTTCGTGGCATGAAAAGCTATAATGGCGTTGCTATCCTGTCACGGGTGCCGCTTGTCGAGATGAAGAAAAGGCAGTGGTGCGACAAAGATGATTGTCGCCATCTGGCCGCGAAATTGCCCGATGGTACCGAGCTCCATAATTTTTATGTGCCCGCCGGTGGTGACATTCCAGATCCCGTAGCCAACGACAAATTTGCCCACAAGCTCGCCTTTATTGAGGAGATGGCAGACTGGTTCGGCGGCAAACGGCCTGCCAAGCGTATTCTCGTCGGTGATTTAAACATTGCACCGCTGGAGAATGATGTCTGGTCTCATAAACAGTTGCTAAAAATCGTTAGCCATACACCGGCGGAAGTTGAGGGGCTCACCAAA
>CALIBP010000226.1 GCA_938048165.1 uncultured Alphaproteobacteria bacterium | reverse complement strand
CGGGTGATCGTGCCTTATCTGCGAGGCTACGGGCCGACCCGGTTTCTGTCCGCCGAGACGCTGCGGTCGGGCGAGCAGGCCGCGCTGGGGTCTGATCTGCTGGCGCTGATGGATGCGCTGGAAATCGAGCGCGCCGTCATTGGGGGATATGACTGGGGTAGTCGCGCCTCCTGCGTCGTCGCCGCGCTGTGGCCGGACCGCGTCACCGCGCTCGTGTCGGGGAACTCCTACAATATTCAGAACATTGCCCGTTCCGGGGAGCCGGCGGCGGCGGAAAAGGAAGCTTCACACTGGTACCAGTTTTATTTTCATTCCGAACGGGGCCGCCGGGGGCTGATCGAGAACCGGCGGGACATCACCCGGTTTCTGTGGCGGAGCTGGTCGCCGAGCTGGCGGTTCGATGATGCGACGTTCGAGCGGTCGGCCGAAGCTTTTGATAATCCGGATTTTGTCGAGGTCGTGATTCATTCATATCGCCATCGCTTTGGCCTGGTCGCCAGCGACCCGGCGGTCGCGCCTCTCGAAGCCCGGCTTGCCTCACAGCCCCATATAGCCGTCCCGGCGATTACCATCGATGCGAAAGGGAGTGGCCTCGGCACGGATACGCGCCATCATGCAAAGAAGTTTACCGGGCCACACGACCACAGGGATTTTGACAATATCGGTCACAACCTGCCGCAGCAGGACCCCGAGGGCTGGGCACGGGCCGTGCTTGATGCACGCGCCATGGCGCGCAGATAAAGTGAGGCCGGTCTGAATGGTGGAATTTAGCACCAGCCGAGGTGAGGAATGACAGATATCGATCCCCCGCAATTGCCGTCGCGCGACGAAATGATCGTCCACGCCCGGGCTCTGGCACCAAAGCTGCGCGAACGCTCACCAGAAGCCGAGCAGCTGCGCCGCGTACCCGACGAGACCATCGCCGACGTGGTCGCGGCGGGCCTCACCCGCATTGTTAAGCCATCACGCTATGGTGGTTTCGACTTCGGCTGGGACGATTTATGCGCAACGTCTATGGAACTCGCCCGTGGATGTGGATCACAGGCCTGGGTGGCTAACATTTACGCAGAGCACAATTTTCTGGTCGGGCTCTTCGATGATCTGGCGCAGCAAGATGTCTGGGGAGCGACGCCAGACATCCTGGTTTCGTCCTCCCTCATCCCCACCGGTGATCTAGCGCAGCGTCAAGGCAACGGATACGTGCTGAACGGGCGTTGGCCGTTCCAGAGCGGTGTCGACCATACGGGCTGGTCAATTTTGGGAGCGCTGGTTCCAGGCGAAGGCGAGACACCCGAGCACCACTTCTTCCTGGTGCCAGCGACCGATCGCGAGGTCGTCGATGACTGGCACACGATGGGTATGGCGGGGACCGGGAGCAAGTCGGTCCAACTGGATAATGTCTTTGTGCCCGCGCACCGGGCGCTGGCCAACAGCCTGGTCGTTTCCGGTATGACGCCAGGCGCCGCAATTAATACGGCTCCGGTCTTTCGGATGCCGATGATCGGATTTTCTCTTTTGGCGTTAGCCGCCGTTGTCGTGGGGGTGGCCGAATGTATGGTCGAGGAATTTACCGATCTCCTCAAGGCCCGCGCTGCGGGCGGGTCGCGACCGGGTAGCGATGCCCTGCATAGCCATCTTGCCGAAGCCGCGGCGGAAGCGAAAGCGGCCCGGCTGCTGGTCTTGGAGGCAGCAAAATCCAACATGGCGAAACTCGCCGACGGCAAACCACTCGACGATGACGATAAGATCATGACCCGGCACAACGGCGCCTTCGCGGCAACCCTGGCAAGACGTGCGGCGACCCGACTCTTCGAAGTCGCCGGAGCCCATGAAATTTATCTAAGCAGTCACATGCAGCGCTGCTTCCGTGATGTTTATGCCGCGACCGCCCATACCGGTCTCGGCTGGGACCGGGTAGCGGTCGAATACGGACGACATCAGGTAGGTCTATCGTTTGCGCCACTGTTTTGATTTATCCGGCATTTCTCCGCGTTAAACATCCGCTGCGGCGAAATCCAGGGCCGCTTTCTATGTCAGGCTGGCGAATGTTCGTGCATCTCAAAATTATCTGCCAACGCCCTCATCGAGGGGGTGGTATCATTGATTTTGTCGATAATCGCGGGATTGGCATCTCTATCGGTCATTGAAATTCCGCCTGTCGCAGCACTTCATCCGCTGGTCGGTGCTACTTCTAGCGGGAGGTGACGTCTAGCTGAAGGGGTCGAGATTTTCATTAAAGGTCACAGGCAACACTGAAAGACATCGCCTGAGGTCGTCTGTTTTAAACGTCGAAGCAGGCCTTTCTTCGTGCCGGTGGCATCATCCGAAAATGGCCAAACGCGGACGCTACAGCCATGAGGGAAATACTCTCGAATTTCTTCGTTACCGGCTAGCAAAAAGGGATAACCGATTAATCCGATTATCCCTTTAAGCAGTTAAACAGGCGCTTATTTATTCTTCTTGCCTTTGCCCTTTTTACCCTTCTTAACTTTCTTACCTTTCTTTCCCTTCTTAGCTTTCTTTGCCGTTTTACCAGATTTCGACCCGGCATTCATCTCTTGTACTTCAGATGCCCGGTCTTTGCCTTTGACCTCGCCACCCTTATTTGACCTACCTTGAGCAGACAGATCCGTGACGGAAAGGGCCGACACCAGTGCCACGCCGCATAAAGCCATAACAAAACGGCGAAGGGGCTTTCTCTCGATATTAGTGGATTTGAGCAACATAACGATTCCTAACGATCAACTAGACTCCCCGCAGCCAGTTTCCATGTCGTGAAGCATCTTGTCGAGTGTAGAAATGTAGAAATAAACCACATTTCTATGTGCCGCTTTTAGCGAAATGCGTAAGGGAAACGTCATACGGTCAATGGCACCGGTAAATGGCGGTCTCGCCTCAAACACGGCAATATGAGGAGAGTCCGCTCCGGTTACTCCGCCCGAGGCCGCTCCGTTCCGCCAACGAACATGCGGAAACCCAGCCTTTCGTTGGGCCAGTAATCCCAGATCGCATAATGCTGGACCGCGCGGTTGTCCCAGCACGCGATGGAGTGATTGGTCCAGTTAAATCTCATGGTCCAGTTGGGTCGCTGGGTATGCTGGTAGAGGAATTCCAGAATATGGCGACTCTCATCCTCAGGCACATCATTTATGTGGCTGGTGAAATTCGGATTGACGAACAGTACCTTGCGGCCGCTTTCCGGATGTACCGTGACCATTGGATGTTCCGCCACGAGATGGGTCTCTTTATTGTCCTTGGTCAGCTTCGCATCGAATGCCTTGCCGGCCGTATGGGTCGCAGTCTTGCCTTCAAGATAGGCCTTCATACTCGGGCTCAGTTCGTCATAGGCCTTGGCTGCTGACAGGAACATGGTGTTGCCGCCGCCATCGGGTGGGATGATCTGCTGATACAAGACGCTATACATCGGCGGGATCTCGGCACAGCTCTGATCAGAATGCCAGGTTTCGCCGGAGATACGTGCCGAATCCTTGTTGAAATACTGTCTGCGCAAGGCGGGGTATCCATCAACCGGTTTAGACGCCGTGCTCTTGCCGCCAGCGTGAACGTGAGGCTTGCCGAAATATCGAACGAAGCGGTCATGCGATTCTGGGTTGAGTTCCTGATCGCGGAAAAACACCACGCCATGCGCGTTGATCGCCGTGCGGATTTCCGCCACCTCGCTGTTGGAGAGCGGTTTGGTCAAATCCACATTGCCAATTTCCGCCCCGACATGCGGGCTCGATGTCGTTACTGTAATACTGTCGTAACCCATCTGATAAATTCCTCTGCATTCATGATTCACATTCCTGAAAATTATAGCATTCAATAAGGTAAGATCAAAATTTCGTGGTGACCCCTGACGAAGTTCAGACAACCGCCTTTGTCCTCTTTCAACAGGGGATTTTCATTCCGAAATAACAAACTATGCTACGCCTCATATTCGCTTTGTTCTTGCTGGAAACAATCCATGAATTCGAACCGCTATCAAATGTATAACGACAACCCCTTCAAGCTGGGGTTGTTTGGTGCCAACTGCTCATCGGGGCGTGCGATCAACAAGCTGCCGGAGCGCTGGCTTGCCGACTGGGATAGCTGCGAAAAAATGGCGAAAATGGCGGATGAAGGCGGATTCGACTTTATTCTGCCGATCGGACGCTGGAAGGGGTATGGCGGCGAGACCGATTTTCAGGGCACGACCTTCGAGACCCTGACCTGGGCGACGGGGCTGCTTGCTCATACAAAACGCCTGACCGTGTTTGGCACTGTCCATGCACCGCTCTTCAACCCGATGGTTGTCGCCAAGCAGATCGTGACGGCAGACCATGTCGGGCATGGCCGTTTTGGTCTGAATATTGTCGTCGGATGGAACGAACCCGAGTTTCAGATGTCAGGCATCAAACAACGCGAGCATGGTGACCGCTATGAATATGCCGAAGAATGGATTTCGGCGATCAAGAAAATGTGGAATGAAGAAGAGCCGTTTGATTTCGACGAAGAATATCTCCAGCTAAAGAATGCCGTTGCCAAACCAAAACTCTATGCTGATTCATCGCCGCTGATCATTAACGCTGGCCAGTCGGCCACCGGTCGTGCCTTTGCGCTGCGCCACTGCCACGCCTTTTTCACCAATTTCCGCGAGGCTGATGTAAAAAAATCTGCCGAGTTTGTGGCGCAATTCAAGGCCGACGCCAAAGCACTGAGCCGCGAAGCAAACGTTTACACCCAGGGCCACGTCGTCTGCCGCCCGACCCGCAAGGAAGCCGAGGAGTATTTTCATTACCTGACGACTGAGGGCGTGGATTTTAAAGCCATCGAAGGCGTGCTTCGGCTCAAGAATATTACCCGCGACAACACGCCGGATTACGACGAATATGTCCGCAACCTGCCGCCCAAGAATGTCGGCTATCCGATTATCGGCTCCCCTGATGACGTCACCGAAAAATTTATGAGGATGCACGCCGCCGGGCTGTCGGGGATCGCCTTTTCCCTAGTGAACTATGTTGATGAACTTCCCTTGATCATCGACGAAGTCATTCCAAGACTTAGAGATGCCGGGGTGAAGACGCCGCCGTTACAGAATAACGCGTAACGCAATGGCGACCGCTTAAGCCTAAATTCTAATCGCCAAACAGGCGAGTCAAAAACAGAACAAAGATTAGGCCAACACCAACCGCAATCCATATCAGCTTTTTTTTGCCCTCAGACATTTGTTTTTTGTGATTAGGGTTTCTATTTGGTGACGGCCTCGGGTTTGATGAGGCATGCTTGGGTAGATACCCTACCAGACGAGAGGCCGTAGACCGCAGATCCGATTCCGTCCAATCGCCATTGGGGAGAGATTGGATCGCGGTAGACAAGGCGTTTATTGCCAATTCCGTGGTTAATTTGGAAAGACGAGCCGCTTCTGCCCAGGGATCAAGGTCGAGACGGGAAAGCGCCGACAGAACCGTAAGGTTTGTATCGTCATTTTCTTCGTCAATAAACGCAAAAAGAAAATCGTTAAACTCTGAATTGCCGAGGGAATATTCAGAACGCAAACCCATCAGCGACTCCTTTCAGGCTACGCATCAGGCGCCTATGTGTCGGGGGATTACCCTGTAACCTTATGTTTGGGAGGTTTGCTGCCGACGTTTCGCGTGGGCGATTGCATCCTGCAGGTTGGTATAGCGAAATTCACCGCAGTGAAAATAATCGACAGCAACGCGGGTAATACCAAACTTTTTCATTTCAGCAGTTGCTGTTTTAGCAAGGTCTGTGTTCGCTTCCGTCTGGACTTCTAATGGCATATCAATGCCTCCCTATCCAGATGACATAATAACAAAATAGTAATTATCAATGTGTGTATGATTTTTATTTATCAATTTTTATATTGAAAAAATAATTATAAATCGTTTTATTATTAGGTATTTTATTTATTTTTTTCACCTATAATAAAAAAGAAGCTTCTGACGTGTCATCAAGATAGGGGTTTCTCAAGTCGCTTGAGTAGCCTCACCACAACACCCCCAATTCAAAATTAAGCCTGACGACGGGGTCGCCAACCAGGAGCGTCCGATATGGAACCCCATAAATATCACGTGGGCCAGAACGTCCGGTTTAACAAAAACACCGGCGGTATCGCCATGGCGGTTGCGCCATCCGGGAATTTTCGCGTGACCGGTCTGTTGCCTGACACGCAGGGGCGAAATCAGTACCGCGTTGAATCCGTTCATGATGGCCACCAGCGCGTTGCCGTCGAGAGCGATCTCACCATGCAATGAGCGGTATAGTTTAAATAAATTTTTTTACTGAATAAGGGAGGAAGTAAGATGGAAATGGACAAGTTTAAAAACAATATGACTATTGGTGTTTTTGGCGCTGCCGCGGGCGCAATTGCACTGGCGGTTGTCGGATTTAACTTTGGGGGATGGGTGACAAGCAGCACCGCCACCGAAATGACCGAGGCGGCCATCGTCAAAAAGATGATCCCGATCTGCATCAAGCAATTCAACGCGGATGCTAATAAAGCCCAACGGCTCGTGGAATTGAAAAAGACCCAGTCCTGGATGCGGGCTGACTTTGTCACCAAACAAGGTTGGGCGACGATGCCCGGTGAAGAAGAAGCCAACAGAAATGTTGCCGAAGCTTGCGCCGAAAAAATCGCCGCATAAGAAAAAGCCGCGGCATCTCGGCCTCAATTGGCAAGGTGTCGCGGCGTTCTATGGTTAACTAAAATAGAGACTGCGACCCGACTTAGCCGACGTCAAACCCCCGCGACGTCAGGTCAGCCTCATCCAGGATATCTTTGACGAGACCCGACTCCTTGGCGTCTTCGACAAACGCGCCGATATAGTCCAGTAACGAGTCGCGCCCTTTGGCGATGGCAAAGCTGCCAATATTGTAGCCGAACCCTTCCTTGAGAATCCGCGAACCTGGCAACATCTCAGCATAATCGATGAGCTGCTCGCGCGGCAAAGCAAACACATCAACCTCGCCCTCCCGGACCATCGCAAAGGCGTCGTCGGGAATATCGGTGCCGACAATTTCGGCATGTTCGATCGAGCGCTTGAGCGCCATCCAGGAAGCATGGCCGCTGGGTACTGAAATACGGCAGCCCGGATGGTCGACCTCTGCGGTTTCTTTTAGAGGAGAGTCGGCCGGCACGAGATAGGCAAAGTCGAACTGGATGACCGGCGGCGAGAAGTCGACCAGTTTTTTACGCGAGTCCTCAACCCCCAGAATCAGCAGGTCGCAACCCCCGTCATTCAATGTTTTGATCGCCGCTGGCGGGGATGGCTGTTCGATGATCCGCCCCTCGATACCAAGTCGTTCAGCAAGCGTACCGATCAGGCCATGTCCAACGACACCAGCGCCCAGCGGGGTTACGGTGTCATCCGCGGCCTTTACATATTGCGGCAGGAACAGCCCGAGCCGGATTACACCCGCCTCAACAATGTCTGCGATCCGCCAGTCACTCTCGGGGTTACTCATATTGATCCCCTCAGCTTGATTTCGGGTCCTTGCCGTTGATCACGTCATAGATATTGCAGGCGATGCCTGTCGCCTCGTATCCGTCATGACCAGTCGCCTGGGCAATGGCGAACATTTGATAGGCAAGCCCGACAAATGGCATCGGCACCTCCATCTGACGCGCCATATCCAGCCCGAAACCAACATCCTTGGGCATCCAGGATTTGCGTGGCTTGTAATCGCCACTCACGACCTTCTCCATGATATTGCGGGTCGCCACAGAATCCTGCTGCGAGCTCGCGATGATGCTCTGGATGGTGGCTTTTTCCATGCCACCTTTGCCGAGCCAGCTGCAGATCTCGATGAGGCTCATATGCTGCACCGCGGCAAACATTGCCATGGCGTTTTTGACAAGCTTGGCATTGCCGAGTTCCCCAACATGCAGGACAGATTTCGCCATCGCCTCGAAGATTGGCTGATGTTCGTCGAACAGCGCCTTATCGCCAGAGACCCAAAGCGCCAACTGACCAGCCGCCGCGACCTCTTCCACACCACCGGTCCCGACATCGACGACGGTCCAGCCCGACTTAGCAAGCTCATTGCTGGCCTTGACGATGGTTTCCTTGTCGATGCTGCTGAATTCGATCCAGAGTTTTGCACCGCTCGTCGCCTCAACAAGCCCACCGGCACCAAGTCCAACCGCAGTGGTAGCGTCGTTGTTCGGCAACATCGAGAGCACGATATCACAGGCTTCCGCAACGGCTTTTGGCGAGTCAACAAACGTCGCGCCCTGCTCTTCCAGCCCCTTGGCCTGCTCCCGATTGAGATCATTGACGACCAGGCTGTAACCCGCCTTGATCAGATTGGCGGCCATACCCTGGCCCATACCCCCGGTACCGATAAATCCCAACGTCTGCATGTCTTACACTCCCTGAATTGGTGTTTCCGTATCTGGTCGTAGTTGTAAACGAGATTGCGGGCTGCCGAAAGTCACAGGCCTGGAATCACCTGGAGCTCGCAAACCATCTCAAGCGTCACGATCTGTCTTTTTGAAACAAGGAACACGAATTTTAGCGCGCGGGCTCCAATTTCCTTGACCTTCCGGTAACCGAAAGGTTTACGATAGCTCTCCTATTCAAACCACCAGCCAACGCAAAAATGTCCAGATTCCCGATCACACGGCGAAAGTTTCTTTCCAGCCTGGCGTCCTTGCCAATCGCGGGGGTTTCCATCAACAGCGCGCGCGCCGCCCCGTTTGAAATTCGGGCAAAATCTGGTATCGCGAAACTCGGGCCGGCGGACGCCCCAAAGACACCCATCTGGGGATATAACGGCTTGGTGCCGGGACCATTAATCCGTGTCAAGCAAGGACAGAAACTGTCACGCCGTTTCATCAACGAATTACCGCAACCATCAACAATTCATTGGCATGGCATTCGTATTAAAAATTCGATGGATGGTGTACCAGGCCTTACCCAACAGGCGGTCCCGCCAAAGAAGGATTTCCTATACGAATTTGAGGTGCCTGATGCCGGAACCTATTGGTACCACCCACACAACCGAACCTGGGAACAGCTCGCTCGCGGTTTGTACGGCGCGCTAATTGTTGAGGAAACCAAAACACCGGAGTTCGATGATGATGTCGTCATGATGCTTGATGACTGGCGTCTTCAACCGGATGGAAAGATCGCAGGTGATTTCGGATCAATCGGGGATTGGTCACATGGCGGACGACTTGGCAACTGGATCACCGTTAACGGAAAACGTGATTTTGACCGTAAAGCGCGCCTTAATGAACGTCTCAGGCTACGCTTGATCAATACCGCCAATGCCCGAATATTCTCGTTGGGTTTCGCTGGGCTGACGGGCTGGGTCACTGCGCTTGACGGGCAGCCTTTAAGAAATCCTATGCCCACCGAGCACATCGTCCTGGGACCAGCTCAACGCGTCGATCTGATTGTCGATATTGCGGAGCCCGTCGAGTCAAAAGCGCATCTCATATTTTATGAAAATAACCAGGAATATGTGCTTGGCACGTTCCACGTTAACGGAAGCGCCCGCAGGAACAGGCTGCCAAAGCCATCCCCCCTCCCCCAAAACCCGTTACCGCCTCTTGGCGACCTCGAATCCGCACGCCGCGTCACCCTCAATATGGAGGGCGGGGCAATGGGCAGAATGTCAGGGGCCATGATGAACGGCAAAATGACAACGATGCGTTCACTCGTGGAACAGGGGAAAGTCTGGGCCTTGAATGGTATGGCGGATTTTCCCAAAGCACCTTTAATTACTGCCACGGCTGGAGAAACGATCCGGATCAAGATCAAAAACAATACGGTCTGGCCGCACGCCATGCATTTGCATGGGCATCACTTCAGACAGGTCATAGATGGCACTCCTCCAGGTCCGCTGAGAGATACGTTGCTCATCGAAAGTCGCCGTGGCACCGAAATAGGATTTGTTGCGGACAATCCAGGAGACTGGCTGCTGCACTGCCACATGGTTGAACATGCGGCGGCGGGGATGACCACCTGGCTCAAAGTCGTTTAATAACCGTCCTTCTCCTCCGCTACCTCCGACGTGACCTGCAGGCCTTCAAAAGAAGACATAAGACCGGACCACGACGTTTTTGCGGCAGGGTGCATCGGCAGGCGCGGTTGGATCCTCGCACGCGGTGTGGAATGACCAGCGAGAAACTGAGCCATCGGTCACACTGTCATAACATTTCAGCATTGAGACCTCGGTCGGTTTCTGTTGCGGGAACCAGTACCATTCATGATCCGGACTATAGGTGAAGCGTGTGGTCTCTCCGACGCGATCATCATAGATCCGGTAATTATTGATGTAGGGCTGGTTGGCAAAGGAGGGCCAGGCACACAGCACAAACGGGTACTGCCCGACCGGTTCCATCGGCTTGGCGAGGTTGATCGACATAAAACGGCGCGACATTTTTTCGTCGGCTTCTGCTTCCGTGTAATGCTGCTGCCGGCCAAAATTTCGCAAATTTTTTGTCAGCAACTCACGACAGCGCACACGACCGCTATTGTCATTGAGATCGTTATGCACCCGGTTGGAGTAGTTGGCATTGACACCGGGGTTTTTCGCATCCTGATCTTCGGTGCGGTCACCGGTATAGTCCTTGTCAAAGACATCGTGGTTATAGACCAAGGCGTCAGTCGCCTCGGGGAAGAAGTCCAGCAGCAGCTTTTCAATCTCCGGATAAAACACGCGCTCTACCTCTGCTGAATCATAAACGTTTTGAAGTTTTGACTCGCAGTGCGCCACGGCAAGACCAAGCCGGTCCATACAATCAGGGCTGCTTGGCGAGAGGCCGGGATGATATTCCTCAATGCGGCGCGCATCGCGCATGATGGTCGGGAAAAACAGATTATAGCGCTTGTTGTTATCTTCGGCGCGGCGCAAAATTTTTGCCTTATCCGCCTGTGCCGGATCGCTCCATAATCTGTTGGACCGCACGACCGAATAGGTTGGGCGCTCATAGACTGTATAGGCCAGCGGCACTGCAATGCCGCCCTCTGGCGCTACAATGTTTTTATCCTGGATATACTCAAGACACTCTTTGAAATCCCGAAACCCGGGACCCCATTTGGTTTCGATCGGGCCGGGAGGCGCATTTTCCAGCATCTCGATAACCCGCTCGCCTTCACCTTCAGCGGCCAGCGCCAGGGCATCCTCGATTGCTTTTGCAGTACCGGCATCACCACCCTGATCAAAAGAGTAATAAGACAGCCCACCATTTGTCGCGATGGGAGGTGGCTGACCTTCGGTCAGCTGGAGCGGCGGCACATAGGTCGATGACGAATTCTCCGTATTCTCCGCCGGGTAATTGTCGGCGTTTTCGATGTGATCCATGACGTCCTCCCGTCTGCTGTATGGTTATGGTGCCATAGAGATAGGTTGCTTGCCAGATTTTGATCGCACCCGGATCACTACATATTTTGTTTCCATCACCCGTTCGCAACGCGGGTCACAGGAGCGGCGTCCCACAAGACAGGGTAGCGTCCAATATTCCCTTTGGGTGTAGGATCAGGCAAACAGCAACAAGACGCAGAGGCTTTGCCATGGAAATATCAGAGGTTCAAAAATTTCTCGAGACCAATCATCGCGGCGTGCTGGTGGCACGCAAGCGCGATGGCTCACCCCAGATGACGCTGGTGACACCCGCCATTGATGCGGAAGGAAGGGTCGTTATTTCCGCCCGCGGCAGCACCTTCAAGGTCAAAAATATCCGGCGTGATCCCAACGTCTCGATGCTCGTCATGGGCGAGGAGTTTTATAAATCCGCCTATTACCAGCTTGATGGTAAGGCCGAGGTCATCGCCCTGCCCGAGTCCGAAGAATTGCTGATGACCGCCTATCGCCGCCGATTGGGCGACGAGTTGGACGAGGCCGAAACGCGCCGGAAAATTCTGGACGAAGACCGGGTCATCATCCGCATCACCATCGACCGGGTTGGTCCGCAAAGCCGGGGCTGATACCGTCCTTTCATGATCCTAACTCTTTCCCCGCTTCTGCCCGAACACTGGCCCGATGTTCAGGCTATTTACGCCGAAGGGCTGGCGACGGGTCTTGCCGCCTTTACCGCCGATACGCGGGACTGGCCCGACTGGGATGAGGGGCATCTGGCGACCGGACGGTTTGTCGCCAAAACCGCTGACGGCAAGATTGCAGGTTGGTCTGCCCTGTCACCAATCCCTGACACCTGAAGCACCCCCGGGGTCGCTGAGGTCAGCGTCTATGTTTCATCAGCTGCCATTGGTCAGGGCATCGGCACCGCACTGTTAGGCGCACTAATTACCGCGTCCGAGGCCGAAGCCTACTGGACCTTGCAGGCACAGATTATTGCCGGCAATCAAGCCAGCCGGGCGCTGCATCTTAAATGCGGGTTTCGCGAAGTTGGCTATCGCGAACGCTACGGCCATATCGACAATGTCTGGCACGATGTCGTGCTCCTCGAACGGCGGAGCACACTGACCGGCGGTCGGGGCTTGCCGACCCGGAGCTGTAGCGACTAATCAGCGTCTGAAATCAATCCCTAAGATCAGTCGTCGTCATCATCCGGCAGGATTTCCGAGATAATTTCGTCGACCCATTCCTCATCTTCCATTTTGTTCATTAGGGCGACGAGAAACAGCGTGTGCCGTGGCACCTCGTCATCATCGTCATAATCCGGCAGGCAGAGTGTCGCCGCCCCGTCAGCCTTGATGACCAGCGCGACTTCGTCAGCCCCGAGATGCGTGCCGCCTTTGCCATGTGAGTCGTCAGACATTATTTCTTTCCTTTCTGATAGGCGCCGAGCAGCGAGAGCTGCAACGTGGCGAGGGAAGGTTTTGCGCCATGCTTGCTGGCGTCAATCCAGGCTTTGACCGGTGTGTCTGTTGCGTCTGATAATACGTTGAGTTTCTGCAACGCCGTCAGCTCCTCCCACCGCTTGGGCGTCACGCCCGGCACGGGGGTGATCCTGGCGTGGGCCAGCTGTCCGACCTCCAGCATTGCCGGATAGAGATTATCGATCACCGCCTGATAGGTCGGGTCATTGGCGAGAGCGACAGCCTCTTCCTGCACGGCGCCGCCATGCTTGGCCTGAAACGCGCTTTCCAGCACCAGAGTCGAGAGCTGAAAATCAACTTCGGCGCCGTTCGCCTGCTCGATATAGACGGTATCGCCATCGATCTCGACAATCTCACCGACAATATTGGCCGCCACATTCCGGACGACATCGCCAACGTCAAACATCACGCCTCCATCGCGCTCAAATTCTGAGGCACCATAGCGATAGAAACCGTGCGCTACCAGTCACGCCAGCAGGACCGAAACACCGGTAATCAGCAAAATCACCAGAGCCACTTTTTTGAACCAGCTTTTGGGGGCTCTGGCGAACATCCAGGCGCCAAACCATACGCCAAACAGATAGGCCGGGGTGATCAGCAGCGCCCGCGTGATCACCAGCCAGCTATACCCGCCGCCAACCGCAATCGCGACGATCATCGCGACGATAAGCACGATAATGCACATAACGATATTGGCGCGCTGCACCTCCACCGGATGTGGTGACGACAGAAAATAAAGCCCTATCGGAGGCCCGCCGACACCGGTAAGACCATTTATGCCGCCCGCCGTCATGCCAACCAGCGTGCTCGGCAAAACGCCGCGCTTGCCCCGCCAGGTCCAGCCGCTGAGCAGGATCAGCGCGAACAGCATAATAAACCCGCCCATTGAGCGCCGGATCAGATCAGCATCGACAGTATAGAGAAACCACGCCCCGACAGGTGTGAAGGCGGCGATCCCGAGACAAAGCGGTCCGAGCTCACGCCACGTCGCCTGATGCGCGGTTTCGCGGGCCAGTTGGGCGGCACCAAAGAGACTGATCAGCCCGACCATGCCAATTGCTTCGACCGGACCATATAAAAACGTCAGAACCGGGATAATGATCAGCGCACCACCGAAACCGGTATAGCCGTGGATCATGCCGTTAAACAGCGCCACCCCAGCGCCAATCGCAAGCGCGAGATTAAAAATATTGGCGATGGTGAGTTCGTCCATCCGGGGCGGCTAACGAACGGTACTGTCTGCGGGAGTCCGTCGGTCGATAAAGCGCACTGCCTTGGTTTGCGCCCCGGCGGTGTAAATCTCTTCGATCTCAACGAACTCGACACGTGGCGTAACGTTCACCGCGCGGTTTGCCTGGGCCGCAATCTCCGCCCCGATCCCAGAATCAGCCCCAGCTTGGAGCGCGACCCGGATCAACATCTCATCCATTGAGAGCGGATCGGTTTGATCCTGATGCTGGATGACAATCTGGAACTCAGCGATGGCGGCCATCGATTGCAACGTGTCGAGCAGCACATCGGGGTTGATCAGCATGCCTTTGACCTTGATCAGATCCTTGGTGCGCACCACCGGCCCGACAACCCGTTCACTGGTGCGACCGCAATGCGGACAGGGCGAGCGATCAATCGACACAATATCGCCGACCACAAAACGAACCAGCGCCGTGCCGCGCTTATCAAGATGCGTAACCGCCAACGTGCCGCGCTCGCCATCCGGTAATCGGCGACCTGTCTCGGGATCAACGATCTCATGATATTGCAGCTCAGGGGCCGGGTTGTGCCAGTCGCCCTCTTCCTGACATTGCGCAAAGGCGCCAAGCTCGGTCGAGCCATAACGGTTGAAGATCACCGGTTCCGCTGCGCCCATCTCGCGCAGGCAGCGGCGGATGTCTTCGCGCAGGGCTGGCGACGTTGCCTCGCCGGTGATCGCACACATCCGCACCGACGACAGATCGGCTTCAAGCTCCAGAGCCCGGATCAACAGTCGTCTTATATAGCTCGGCACACCCCACAAAATGGTCGCGCGATGTTTCTCGACCCGTGCCACCGCCTGATCCAGCGAACGGTGCATATCAAACGGACCAAACGCGCCACCCGGCAGGGCGGCAAAGATCGTCGCCCCCGCCGCATAGGCATTGCCCGCCGAACGCACAAACGCGCCCATCGGGGCCGGGGTCAGCGGAAACAGATTGGCAATGACATCGGACTCGCTGATACCGGATATATCGGCGACGACCTGCGATTGATGCAGATAGGCGTGATAGTCATAGGTCGTGTTGTAGAGCGGTACTGGGTCTGCGGTGCTGCCCGTAGTATAGAGCACTTCCCACAAGGCGCGCTCATGCAGCGGCAGGTCGGGCAGGTTGAGGCGGAAATCTTCCGGCGCCACCATCAGCTCCTGCTTATGGGTCAGCGGCAGGCTTTCAAGATCGGCGATGGTCTGGATCGACGCTATATCAATCCCGGCATCGCCCCACTGGTTTTGATAAAACTTACTGCCGCGCGCGCAGAGCGACAGCATGTGCCGCAGCTTTTCATTTTGAATCTGTTCGATGTCGGCGAGCGGTAAGTGCTGGGTGGAGTCCATAATATTCAGCCCGCCGCGCGACAGGCGATCAAAGTGATCTTATCAACCTGAAACACCTCGACGCCGTTTTGATTGAGCACATGATCGCGAAAGATGACGATGCCGCGTTCGGCTTTGGAGGTGGGTCGTTTCTCGACCACCTCAACCTCGGTCGAGAGCGAGTCCCCGGGATGGACCGGGGCGAGGAACCTGCCGTTCTCCAGACCAAGCAAACCGATCAGGCTTTCACTGAACAAACGCCCGGTCATGGCGGTCGCCACCGACATAATTAAATGGCTGGGACAGATGCGCCCGCCATAGGCGCTGTCCATCGCTTGCTCGTCATCGACAAAGAGCGGCACATCATAGCCGACCAGCTTACAGAAACTGTCGAGATCATCATCGGTGATGGTCCGGGTCGAGGTCGGATAGCGATCGCCGACCGCGAAGTCTTCCCAGTAGCGAACCGGTTCAGTCGTCATCCGGCTCATCATCCAGTACCGCCACAGCGGAGATTTCGATCAACGCATCCTTACGCAGCAACCCGGCGACCAGCACGCCGGTCGAGGTCGGGTAACTGCCCTTGAAGAACTCGCGCCTGACATCGGCGGTGCCTTTGTAGTTCTCGGTCGTGGTGATGAAATCCTTGGTCTCGACAATATTGGCGCAGCTGCCGCCTTCCTGATTGAGCAGCGCTTCGAACTTGCGGAAAATCTGCCGCGTCTGCTCGACGATATCACCGGGCGCCGTGATGGTGCCGGTCTCGTCGGTCCCGGTGGTGCCCGACAGCCAGACCGTTTTGCCAACGCGCAGGGCTGGTACATAGGTGTATTTCTCGGGCCAGGTCTCACCGGCAAAAACCGGTTTGCGTCTATTCACCATCTTTCTTACCGTCCGGTTTGGCGAGAATACGATAGACATGAAAACCTTCTGCCATGGTTTCGCCTTTATGATTCAACAGCAAGGTTTTGAACCGGCAGAAAGAGCGGTCCTTGTCATCCCGCCAGACATCCTCGATTTCAAATTCAGGATGCACCGTATCGCCGACCTTCACCGGTCTTAAATAGCGCGTGCCCTGTTCGACCATTGCCAGCCCATCGCAAACGTCCCCGGCATTCGATCCCCCCAGCGCCATTAGCCCGGTCAGCAACAGACCATGGGCTATCGGCGCGCGAAACGGCGTATTTTTGGCATATTCGACATCATAGTGGATCGGGTGTGTATCTCCCGAGATAGCGGCATACATCAGAAAATGCGCATCCGTCAGGGTCTTGGAGGGACCGCTGAATTTCCGCCCGGCATCCGCTTTTGATAACGCCATACTGCTCTAAACCACTTTCTGCTTTTTGGGATTGGCGATGCGGCACGAATTGTTGGCCGGGTCGTAATAATGCCGGTCGAGCTTGTACTTGCCGCCAACAATCGTTACCGACCAGGTGTCATCGGTCAGCGCGGTGAAGCTGTGAATTTCCGCGGGCGGCGCGACCATTGAAATCTCGCCGGGCTGCAAGACCCGATCATCAATCGCTCTCAGCTTGGCATAACCTTCCCTGGAGCCATCATCCTCGCGGTCATAAACCGTGTGATGCAATTTCCCGCTATAGATCGCCAACATTTCCCAGATGCCATGATCATGCGGTGGGATGTCCTTGCCCTCCGGCAGGTGGTCAAAGGTGATCGACATTTCACCGTCATAATACAAATAGCGCGATTCATCGATGTGATTGCCCTCACGCATCACACCGATCTCACTGAGATCACTATTGAGGATTTTTGTAACCGGCTCGCGAATGCCTTCGAGAATTTTGGCCGCATCCTTGCCATGGATCGCCATCTGCCCCTGCACCGCCTGGGCCAGATCGCGCATCGTGAAACTATCGTCAGACATATCCCCTCCCTACGCCCGGCTTAATTCCGGAATGACGGATCAATGCGATCCATCCAGCGCATCAGGGCCGGCCAGCGCAGCTCACCGGCATTGCGGCCATTGAGATTGGTCTGCTCGGCGGCGTTCTGGCGCACCGCTTCAGACGGCAATATATGCACATTATCGTCCTCGGTGGTCGCGCCCGCCATGATCTGCGCCTCGCAGGACCGCTCAAGATGATACATCAGCACAAAGGCTTCCGAAATCGTCCGGCCGCAGGTCAGCAGCCCGTGATTGCGCAGGATCAGCACCTTGTTATCGCCGAGGCTTTTGACCAGCCGTTCGCGCTCATCGAGCTCCAGCGAAACCCCTTCATAATCGTGATAGCCGATGCCGCCATAAAATCGCAGCGCTTCCTGATGCAAGGGCAGCAGGCCGCATTTCAGGGTCGAAACCGCGATGCCCGCCGGGGTATGGGTATGCAGCACACATTTGGCATCTGGCCGCGCGGCATGCACCGCGCTATGGATGGTGTAGCCCGCCTGGTTGATATGATAGGGCGTGTTCTCATCCAGCACATTGCCATCGAGATCGACCTTCACCAGATTGCTGGCGGTGACCTCATTATACATCGGGCCATAGGGGTTGAGCAGCACATGCTCCTCCTCCCCCGGCACCCGCGCCGAAATGTGATTGAGGTTGAGATGATGCCAGCCATATTCCCACACCATGCGATAGCAGGCCGCCAGATTAACCCGCGTCTCCCACTCCTCGGGTGACACGCGCTCCTTAACGCCGGTGACCTCGACCAGCTCATCATACGTCTCGCCCATTTTCGTCGCCATGAGCGTCTCCTCTATTGGTGGCTCTGTGCTACCGGAACGCTAACGCATTTGGCGCGGCAGGGGAAATAGGGAGTTGGTGACGACAGCGTTCGTCATTACCGGGCTCTTTATTTGTCATCCCCGGGCGTGACCCGGGGATCCAGTTCTTATGGATTCCTGGATTGACGGCTAAAGTCGAGAAACGGATGAAGGTCCGGTAATGACGGTCGTGGGGTATTTGGTTCCTGCACGGCATAATTCTCATCCCGCACTCCCCACCTGTCATCCCGCACTTGATGCGGGAACCAGTCGCCGTGCGTCGGCACGGCATGAAACCGAGACGGCCCTGCGGTCCGTTGGCTGGACCCCGGATCAAGTGCGGGGTAACGAGTGAAGAAGAATGAACGGGTGGGTAATAGACACGTAGACCCTCGCAATCGATGAAAAATTGAATATATGAAGGGAAGGTCTATTACGCCCTTCATTCAGGAGCAGTGTCGTGACAGTTACCGATTTAAACGCTTCATCGCGCACGGCGTCATCTCTACTGGCGGGTGGTTTGCGGCTGCGGCCAGCGGGTGAGCGCGGTATGGCGGATCATGGCTGGTTGCAATCGGCGCATAGTTTCAGCTTCGCGGATTATCATGACCCTCATCACGTTCAGTTCGAGAATTTGCGGGTCATCAATGATGATCTAGTGGCTGCCGGAAAAGGCTTTGGCGAACATCCGCATCGTGACTTCGAAATCTTTTCCTACATTCTCGAAGGCGCGCTTGAGCATAAGGACAGTATGGGCAACGGGTCGATTGTGCCCGCTGGGGGCGTGCAATATATGAGCGCGGGATCGGGCGTGACCCATTCGGAATTCAACCCGTCGGCAACCGAGCGTGTGCGGCTATTGCAGATCTGGCTGCTGCCCAACGTCATGGGTGAAGCGCCACAATACGACACGCTGCAGATCGCAGACGCGGACAAGGACGGCAGGCTCAAACTGTTCTTGTCGCCGGATGGGCGCGACGGATCAATACAGTTCAAGGCCAATGCCGATATTTACGCGGCAACTTTAACCGGCGACCAGATGATGGATTTTGACCTGCGCGGCGGACGACGTGGCTGGATTCAGGTCGCGCGTGGCAGCCTGACGGTGAACGGTCAGGCGCTCCATGAGGGCGATGGGCTCGCCGTGACAGAAAGCGGGGTGCTGCAGTTCACGGATGGGAAGGATGCTGAAATCCTCCTGTTTGATCTGGAAGCGCAATAGGCGCGGCAATATCAAGCTCATCTCGTCACCCCGGACGACGATCCGGGGTCCATGGCGGAGATCATTTTCGGTCATCTGCCATTGCGCCCGGCTGCGGTTTCAGCAACCCTGTAGCCAACAGGAATGGCCGTAACCCGAACCGACCTCGATGACGACACTGCAACCGGCGACCGAGTCTGACGTGAATCCCCCTGCGCCCCGCTACGGCGTGCTTGCCTATCTCGGCGCTGTCTTGTCGCTGGTATTCTGTTTCTGGAAAGCCAGTTTCACCTTTCTCGCACCTCTCCTCGGCCTCACCTTTGTCGAGATCAACCCGCATCTGCAGGCCCTCGTTATGTGGCTTTTCGCAGCGGGGACCGTCATGGCGCTGGCTGTCGACCGGCGGAGTCATGGCGAAAACGCGCCCCTGGCCATTGGCGGGACCGCTCTGCTGATCATCATCGCGACACTATATGGCTTCTATCATGACGCCATTCTGGCGACCGGCTATGTGTTGCTGCTGATCGCCGCCTTTCTCAACCAGAACCGCACACTGGCTTTTCTGAACCGGCAGGTGGCCGCCCAGGCCGCTGACCTGGCCGATGTAAACAGCTCGCTCGAACAGCGCGTCGTCGACCAGGTCGCGGAGATTGAAAAGCTTGCGCGGCTCAAACGTTTTCTGCCAGGTGAGGTCGCCGATCTGGTGACCGGTGAAGACAAGGAGTCGCTGCTCGACAGCCATCGCCGCTATATCGCTTGTCTGTTTTGCGATATCCGGCGCTTTACGGCGATGACCGAAACCATGGAGCCGGAAGACGTGATGGATGTGTTGCGTGGCTTTCATGACGAGGTCGGCAGGCTGGTTGTCAAATATCAGGGAACAATCGGCTATCGCGCCGGTGATGGGGTCATGGTGTTTTTTAACGACCCGATCCCCTGTGACGATCCCGATCTGCGCGCCGTCAAGCTGGCCCTGGAATTGCGTACCGGCTTTGCGGCGCTCAAAGACGAATGGCGCAAGCTAGGTGCCGATGTGGGACTCGGCACCGGCATCGCCAGCGGCTATGCCACGATGGGCGTCATTGGTGTCGAAGGCCGGTTCGATTACACACCGATTGGTAACGCGGTTAATCTTGCCGCGCGGCTTAGCGATCATGCGGCGGATGGCGAAATTCTCATCAGCCAGCGCTGTCATGGCGCGATTGACTCAGATGTCGAGGCGGAAGTCACCGACGCTTTAACATTGAAAGGCATGGCGCAACCGGTAACCGCCTATCTGCTCACAGGACTGAAACAGTCCTGACTGCTAGAGAGAGCGTCTTTAATATTTTCAGGGTTTTTCAGGTTTAAAAACAGAGTGCGGAGTCATGGATGGGTCGCAGCTCACCGCGCGGAAAACCCATCCGGTTTATCTGATCAAGCCGTCGCATTAAAAAAAGCGCCGCCGCCGCCGCAGAACAAGAATCCTCAATGCCCGGATAGAGGGTTATTTGGCCTCCCTCGCTTTCCGCCGACAGTCCACCTCAGATTCCCCATAAGTGTCGGTTTTTCTTACGTTTTCGAATTACCGCCAGGGCAATAGCCAATCAAGCCACTGATAGTAAACAAAACCTTTAAACTGGCATGAATCTTGCTGGGTTAACGGGAAGACCAGGCTGATTCCAGCCGTGCAAAGGTTTGTTTCGAACCAAAGAAGTGGAGAAATACAATTTAAAGTGCTTTTACCCGTTATTGGGCTGGGCAGCGCACGACATCAAAAAATTCATAACGCTCAATTATTTACATTGGAATAAACATAATGAAGAACACCATGTTAAAGACAATCACCGCCGCTGCCACCTTCTGTATGGTTGCTTTTGCGTCTGTCGCCGTCCAGGCCGCCCCCATCATTGATCCGGGTCTCGGCGCCGGCAATCAATACCGGTTGATGTTCCGGACCAGTATCACAATGGACGCAACCTCCAGCAATATCGCCGATTACAATGCTTTCGTGACCGGCGTCGCCAATGCCAATGCGACACTCGCCAGCCTGGGTTCAACCTGGATGGTGGTGGGCTCAACAACCACTGTCGATGCCCGTGACAACACCAATACAAACCCGTTCACTGAAACGGGTGTGCCGATTTACCTGCTCGATGGCACAACGAAGATAGCTGATAACAATGCCGATTTGTGGGATGGCACAATCGATGCCTTTGTAAACCGCAATGAAAATGGTGATTTGTTTACCGGTGGTTCCGTCTTTACCGGCACACAGGGTGATGGCACAGGTTTTCCAACCGGAGAGCTGGGCTCTGCTGCCTTCACATTTGCCGGCCTTACGAATGCAACGAATTCCAACTGGGTTTCTGCCTCGGCACCAGCCAACACAACCCAACTTACGTTCTTCGCCATTTCCGGTTTGATCGAAGAAGGCGTTGCTCAGGGCGGGGCTGTAATACCCGAACCCGGAACGCTGGCAATCTTCGGCCTCGGCCTCATGGGATTGGCCATTGCCCGCCAGCGGAGACAGATCACTTAAATACCGTTCGTAATTTTTGACAAGAAAAAACCCCGCCCGGTTGCCCGGACGGGGCCATTTTCTGCACTGTGAGCGTCGGTCTACTTCACCGAAATCTCATACCCATGGATACGCTTGTCGGGACGGATGGAAATATCCACCCCGTTGGCGACACCGTAATGGATTTTCTGATGCCACAGAAAATGCGCGGGCACCTCTTCCATCAAGGCGTTGATCGCTTCATTCATATATTGCTTGCGTTTCGCGAGATCAAAGGTCTGGCGTTCCTTCTGCAGCAACGCATCAACCTTTTTGCTCGAGAATTTCACCCGCGGCGCAATACCGGTCTCGAAATATTGCGACAGGGCCGCCGACGGATCGACCATGCCACCGCGTCCCATATAGTAGAACGACACCTTGCCCTTGCGGACATTTGACCACAGGGTCGACCATTCCGGCGTTTTAAGCTTGGCCCTTATCCCCACCGCGTTAAGCATCGGGATCATCGCCTGGGCCACCTGCTTGTCATTTACATAGCGGCCAACCGGCGTTGAAAGCTCAACATCAATACCATTGGGATAACCCGCTTGCTTGACCAACGCTTTGGCCTTTTCAGGATCATACTCGTAGGTCGGTTTGACGTTCTTGTTATAGCCGAACTGCAGCGGCCCTATCGGCCCGTTCAGCTTGATCGCTTCCCCCTTGAGCACATGCTTGATGATGGCGTCACGATCAATCGCATGCGCCACCGCCTTCCGCAGCAGGACATTATCCCACGGCTTAAAGGCCGGGTTCATCAGCAACATCATCAGCTCGACCGAGCCCATCTCTTCAACCCTGGCTTTTTTGGAGGCCCGGACTTTCGGCAGAAGATGCGGCGGGATGAACTGGGCAATCTGGATTTCGCCATTCAACAAGGCAGTCACCCGTTGTTCCGGCTCACGCATGATCCGGAAGATCACCTCATCCGGCCATTCCTTTTTAACGCCGGGCCAGCGCTTGTTTTTCTCAATCACCACAGACTCACCGGTGCGCAGCCGCTTGAGCATATAAGGGCCATAGCCATAGTGATATTTGCGGTCCGCATCGCGGGCGCCGTGTTTATCAAACAGCTCTTTACTGGTGATCATCACCCGGTCAAACACATAACCAAGCAATGGCGCCGTTGGTGTATAGGTCGTCACCTTGACGGTGTATTTATCAATCGCTTCTGCGGATTTGATCTTTTTCACATTCTGGCGCTGGCTGCTGCGCTTGTCAGTACCGATGCGTTTGATCGAATGCACAACATCGGCGGCCGTCAGCTCGGCCTTACCGTCATGACGCATCAGACCTTTCTTGAGTTTAAAGATCCAGGTGTTGGGATCGGGAATGGTCCAGCTTTCCGCCAGCATGCCGACATCGGCTGCTTTCTGGAAATTCCACGAACCGAGGCAGCCATAAACCTGGCACCACACGGCATACATCAAGGCAACACTATCGGAATGCGGATTATACGCCCCGACGGTTTCCGTCACCCCCACCGTGACCCGGGTTTTCTTTTGCGCCTGTGCCGGCAGCACAACCGCAACCGCCAGGATAGCCGCCCCGGCGACCGTCACGGCTTTGCGTAAAAATTGGTGTTTCATCTCTTGCTCTCCCTGATTGGTGATCCCGTTTTTTATTATTTTTGCGGATCGACGAAGAAATTTAACCACACTATCGCCATGGTTTCACCCTGCTTTAAAAGAAACCTGTTTCCGGACACCGCTTCCTTGACCCTGCCCCGCCTGCGCCAGATACTGCCGCGACATAAAATGAGTGATGTTTCTAATGGCTGAACGTGATCCCGTAATCATTTCCGGTGCTGGCCCTGTCGCCATGGTACTCGCCACGGCCTTATACCAGCAGGACGTGCCGTTTATCGCGCTGGAAATGCTCGACGAGCCCTTTGTCGATCAGCGCGCCGCCTCACATCATCCGCCGACCGTCGCGATGCTCAACGAGCTCGGCCTCGCCGACCATATGATTGCCGAAGGGCTTAAATCGCCAGTCTATCGTTTTCACGATCGGGTTAATCACGAGGTTATCGCCGAGTTCGATCTCGGCGATCTCAAAGACGAAGTCGAGTTTCCCTATGTCCTGCAATATGAGCAGTACAAGCTGGTCCGCAAGGTCATCGAGCTGTTCGGCGATGACCCGGCCTTTGATGTCCGCTTCTCTCATACCGTCACCGGGTTTGAGCAGTTTGACGATCACGTGATGGTCGAGGCCAGGCTGGCCGATGGCAGTGTCGAGCACTTGCGGGGGTCCTATCTCGTCGGCTGTGACGGCGGTCGATCCGCTGTGCGCAAAGGCGCCGGGATCGATTTCGCGGGTTTCACCTACCCGGAGAAGTTTATCAAGATCGGGACTTATTTTGACCTGACCGCCCATGATGAGCGGATTGCCATCCGCAATTATTTCTCGCACCCTGATGAATGGTGCAATCTGTTTCAGGTCAAAGGCGAACCGGACAAGCCGGACATCTGGCGCTTTGTCGTGCCGATGCTGGTCGGCGAGACCGAAGAAGAAGCCAAGAGCGAAGAGTCGATGCAGGCCCGCCTCAAACGCTTCTTTGAACGCGATGAGAATTACGAAATCGCCTATGCCAATGTCTATACGGTGAGCCAACGCGTCGCCAATACCTTTAATAAAGGCCGCGTGCTGCTGGCTGGCGACAGCGCGCATGTCAATAATCCCATTGGCGGGATGGGTCTCAATGGCGGCATTCATGATGCGGTCAATCTGGCCGGAAAACTGGCGGCAGTCTGGAAGGGTGACGGCGATGTTGACCTGCTGGATCTCTATACCCGCCAGCGCCACAAGGCCTCGACCGATTTCACCCAGGCGCAAACCATCGCCAATAAAAAACAGCTTGAGGAACGCGATCCTGAACAGCGCAAAAAACGCCTCGCCGAGATGCGGGCGGTGAGTGAGGACAAGGAGCAGGCCAAAGCCTATATGCGCCGCGCCCAGCTGATCGACAGCGTCAAAGCGACGGCCGCGATTACCTGACTTTCAATGGTCGATGACACTTCAGAGATGGACCCCGGATCGTAGTCCGGGATGACGAGGGAGATGGACCCAGCTTCAGGTATGGCTTGCTGTCCTCTCGGTTATTTTAATAGCCCATCGCCCGGGACATCTTTCTCTTTTGTCACCCCGGACTTGATCCGGGCATCCAGCGATAGAAAAGACTGGATCCCCGAGTCACGCCCGGGGATGACAAATGAAAATGAACTAGTCAGCCCACCGCCGGTAACGGCACGTTATATTTCTCCGCGACCTCGACAACACTGGCCCAGACTTTCGGCGGCACGATATAGCCGTTGCGGATGCGGTCTTCATAGATCGCATCGCTGCGCTCACCCGGCATCATGATCTCATCGACTTCATCGGATTTG
>CALIBP010000225.1 GCA_938048165.1 uncultured Alphaproteobacteria bacterium | reverse complement strand
TTGGCGATCTCGGCCTCGCGGATGGCGCGTTCACGCTCGATCTCAGCAGCACGCACAGCCCGTTCGCGCTCAATGCGCGCCTCATCTTTTGCGCGATCAGACGCTTCCTGATTGCGGGCAATCTGGGCTTCCTGCTGTGCCTGAAGGGTCTGGATCTCTTCGATTTGCGCGATCTCGGCCTGCTTCTGCTCGCGTTCGATCTGATACTTGCGCTTTTCAGCTTCCATTTCAGACTGCGCGACCGACACGTCAGCTTCCGCCGCAATTTCAGCGCGTTGCTTGCGCGAGGTCGCAATCACTGCCGCCAGTTTCTGCATACCCACCGCGTTGAACGCGTTGTTTTCGTCCAGCGCCTCGAACGGGGTTTGATCCAGCGCGGTCAGCGAGACGGCCTCAAGCTCCAGACCGTTTTTCAGAAGGTCCTCGGAAATCGCGTTCTGCACTTCCTGCACAAAGCTTGCGCGGTTTTCGTGCAGTTCATCCATCGTCATCTGAGCGGCAACGGCGCGCAGGCCGTCAACCAGCTTGCCTTCGATCATCTCGCGAAGCTGTTCGACATGGAAGGTGCGGTCGCCCAAGGTCTGAGCCGCGCGCGAGATGCCGTCTTCGGTCGCATTGACCGAGACATAGAATTCGACACCGACGTCAACACGCATACGATCCTTGGTGATCAGAGATTGCTCGGCCACGCGCGAGACCTCAAGCCGCAAGGTCTTCATGTTGACCTTCGAAATCTCATGCAGGAAGGGCACAACAATCGTCCCGCCATCCATGATGACTCTTTTGCCGCCCGAACCGGTTTTCACCAGGCTGGTTTCGCGGGTGGCGCGTTTGTAAAGCCGGGCCATGATCAGGCCGATAAAGACCAGAAGACCAACGATGACGCCAGCAATGATTGCGATGGATGAAAGATCCATAAAGCTACTCCTTATAATGTGAATGGGTGCGTGAGGTGTGAAACGCGGATCAGATCACGAAGAACTTGTCGCCGCGCTTGCGGATCAGGGTGACCTCGCTTCCTTGCGGGAAGACTTCATCATCCCGCAGGGGTTCCACACGCAGATAGTGGATGTTGCCGTGCCGATCCTTGATCTTGATCTCGGCTGGTTTTCCACGTGATGCCGTGCCTTGGGTGATGGTTCCGTTGTATCCCCCAAGATGTCGCGCCTTCAGAGCGGTCGTTTCGGTCTTCGGCATCAAAAGCGCAACCCAATTAGCAATGATCCGCGTTACCGCAAGGGCTGGGATGATTACAGCTGCAGACGCAAGAAGTGCGGGCAACTGCAGGCCAATTATGCTTGTCAGCATGGATTGCAGGATCAGCCCAAACAGGCCGAACATGGTCAGAAAAGAAACAAGCCAGATCAGGAACGGCACATCGCGCGCGCCGATCCATGTAAACACCCCACCCGAGGTTGCCGCCTCTGCGGCCTCGGCACCCTCTGGACCATCAACCACGTCGACATCGATGTCGATATCCGCATCAATCTCGGTCGACAGATCAAAGTCGAAATCTGCATCCACATCGGGCGCATCCGTTCCGACCCCAAGAATAGACCCGCCCAGCACTGCGCTGAGAAGCTCGAGCAAAAACAGACCGGTCACGACCGCAAGCGCGATCGCGAAAGGGAATGTGTTCGGGGAGGTAAGCAGTTCGTACATAAGTTTCCTTTCACGGAACATATAACTACTATGGATAGATATTTTAAGTATTTATGTGCAAAAAAGTACATTTGCCAATAGTATTGTTTACTGATATACTGATAAATCAACTGATCTCTAAGCCCACAGGCCCAAATGCCGGACTTTATTGAACAAAGACGTCTCGCGCGCATGATCGACCGCGCTGCCAAGCAGTTCGACGGGATAGACCCCCCGGAACGTGGCTGGATTGCGTCTGTTCGGCGGGCACTAGGGATGTCTGCGGACTATGTTGCAAAGCGTAAAGGGGTCAGCCGGAACGCGGTGTATCAAGCTGAGCGGAGCGAGAAAGATGGCGCGGTATCCTTGCGGCAGATGGAACAGTTGGCCACGGCAATGGGTGGCAAATTTGTCTATGCGATCATTCCCGACGGACGGATCGAGGACATGAAATACAAACAGGCCGTGGCGAAGGCGAAGAAACTTCTGACCGACGAGCCAGAAGCCGCATCATGGTCCAAGGAAGATCGCGAGGACTGGGTAGACGACAAGGCGGCCGAGCTTGTGCATGACATGCCCGCCAATTTTTGGGAGGATGCTGTTTAAGCGTTGATGGGGTCACATATGATCCATGCAAAATCGACTTAAAACGCCTTTGTCCGCCGTTAGGCTTTGAAACCCATGAACTGAATTCGGCCAAACACTTTCCACTCCGCAATTGCCGGATAGCCTTTCCCCTCAGATACAAGAACGACGAAGACAATGGCGCTCTATAAACACTGACAACCGCGCCTTCGTTGCACGACTCATCCCCATTTAGGAGTGCGCGAGCTGCTACATTTATCTGAACTACGCCGGGAAGGAGTTCACGGAACTTGCACCCACAATACAAAAAGCACCCCGTGGGGTGCCGCGTGCATACTCTTTAAGAGTGTTTTGGTAGCGAGATCCAGCAACCGCCATTGTCGAACAGAACTGCGATGTCAGATGTGGGTGAAACCGTACGGAAATCTTCAACTCAGCATAATGAGATGCTTAGATAAGTACTGTGTCGAAAACCCCTAAAGGCGGGGGCAGATATCACTGGACGTAAACAAAGGTAATGGACAGGTGTTTGGTAAGAGTTCGTGATCCAGGCCCGCATTATCTTAGAACATTGGCAGGTTAGATTTAGCGCCGACTAGACGTTCCTGGGGCAAATGCTACTCCGTTGCGCCAAGCTGTCGTCGACTTGCACGGATCGCAAATGCGGTTCCCGAAGCTCTCGCTTTCAAAATACGCGTTACAGCGCAAGCACCGGCGCTTTTTGGGGACATCGTTCGCGGCTTGAATGGTCGGGTCTTCGCCTAGGTGTTTCCTTTTCATTCGAAGCCTCCATCAATCGCGATCAGGGATGTGGCAGGTCGAATGCGGCGCTTCGGACCGCGTGACGATGCATCATACGCGCTGTGCATGACTTTCGAAACGTCGCGTGCGGCCATAGCGCGCATCAGTGCGCTGTAATTCGGCTGTGTGTTCACTTCATTGCCGGGTCGCAACCCGCAATCATTGGTTTCCACGACCGTGTGATCGCTTGTCGCCCCTGCCAGCACGATCCCTTCTGGGAACTTTAGTCCGGCAATGTCGGTGTCCTGATACCCGATGGCGAGGTTTACCCGGATACTTTCGATGTGATCGGGGACCAATCGCAGAGGCATGGTTTTCGGAGAGACCCGAGGTCTGCTGCAGTAGGAAGTTTTATCCTTTGCTTCAAT
>CALIBP010000224.1 GCA_938048165.1 uncultured Alphaproteobacteria bacterium | reverse complement strand
GATACATCGCCACAATCATTTGACGGCGCGCGTTGCGCCGTAGGACCCAGCAAGGGCTTCACCTCCGTCTTCAAACCCTCCGGCGCGACATCCGCAGCACGTTGCAGTTTTTCAGCGAAGGCCTGTTCTTCGTCTGTCCATTCAGGAACCCCGACCAGCTCCAGATTACCCTGGATAACTTCAGCCAGCCCCTGATTAGTCCGGACCGGCCAGACCGCACTCATCACCTCAATCTCGACTTCAGTATTAGTCATCATCGCCGCGCCTTCGGCGATCTTTTTGCCTTGTTCAAAAACCTTCCGCGCGCCTTCCGCGGTTGGCGCGCGAAATGTCCACCAGACGGTCGCCTTGGCGGGAATCGTATTGGGTTGATCGCCGCCATCCTTGATCACGCGATGGGCGCGCATGTCAGGTTCCATATGTTCACGGAACTGCGCCATCCCCATATCCATGAGGACAACGCCATCGAGCGCATCCCGGGCGCGCCACGGCGCGGTCGAGGCATGTGCGGTCTCCCCTCGGAACGTGAAGTAGGCCGATACGGCAGCGGCATGGGTCAAGCCATAGACCGTACTCATATCACCACCGATATGATCATGAATTGCGACGTCGACATCATCGAACCAACCATCGCGCACATAGTAAGGTCGACTAATCAACTGCTCTTCACCAGGAGCACCGAAAACTTTCAAGGTACCCTTGAGGCCAAACTCTTCCATCGCCCGCTTCGCCGCGACAGCCCCCGAGACCATGACAGCGGCATTGCAGTTATGGCCTTCGCAATGGCCAGGGCCGTAGGCGGTTATGTTTTTTTGTTCGGTCTCCCCCGATGCCTGGCTGTTATTTGGATTGGCGTCATACTCCGTATGCATGGCGATAACCGGCTCACCCGATCCAAACGTCGCACAAAATCCGGTGGGAAATCCCGAGATGCCGCGCTCCACAGAGAAGCCCTCATTTTCGAGCGTTTCGGTCATCAGCCTAGCGCTCTCGACCTCCTGCATCCCGAGCTCGCCAAAATAAAACACCGAGTCGCCAATGGTCGCGACGGCCTTTGCGTTGCGGTCAACAAAATCAAAGACAAAGGATTTTTCCGGCGCGAGGTTGCTATCCGCCATGATATTTCTCCCAGTAAAAATCGATTTTATGATTTCACACCGGACAGCGCAGGCGGTCTAGGGCCGATGCCACATAAAATTTAGGGCAAATTCAGCTTTGGCTGCAGGCGCCACCGCCGAGCACACAAAATTTTGCGCAATGCGGATGATTTAACGGCACGTCCCTGGAAGAACCGGCCAACGTGGTGCCAAGCTCAAACTGCTCATCATAGGGCAACAAGGTGCAAGCGATCACGGCCGGCTTTTCTGCGCCCTTACGCTTCACAATCATGCGAGAAGACGCACACATCATGGCGCCGGGATCGACATTCAGAATCGACCAGCACTGGTCTGTGATCTCAGGGACGTCCTGATTGGCATCCATTTCCGGGAACAGGACCAGCTTGGCAGGATCATTTGCATCAACAGCAATATCATGTTCGGCAAACAGCTTTGCATAGCCCGCGCGCATATCGGCCTCGTCTTCACCCCATGGCGTACGGCCAGCTATGTCAAAATTAAACTTATTTTGCGACAGCCAGATCAAGCCATCGAGCATTGGTTGCCAACTTCCGGGACCGCGTTCTTTCTCATGAAGTTGCTGAGTGTAATGATCAACAGAAACGCGAATCTCCAGCTTATCATCAAACCAGTATTTGAGTTTTCTCAGCGCCGATTCATGATGCCGCATCGACTTCATCGCATTGGTCAACACAAGCGCCCGAAAGCCACGCGCCAGGGTAACTTCCAGCATCTGAAGTATATCAGGGTTCATGAACGGCTCGCCGCCAGTGAAGGCAATCTCTTCCGCCTCCAACCCCTGATCGCGTATCTCATCGAGATACGACCGCATCTCTTCAAACGTGATATAGGACAGACGATCATTCCGCGGACTGGATTCAATGTAGCAATTGGCGCAGGTCAGATTGCACAACGTGCCAGTATTGATCCACAACGTCTTAAGGCCGTTGAGCGACACCCAGGCACGTGTTTCACCCGCCGCTGTAACGTTTGGATCCTGAAACTTTTTCGGATCGAGTGATTTGCTATCGGGTTGGCTTACGCCGTCCATCCTACCATTCCGTTCAGCGACGCAGCCCGGAATCCTGCAACGTCATATCCTGTTCCGGTGGCGCATTATCGAGCGCGTCTTCCAGTGACGCGACCGGTCGCCATTCTTCCGCCGGACGGGCCTCTTCATCGGGACCCACCTGATCCAACAGGCAATAGATTTCAAGGAAATGACCATCTGGATCGCGGAATTCAACCGCTACCTGACAGCCAGCCCGGCGACGTCCTGAGAATTCAATATGGACATTATTTTTCTCAAGATAATCGCGGGCACGAAAAACCTCATCCAGCGTTTCTACCTGAAACGCCATGTGATGCATCTCAGTGTTGTCAACTTCGCGCTCGGAGCCACCAACCAAAGCCACGCCGTGATGATCATGATTAAATCGCAGGAAGACCATACGGCCCGGCATCATGCTCTCTGGAT
>CALIBP010000223.1 GCA_938048165.1 uncultured Alphaproteobacteria bacterium | reverse complement strand
TTTGGCGCGGTAATCGGTCTTGCTTGCGGATTGTTGTTGGCCCAAAGCGAGAAGGCGGCGATGATCTTTAAGCCATATGTCCTCGCGATATACGGAATCCCCCGGATTGCTCTGGCGCCGGTTTTTATTGCCTGGTTTGGAATTGCACTTCTTTCGAAAGTGATGATGGCAGGCATGGTTACTTTCATGCTGGTGTTTTTCAATACCTATGAAGGTGTGCGGTCGGCAGATCTGGATTTGCGTAATACGGCTCGGGTATTGGGCGCCAATCGTTGGCAGTTGTTCTTTCGAGTGACCCTGCCAAACGCCAGTCCCTGGATTACTGCGGGTCTACGCATTGCTATTCCACAAGCGCTGGTTGGCGCTGTGGTTGCCGAATTTATTGCCTCAGAACGGGGGCTGGGTTTCCGGATGATGGAGAATACCGGACAGTTGGCGATGGAAGGGGTGATGGGAGGCGTTCTTATCCTGATGATGATCGTCGTTATCCTAAACTCGATCCTGGATAAAGTTGAGGATTACATCCTTCGCTGGCGTCCCAAACAAAGCGATACTGAAACGAGCTAAAACACGGAAATTGGCCATGACTGATCGTGTACAACCAGCCGACATGCTGGCACCGAGTATTGATCCTGAAACGAAAAAGCTTGGTATTCGGACCCTCACGGCGCGCAATGACGCCGGGACGCGAACCGAGGTGAAGGTTCGGCATTTTGATATCGTTGCGACCGACGAGCCAGACACAATGGGCGGTACCAATACGGCGGTCAGCCCGCTTGAGAACGTCTTGGTATCATTGGTTGGGTGTGACGGCGTGATCATCAAAGGCGTCGCCGATGCGATTGGCTTCAATTACACGGGCGTTGATTTCGAATGCTCAGGCCAGATTGATGTGCGGGGACCGAAAGGTGTGCCAGGTATCCGGCCATATTTCGAAAAAATAGCCCTTAAGATTGTTTTGCATACCGATGAACCAGAAGACCGGGTCAAAAAGCTTCAGGATAACGTCGAGTATCGCTGTCCCGTGATGAACCTGCTACGGTCAGCAGATGTCGAGCTGGATGTCACTTGGGAGATCGAACCCGCCGAGTAGTTATGCGGAAGCGCTAACCGAGCAACGGGTAAGGACGCGACTGGCGAGCATCGGTCCGGATTTTTCACGATACATCTGCATGTAATCGGAGTTCATATGAATTTCGAGCGCTGCTTCGTCGTCATAGACTTCGAACAAGTGAACCCGGTTCTCCGTATCATCCGGAATGAGGATATCGAATTGTTGACACCCTGGCTCGTTCTTGAGAACCCGGGCCTTGTGCTGATGGGCTAACTCAAGGTAGCCATCCATGGCGCCTTCGTTGAAATCAAGGGTGACGAAAAGGGCGATACTCATGATATTTTCTCCTTGTTTGGTGTTTGCTGACCAAGGCTTTGGCGATCGATAGAGGTGCTCTTGACGAGAGCATAAACCTCTTTGCCTTCAGAGAGCTGCATTTGATCGAGAGACCATCTCGTTATGCGCACCCAAAGGGGTACGCCGATATCGACACAGATATCAATGTCATGGGACTCGGTGCCATCGTCATTGTTACGGCGTTCGCCGATTTCACTAATTTTGCCGGTAAAAACGTTGAGTTGGCTTACCTTGTCGGGTTTATCCAGGGCCAATGAGACATCGCGGGCCCGAATGCGGACCCGTGCTGTTGAACCAACGGGAGCCTGTACACGCGGTACACGGATGGTTTTGCCGTCGAAGGTTAGATGGGTGAGCCCATATTCCTCATCGTGTTTCTCTACAGTTGCTGCAATCACAGAACCCGCATCGTAACGCCCGGTAAGACGGCGGAGGTCCAGTCGGCTTGTCAGCTCTTCGACAGGGCCTACTGCGGCGATCTCTCCATCATTGACGAGTACAAGTGTGTCAGCCAACCGGATGATCTCATCCATGGAATGGCTGACATAAATGATGGGAACATCGAAACGGTCCCGGACCATTTCAATGAAGGGAAGTATTTCAGATTTTCGCGCTGCATCGAGAGAGGCAAGGGGCTCATCCATGAGCAGGATATCCGGATTTGCGAGCAACGCTCGGCCTAATGCGACACGTTGCCGTTCGCCACCGGAGAGTGTTCGTGGCTTTTGATCCATCAGATGTCCGATGCCGAGGACAGAGATAACCTCTTCAAAATCGATCTGACGGGCGTTTTTCGGCGCGCGTTTGCGACCGTAATTCAAATTGCTGCGGATCGATAAATGGGGAAAGAGCCGACTTTCCTGAAAAACATAGCCGATACGGCGCTCATGGATTTTAAGATTAATTTTATGGTCAGAGTCAAAGAGAACCCGGCCATCAATTTTGATACGGCCACTATCCGGTGTTAACAGGCCTGCGATCATATTCACAATCGAGGTCTTGCCAGAACCTGATTGACCAAAGAGGGCAACAACGCCACGTGTTTGTGATTCAAACTGGGCGGAAACCCTGAAATTACCGAGTTGGCGGTTAATCTGGATCTGGATCATGACCCGTTTCCTATGCGGGCCTGCATGCGTCTGGCGAGGATTTCTGAACCAGCCAATGCCAGGAGGGCGATGACAACGGAAATAACTACGATGCGAAAGGCCGCTTCTTCACCACCAGGCACTTGAGAAAAGGCATAGAGCGCGATGGGCAAGGTGCGTGTTTCTCCGGGGATATTTGAAACGAATGTAATCGTGGCGCCGAATTCCCCGAGACAGCGGGCAAAACCAAGGATTCCGCCAACAATAATTCCGGGTAATGTGAGAGGAAGGGTTACCGTCAGAAAGACCGACACCGGATTGGCCCCAAGAGTTCTGGCGGCGGCCTCGAGCCTTTGATCGACGGCCTCCAAAGACAGGCGTATTGCCCGTACGATGAGGGGAAATGCCATTATGCCAGCTGCGACTGCGGCACCGCGCCAGGAGAAAGCAAATGTGATCCCGAAAACATCGTTGAGAAACTTACCGATAAAGCCCTGTCGACCCATGGTCACAAGCAGTACATAACCGATGACGACTGGTGGCAGGACGAGCGGTAAATGGATGATCCCATCAAACAAAAATTTTCCCGGAAAATCACAGCGCGCAAGAATCCAGGCGGTTCCGAGGGCAAGCGGCATGCTCCAAAGCATGGCCCAAACCGATATTTTGAGGCTTAGCCAAATTGCCTCGATTTCCAGAGGGGTGAAGATATCCATGGTTATTTCACGTCAAACCCAAACTTTTTGAAAATCAGCACTGCGTTTGGCGAACGCAAATAGTCAAAAAACTTTATGACGTCGGCTGTTTCGAACTGTTTTACAATACTTAGCGGGTAAATGATTGGGGAGTGGGTGTTTTCCGGAAAAGTATCGATGATTTTAACATCTTTAACCGCAATGACATCGCTGCGATAGACGACCCCAAACGGCACCTCAGCGCGTTGGATTAAAGCAAGAGCACTGCGGACGTCCGACGTTCGTGCCGTTTTACGGGCTAATTCGTTCCAGACACCAAGTGTTCTAAGGGCCTCTCTTGCATATATGCCGGCAGGTGCATGGGCCGGATCGGCAATCGCGAGTCGATTATTTCCTAGCAGGGATGCGAGCGGAAAACCTTTTGCAATTTTGATCTTTAGATCTCCGGTTTCAGGTATCGCAAGAACAAGCCGATTGCCAAGAAAAGGTCGGTTTCGATCTTTGGCCAACAGCCCTTTTGACGTAAGGCGTTTGGTCCATAAAGGGCTCGCAGAGAGAAACAGAGAAACCGGCGCGCCATTTTCTATTTGTCGGGCGAGGGCACCGGAAGAAGCATAAGAAATTCTTATCCGAACTTTTTTATCTGGATAGGCCTTGATTGCTTCATTCAGAGCATCCGCAGTGCTGGCGGCGGCGAAAAACAGAATATTTTGCGCAAGGACAGAAGCGGAAGAAGACAAAACGCAGAGGATAAGGCTGATAAG
>CALIBP010000222.1 GCA_938048165.1 uncultured Alphaproteobacteria bacterium | reverse complement strand
CGCCCCCAACATATGCCGCCAGCTGCGCGGGCCAAATACGTTGAGCTTGGAGAACGCCTCCATCCGATCCTGGAGCATGCCCTGGGAGTCACACAGCAACAGGCCAAGCGGCAATCCACTATCGAAATTTTCCCTGGCGATAATCTTATACAGGCAATCAGATGTAAAAAATCCCGGCCAGCTTTCAAGCGCGCCATCATCAATCGCCAGCGCATAGGCATTGATCAGATCTGTGACCTCGCTCCGTAATTCGGGCGATATCGTCATAGCCCCATCACCTTGCGATAGCCCTTATAGAAGGCGCGCAGCGCCACTTCGGTCACCATGTGAGCGGCATCGTCAGTGTCACGCCCGCCAAGTTCGACCACACCTTGTTCATCGGGATGGGCAAGTATCCCTTCCTGGATGCGCTCCAGTATCTGGCCGTCATCGAGGGAGACCAGACCAGCAGGCCCCATGAGATTGGCCTGCCGCAAACGCCGCGCCGTCATTTCCTGATCGTCATCTTCATAGCCAAAGAACGTCCAGTGCAGCTCAAAGGCGTTGGGTCCTTTCGGAACAATCTGACGCGTCGCCAGCGTGTTCGATTGCTGCTGCAGGATGACGTTGGGCCACAGCGTCTGCATCACGACTGTCTGATCGCCGTCAAACTCGCGCACAACATCGAGCAGATTAGGGTCATTAAGCGACAAGTCAGAATCAAAAGACCGCATCTGGGCAGTGCCATCGTTGAGCTCCTGTTTGCCGCGAATGGAGCTCAGGGCGGTATGCAGCCCGGTCTCATCCATCTCGACGCGGGAGTCATTATCAACCCGGAACAGACCGAACGTCACAAAGAACACATGCAACAGACTCGCATGATGTGTGTCCTTTATGTTCTCAAGCATCAGCTTCCAGTTGGCGCCAATACGTTGCCGCGAATGGCCGAGCAACTTGAGCGTTCGCCCATCGAGCTCGCGGTCGTAATAGCCGAGAATGCGCTCGCCCATATACTCTTCAAAGCTCGGCGTTTCATCGGACATGGTGGCGAAGATACCGCCATTCCGAACATGGACCTTCAGCGTATCAAGCCCGTTATCCGCCATCGAGAAATCGTCCGGCATGCCACCATTGCCTTTCACCCCGCGGTGAAACGGCACGCCCAGCAAATTGCCTTTCAGATCATAGGTCCATTGATGGTAGGGACACATGATCTCGTTAAACGAGCCTTTGTCCTGCTCGCAAAGCTTTACCCCGCGATGGGCACAGCGATTGACCAGCGCATTAACGCCGCCTTCCGCATCGCGCACCACAATGGTCGATTGATCGCCAATCTGGGTCCGTTTGAAATCGCCAGGGTGGGGAATTTCGCATTCGAGCCCGATATAGTTCCATACCGGCCCATAGAAGATTTTTTCCAGCTCGCGTTCATAATTGCCCTGATCGGTATAGATCCAATAGGGCACCCGGTCGTTGCCTGCAGGCCAGGTGAGCGGTGTCTCAGACATCAATGATGGTCCAGGGCAAACCTGGCCTGTTCGACCAGCGCATTATTGGGGCGCGCCGCGGCGGGCATTTGTTTGATTGCCGCCAGATAGGACTTACAGCTTTTCAGAACATCGGCATTGCGGCTGCCAAGCGTGGCAACAAACTCATCGACCTCCGCTTCGAGACGGTCCGCCGACACGACGCGCGACAGCAAGCCGATATCAAGTGCTTCTGCGGTATCAAACTCGCGGCTCGAGAGGATCAGATCAAGGGCTCGCTTAGGCGGCAGATGCTCATGGATAACCTCCATCAGGAACATCGGTGGAAAGCCAAGGCTGACTTCATCGAGCATAAACCGGGCATCCTGCGCGGCGATAGCAATATCGGAGCGCATTGCCAGACCAAGGCCAAAGCCGAAGGCGCGGCCTTTGATGGCCGTCACCACGATGCCGGGAAAGGCGGCAAAGGCGGCATTAACGCGACTGATTTCACTAAACCCGGCATAGGGTCCGCCGGGATGTTTCGGTTCTTCGCGGTCGCGCCCCAGCGAGAAATCGTCGCCCACCGCGTGGATAACGATAATGTCGCTTTCGCCCGGCGCCATTTCGAGAAGCTCAGCCGTGCGGCCCAGCATTTCAGAGGTAAAGGCGTTAGCGTGCGACGCGCGCTGCAAAAACAAACGCCCGACTCTGCCGTCCTGTTCAAATCCGATCATCGCTTTTTCCGTATCCGCTAACGTTCAACAAGATTGTCTTGCAGCGGCACCGGACCCGTCAACTGGTGAAGCGTTTTTGCGCTGCCTGCAGGAGCTTCAGTCGCAGGGCGTTGAGCTTGATAAAGCCCTGTGCGTCACGCTGGTCATAGACCGTGTCGGCTTCAAACGTCACATGCGATTCCGAATAGAGGCTGTAGGGCGATTTACGGCCAACCACCGAAACCGAACCCTTATAGAGTTTCAGCCGAACCGTGCCGGTAACGCACTTTTGGCTTTCATCGACCGCCGTCTGGATCATCTCGCGTTCCGGTGAGAACCAGAAGCCGTTATAAACCAGCTCGGCATAGCGCGGCATAAGATCATCTTTCAGATGCGCTGCCCCGCGATCCAGCGTGATACTTTCAATGCCGCGATGCGCGGTTAGCAGAACCGTACCGCCGGGTGTTTCATAGACACCACGCGACTTCATCCCGACATAGCGGTTCTCAACTAGATCGAGCCTGCCAATACCGTTGGCGCCGCCCAACTCATTGAGTTTTGTGAGCATCTCTGCCGGAGATAATTTTTCACCATCAATGGCAACCGGATCGCCAGAATCAAACTCGACTTCAATATAGGTCGGGGTATCGGGTGCCATTTCCGGTGACACGCTGCGGGTAAACATCGCATCACTCGGCTCGACCCAGGGATCTTCCAGCGCACGGCCTTCATAAGAAATGTGCAGCAGGTTGGCATCGGTTGAATACGGTGGTTCGTCTTCCTTATCGCGTGGAATATCGATCTGATGTGACCGCGCATATTCCAGCAGCCGTTGCCGGCCATCGAGATCCCATTCGCGCCACGGCGCAATAACATGGATTTCCGGGTTCAAGGCATAATAGCCAAGCTCAAACCGGACCTGATCATTGCCCTTGCCGGTCGCGCCATGGCTGACGGCATCAGCGCCGGTCTCGGCAGCGATTTCAATCTGGCGTTTGGCAATCAGCGGTCGCGCAATCGAGGTACCGAGCAGATAGACGCCCTCATAAACCGCATTGGCGCGGAACATCGGGAACACAAAATCGCGGACAAATTCTTCGCGGAGATCCTCGATATAAATCTCTTTAACACCAGCGGCTTCAGCCTTGGCCCGCGCCGGCTCAACCTCTTCCCCCTGACCGAGATCAGCGGTAAAGGTAACGATCTCGCAGTCATATTCTTCCTGCAGCCAGCGCAAAATGACGGACGTATCCAACCCGCCCGAATAGGCCAGTACCACCTTGTTAATGTCTCTTTTATCGATCGCCACCATCGTCCGGCCCTTTACTCAGGAAACTATTGGAAAAGCGCGCGCAGTATAGGGATTAGCAGGGCGACCACAAGAGGAACGACACACTGCTACCCTCAATTGCAAAACTTCTTCAAATCCATAAGAATTATAGAAGAACAACGATCCTGATAACAGGAAACGCGGTAGCGGGGGCAACAAAAGATGACAAATCAAGCGGGAAATGATTTTTCAGGGCCCGGAGCGGAGCCCACTTCTGAGGTCGAGGAGCCATCGGCTGGCCCTGTTCAGCATCCGCTCGACTATACCGGTCAGGCCAAATCCCTGGGCTGGCTCGTTTTCAAGAACATGATCCTGACGATCATTACCCTCGGATTTTATCGCTTCTGGGGGAAAACCCGTATCCGCAAATATATCTGGAGCAGTCAGTCCCTCTTCGGCGAACCGTTAGAATATACTGGCACCGGCAAGGAACTGTTTCTTGGCTTTTTAATCGTGCTCGCGGTGTTGATCCCATTCGGCATCATCATCAATGTGGGCAACTTCTATATCCAGACAATGGGCAGTAATGCCGCCCTGATTGCCTTCCAGATCGCTTACTACCTGATCTTCTTATACCTTTTTGGATATGCGCTGTACCGGGCGCGGCGATATCAACTTTCGCGGACAGTCTGGAGAAGTATCCGGTTTGCCCAAACCGGTGATGCAAAAAAATACGCCACAAAATTCTTCGGGTACTCATTATTGACCATCGTAACGCTGGCGCTGGCCGCGCCCCTCGCCACCGTGCGGCTGCAAACTTATATGATGAACAACACCTTCCTCGGACAGCAAAATTTCAACCTTGAAGCTCAGGCTAAGGATTTGTACTGGAAATGGGTGGTATGTTTTATTCTGTCCCCCTTTACGCTTTATATTTCGATGATCTGGTATGCAGCTTTTCAACCCGCTACCTCGTTTCAAAAACTGATTTTGGTCCTCTTCAGCTCGCATTGCCCGTGACATTCGGTGATTTTGCCCGGATATACCTTCTATACTATTTCCTTTTGTTCGCTGTCTTTGGCGGACTGGGCCTCTATGGCTATCTGACTTTCCACGCAGGGGGACAAGCCCTGCCATTAGAAAACAGCCTGTCCCTTTTTGTAATAGGCTTTGGCCTTTTTATGTTTCTGCCTGTGATTACCGTCATGATGGTTACCCATCGGATGCTCGCCCTTGTCGCGAGCAAACTGGAATCCCAGGAAGAAATTGATCTCGATGCCTTTGTCCAAAATGCCCAGCAAGCCTCCGGTACCGGCGAGGGTCTCGCCGATGCCCTCGATGTCGGCGGTACAGCCGGCATAGAAGTGGGGTTGTAGCTTGTCAGCGCAGGGCTGGTTTTACGATGGTACGTCCTCTGTCCGTCACGAGGTCACCTTAACGCTCCTGCCTGACTGCATGGAAATTCGTGGCATTGAGAATCAGACCGGTCCGTTGAGTTGGCCACTTGACTAATTGTGGTGGGCGCAGCCTCCCAACGCACAGGGCCGAGCCCGATTGGCCTTACAGGGTGAACACGCGGCAAGGCTGGAATTGAATAATCCGGATTTAATTGTCTCGATCCGGCAGGCATGCCCAGACATAGACAAAGCCGGAAAAGATCAGGGCGGGCGTCGCAGGCTGTTAACAATCATAGGCGTGTCCATCGCTTCCATCGCCATCGCCGTTTTTGCCGCGGCAACGATTCTTCCATCTTTACTGGCACCTCTGATCCCGGCCTCTGTTGAAAAAGCCCTGGGGGAGGCCACCGTCGAGCAAGTCATCGACATTGTCGGGCTGATAGAGAAGAAAAAAGTAGCGGTCTGTTTCCCGGATCAGAAACACCCGGCCATGGAGCGCTTTCGGCAGCAATTGACTAAGGCTGCTGGTATCAAAGGCCCGCTTACCGTGACCGTCGTCAACGCCAAGATGATTAACGCTTTTGCTGCCCCCGGTGGTCAGATCGTCGTGTTTCGGGGTCTGATCGATTTTGTTCACAACCCGGAAGAGATCGCCGGGGTAATGGCGCATGAAATCGGGCACCTGATCCATCTACATCCAACGAAAGGATTGATCCGCCATATCGGCCTGACCGGTACGCTTGATCTTTTGCTGGCGGGTGGTGGTCAGGGGATTATGGGGACGGCAACCGGTTTGATGCTGCGATCTGCCTATTCCCGCGATGCCGAACGCGAAGCCGATGACGCCGCCATCGAGATTCTGCAACGCGCGGGTATTCGCACCAGCGGGGTGGTGTCGGTCTTTAAGCGCTTTAGTACCGAGCTACCGGAACTCCCAAAATCATTGGAAGTTTTTTCCTCTCATCCGCTGAGCGAATAGCGGGCAGCACGCCTGTCCGCAAAAGCAACTACGACTGGTAAAGACGCAATGTCCGCCGAGGATTGGAAATCAATTCAAAATATGTGTGGTGCTGCAGAAAAGAAAAAGGAGAAACAGTCTCGCTAAGCAGAATTTGCTTCTGAAGCGTCCTCGGCTCTTTCCGCCGGTTCATTGGGCCAGTCGATAAAGGCATAAATCCAGACAATAATCAGGCTCACCAACGGAATCGCATTTAACAGCCCCCACCATGGCGAGAAACCAGCCTTGCGCATGATGACCGTCGCCGCACGGACGGGGATCACAACCGCGATCGCCAGTACGACCATTGTCCAGAGAGTGATGGGCACCCCCTGCACTATCCAGCCTCCTAATTTACGGAAGGAATTGCCGGCCATTTCGACAATGCCAGGACCAGATAGATCGTCAGCCAGCCAAGAATCGGGATAAAGACCAAAAACGCCCACGCAGGGGATTTGCCCGTGCGCACGAAGATGCGCCAAAGCGGCCACAACATCACCAGACCGGCGATAAAGGAAACACCGAGACGAAATTCTACTTCGCTCATGATGTTGCGGCGGGGGCTTCCTACGATTTTCGCTTGGCCCGCTCACTGGCAGATTTAAGTTGGCCACAAGCCGCCAGAATATCGCGGCCGCGTGGCACCCGTACCGGGGCGGAGTACCCCGCATCGTTTACAATCTCGGCGAAGCGATGAATGGTCGCGCCATCGGAACATTCAAACGGCGCCCCCGGCCAGGCATTGAAGGGGATCAGATTGATCTTGGCTGGAATGCCCTTCATCAGCCGCACCAGCTCGCGGGCATCGGCTTCTGAATCGTTCACATTTTTTAACATCACATATTCAAATGTGATGCGCCGGGCATTGTTAGACCCCGGGTAAGCCCGACAGGCGTCGAGCAGGACCTTGATGGGAAACTTTTTGTTGATAGGCACAATCTCATCGCGCAGATCATCGCGCACCGCATGCAGCGAGACAGCGAGATTTACATTCAGCTCTTCACCACAGCGCTGCATGTTTGGTACATAGCCGGCGGTCGACAGGGTAATCCGGCGTTTGGAAATGGAAATGCCTTCCTGATCCATGATGATGGTTAGCGCTTTTTTGACATTGTCATAATTCAGCAACGGCTCGCCCATCCCCATCATCACAATGTTGGAAAGCAATCGTCCACCACGTGGGCTTGGCCATTCACCATAGGTATCTCGCGCCACGAGCATCTGGCCGACAATGTCTGCCGAGGTCAGGTTCCGCATCAAAGGCTGGGTGCCGGTATGGCAGAACTTGCAGCTCAACGCGCAGCCAACCTGCGATGAGATACACAGCGCTCCGCGATCTTTCTCAGGGATATAGACCGTTTCGACCTCGCCACCGCCCGGCACGCCAAGCAGCCATTTCCGAGTACTATCTTCTGAAAGCTGTTCATTGACCACACCAGGCCGCGCAATAATGCAGCGTTCGGCAAATTGTTCGCGGGCCCTTTTGGACAAAGTCGTCATTTCATCAAATGACTTGGCCCCGCGGTGATAGAGCCAGTGCCAGATTTGCTTGGCTCGAAATTTGGGCAAGCCAAATCCAACGACAGTCTCCTCCAGCTCCTGACGGCTTAGACCGATAAGGTTGGCCTTTCCTGTCGCCGTCGGGACGGCGGGGGCCAGGGGCGTTTCCTGAATTATGGTGTCCTGAAGATCCGGCATAATCGCACTATATAGAGCGCCGGGACGCACACGGGAAACATTCTTTATTCAGCAGCGGCCGGTCTGGCCGGGCGACCGAGCCCAGGTGGCGCTGCCCCCGGCACAAACTTGAGATAGAGCACCGCCACAAACACGATCGCAACACAGGGCAATAACAACATACAAACCGTCGTCCACCCGACATTGTTCTGTAGCAAACCAGCAGAGAGTGAAAAGGCTGCAACCGACTGAAAGACCATAAAGTCATTCATGCCCTGGGCTTTCGCCTTTTCTTCCGGGCGATACATTTTGGTCAGAAGATGTGTCGCCCCGACAAACAGGAAGTTCCAGCCACAGCCGACGCAAATATTGGCAAACCAGAAATGCTGGATCGTGCCGCCCGACATCCCGATCAACGCTGCCGTACTCGACAACACCAACCCGGCCAGCAGGACGTTGAGCAAACCGCATTTTTTGATCAACGACCCGGTAAAGAAGGAAGGTGCGAACATGCCAAACATGTGCCATTGCGCAATAAAGGCTGTGTCCACAAAGGTGTGGCCATATTCCTTGACCATGGCGAGCGGCGTCGCTGCCATCATCAAGACCATGACGCCCCACCCGATCACAGCACACAGCACTGCAACGACATAGCCGGGCTGACGAATGACCTCGCCCAGCGGACGCCCTGAATTCTCGAACTTCTGCTCTTCCTTTTTCGGGAATCCCACCAGAGAGACCATAAAGATCAACAGGATTGGCAAAAACGCGAGCACAATAAACGTGCCACCAAACTGGTAGGGCGGGTTTTGACCCGGTACCGTCGCTGCCGCAGCGATGCCGGGACCACAGATCAACTCTATGGCTTTGGCAAATGTCTCATTACCGAGCCACAGGCTGGACACATCGTGGGTCCATTTGGAGATTTCGGGCCCAACGAAGGCCGCGAGCACACCACCCCCAATCACCAGCGAAATCGCAATGCCATGCCATTTTTCATCGGCGACATCTGCGGCGGCAAATCGATAGGTCTGGCCGGAAATCGTGTAAGCACCAAAGAATATAATGGCCACCAGATAAAGCTCAAATGACCCCCTGAAAATCGCCGCAGCGGCAATAATGGCACCAAGTGATCCCATTAACGCGCCAAAGATAAACCCCGTGCGCCGGCCAAACCGACGCATGATCATTGCCAGAGGGATCGAAAACGCTGCCGTTGCTTCCCATTGCAAAGCCTGCGGCAGGGTCGCCAGCGACTTATTCGACGCCAAAGCAAGGCCAACCAGCGCCGAGACTGACAGGACAACGCCGGTTGAGCTGTTAAACAATGCCTGACACATCGCCAGCAGCGCGACATTCTTTTTCATACCGGGCTTGCTGGTTTCGGTTGCTTCCGGGGAGTCAGCCATCAGGGCTCCAATAGGTTGATATAAGAGACAGAGAGAATCTACTAAGTCACCTTAGTGCATATACATCCCGCCATCTACGTTGACAGTCTGGCCCGTAATAAAGCCCGCGGCACCGCTGAGCAGGAAGATCACGGCACCAACCAGATCGTCAGGTGTTTGTGGCCGTTTGAAGCATTTTCCTTCATCCTTGCCGCCAAGATAGTTAGACGATGACGATGACATCTGCGTCTCACTCAGCGTAAAGCCTGGTGTGATCGCATTGACACTGATTTTGTCATCACCCACTTCCCGGGCCAGGGCGCGGGTCAATCCAACGACACCAGCCTTCGAGGTCGTGTAATCGAGCCGATTAGGATTGCCCTCCCAGATACGCCCGGAGGAGATATTGACGATGCTGCCCCCACCGCGTTTTTGCATATAAGGGTACACCGCACGACTGCACAGAAAGATGCCCTTCAGGTTGACGGCCATCACCGAATCCCAACGGTCGACTGAAATTTCAAACCAGTCACCCCGCGGCAACACACTCATGAGAGAGGCGTTATTGACCAACCCATCAATGCCGCCAAATTCATCCGCGGCGGCATCAGCCATCGCCTGAACAGCGGCTTCATCCGTCACATCGGTCGGCACGGAAACAGCCTGCCCACCGGCATCACGGATTTGCGCCGCGACATCATTGGACTCATCTGCGGCTATATCGGCAAGTACTACCTTGGCACCCGCTTCAGCCAATCGCTGACTATAAACCTTGCCAATACCAGTACCACCACCCGTTACGATGATAACCTTGTCCTGCATGCTATAGGCCGTGTTGGCGTCAAACGCTGTGCTCATTTTCTTCTCCCCGAATTTAAAAATATTGCTGAGCCCCGACCTAGCGCGAACCGCGCCGCCAGGCAACGGAGCGGTGGAAATTTCCTTATTTGATGCCGCAGGCCTTGTTGATTGCCTTGTGCGCTGCTGTGAATCCAGCCAGTGAATATCGATCTTTGGTCACCGTACCGCGTGTTGACGTTCCGGTAACAACCATCGTCGTCCCGGCGCGCATCGCTGCGACGAGGGCAACGTCGCCACGCACATCCCGTGACCAGGCGGTTGCGCCATCGGTAAACATGGAAAACGTTTTCTTATCGATTTTCACGTTAACGTCACTGCCTTTTTTGTAGCTATAACCGGCGGTAATCGACACTTCATTCCGGGCGCGATCCGCCACACGGTGGGTGACCTGCATATAAGTCGGCCCCCGGCGATTATATTTACCGGCTGATTTCTTGGGCTCACCGTGGAGATAACAGATCTTCTGTTTGTTTTTCCCGGCGACATGAACTGACCAATCTTTGAAGACCTTCGCCGATTTAACTCCAGCGCTTTGAACCGGTGCCGTCGCAAAAACTACTAATCCAGCCAGGAATACTGCCAAGGGTGAGATTGTTTTGGTTCGCACTGTCAATTCCTTGTATTCTTTTCTACACCTTGTCGTCGGGCTTGTCGGATGCGGTATTCTTTTCACGACGGCGCTCCTTTTTTTTCCATACTGGATCGCCAAACGCATGCTCCGGCACCGGCTCTATGGGCCCGCCGGGAACAACCGGACGCCCGCCAAACCGGCCGAGGCTCGATATGCGGTCATACATAACAATAGCGCCTGCGGTTGCAAGATTCAGTGAAAATTGTGTTGGAATTTTGACAATATGGTCACAGCATTCCTGCAATCGAGGTGACAGGCTACCGCGTTCCATGCCTAATACATAGGCGGCATTGCGCGGGTGGCGAAAACTCGGCAGTTCAATGGCATCATCCGTCAATTCAATACCCACCAGAGAACAGCGATCCGGCAACCGCATCGACTCTACATTGTCGAAGCTATAAAACGGTACCTGTCCGGCCATATCCGAGGTATCGGATTTCATGCGGTCGCGGTCAAATTTAGCATCGATGGTAAAGACGAACCCTGCCCCAAAACCATGTGCCGTCCGAAACAAATTTCCCGCATTCATCGGTTTCGAAACCCCTTCGACACCAATGCCAAAATATCCGCGCATTCTGAACCACCCTTTCTATCTATAACTATCGGAATCCAGACCAGCCAACGCAACCCCTCTCAGGAAAACACTCATGGCGACTTCTGACGGCGTTGAGGCGCTCAGCGAACAATACGAAACATTTCCTTATCCACCGCGAAACCCGGCGGACGAGGCACACCGTTTGATAACCGGCTCTCCCAGTCAGCTGGCTGAACTCAATCATTATGTTTTTGGTGGCCGACGTGACTTTTCGAAACCTTTTCGAGCGCTGGTGGCTGGTGGCGGCACCGGTGATGCAGCGATCATGCTGGCGCAGCAGCTTGCCGATACGGGCGGCCCCGGTGAGGTGACCTATCTCGATCTGTCATCAGCCTCACGGGCTATTGCAGAAAATCGGGCAAAGGCGCGCGGCCTTAAAAATATACGATTTCATTCCGGCTCGTTGCTCGATGTCGCGGCAATCGCGCCGGGGCCTTATGACTACATTGATTGCTGCGGCGTCCTGCATCATCTGTCGGAACCGTCGAACGGACTGCGGGCCCTGCGAGACGTTTTGGCCGAAGATGGTGGCATGGGGCTCATGGTTTACGCGCCCTATGGGCGGACCGGTGTCTATCAGGCACAGGCGATGTTGCGCACGTTGGGTATCGCTGATGAACAGCCTCAAGACCGTGTTAATACAGCACACGCCTTACTCAAAAACCTACCGCCAACCAACTGGCTCCAGCGCAATCCGTTGGTAGGAGACCATCTTACTGAAGGTGATGCAGGGCTTTATGACCTGCTGTTACACAGCCAGGATCGCGCCTGTACGGTACCAGAGCTGCAAGCGTTTGTTTGTAGGGCCGGAATGAACATCACCGGTTTCATTGTCCCTTTTGCATATGATCCGTCGCTACATATTAAGAACCCCGGGCTTCTAAAGCGCTTGAACACCCTCCCCTGGCTGGAACGCTGTGCTTTTTCAGAAAGGCTAACCGGAAGTCTGAAAACCCATATTTGTTACGTCGTTAAAGAAACGCGAACGGGATCCCATTGTGCTCAAGTTAATGAATTGGATTTGGCACCCGTTCTGGTTGGGCTTGAGGCCAGACAGGCCGCTGCCGCCCTCCGCAAGTCGGGCCAGCTCAATGCAGAGCTGGAAGGGCTAAAACTTTCTTTCCATATATCAGAAGACGAATGCGCCATCCTAGAATTGATGAACGGGGCTCAGACACGACAGGAGATGCTAAATTTTCTTACAGGCCTCCGCGCCACCATGACCCAAGAGAATTTCAACGACGCCTATGAACGGTTATTCGGCATTCTCAATGGCCTCAACCTGGCATTTTTGCAAAAACCCTAGCGTGTCATTCAGCAGCGGAGGGGCGCTCAACACCCCGCCAGCCTGGGAAACGAACGATCACCGACGTCCCAACTCCAACATTACTATCGACTGACAACGTGTCTCCATGAAGCTCTACCAGAGATTTCGTCAGTGGCAGCCCTAGCCCTGTTCCTTCATGGCGTCGGCTCAACGTGCTATCCACCTGCCCGAAGGGCATCAGCGCCTGAGCAAGATCTTCTTCTGCGATCCCGATACCGGTATCGCTGACTGTTAAAACAACACTGTCCAGCTGATCATTCTGTGCTGTAACCGAAATCGTTCCACCGCGTTCGGTAAACTTCACAGCATTGCTGAGAAGATTGATCATGATCTGTTTAACTTTTCTCTCGTCCGCCCGCAGCGATGGCAATGAATCATCGATCGTCGATTCAAGCGTTAGGCCGCCTTCATCAGACCGTGGGGCGACGACGCGTAAACATCGTTCAATGCACCGGCCGAGATTGACCGCTTCTTCAGACAGATCGAGTTTGCCTGCCTCAATTTTCGAAAGATCAAGGATATCGTTAATGACATCATGAAGATGGCTACCACTCTGATAAATGTCCCGAACGTAGTCGTTATATTACTCATTTCCGAGGGGCCCGAACATTTCGCGCTGCATGAGGTCGGAAAAGCCAATGATCGCGTTGAGGGGTGTCCTTAATTCGTGACCGATATTGGCAAGAAATTCCGTCTTTGTCCGGTTGGCAATTTCTGCTTCTTCTTTACTTCTAATCAGCACTTCTTCGGCATCAATTTGCTTGGTGATGTCTCGCATGACTACAATGCCACCGCGCTCACCTTCCCATTCAATTGCCGCAGCGGCCACTTCCGCCCAGAACCAGGAGCCGTCGAGCCGGAGCCGCTTTTGCCGCATGAAAACTGTCCGTGTTCCTTCCCCAACAACGCGACCGCGCCGTTCTACAACCACCTCATGAAATTCGGGATGGGTTAGATCGAGGGCCTCCTTACCCATCAGGTCTTCTGCTGTTTTCGCACCAAACAGATCGAGCGCGGCCTCATTCGACAGCACGATATAACCGCCCTTATGAACATAAACCGCATCAAGCAGCAGATTAACCAGCGCCCGATAGCGCTCGTCACTTTCTCATAGCCGGTCTTCATTTTCGCGGCGGTCGGTAATATCCGCCGTCAGCGTAACGGTAAACCCTTCAGGTGTCCGATGCTCGGTCACTGTATACCAACGATCAATGCCACCGCGGCATTCATAGGATCCATTAGCCTGCTGATGGTGCTGCCTTCGTTCGGCGAGCCAGTCATCTGCCATTTCCGACCCAAGACGTTGTCTGATATCGTCGGCAATGCCGCCAATGACATCGTCAAACGACACCCCTTCGGAAATAACCGCCGGGTCCGGGTGATAGGTCATCACCCGATGATTCCACAGGACCAGCCGGTCTTCTTTATCCCACAGCATAAACCCATTAGGCATTGTATCGATAGCCTGCAACAGCCATTGATGAGCGCGACGCGCACTTTCCTCTGTTTGACGCTGTTCAGTTACATCCATGACCACACCATCCCAGACGATCGCGCCGTCAGCGCGGGGATGAGGACGGCCTAAGGATCTCAGCCAGGCTGAACTACCGTCCGTCCTGGTCAAGGGAATTTCCATCGACAGAGGTGTCATATTTTCTGCCGACTCTTGCATTCTCCTAAAATACTCATCGCGAAAATCAGGCCTGATAAGGTCTGTAAACGGAGATAAGTCAGATTTTAGGTCTTCGGGCTTGAGGCCTGTAATTTCTTCAATGCCCGCACTGGCGTAGCTGAAAGAAAGTTTACCGGCTAGGTCCATCACCCGCTGAAAGACGGCACCGGGCATATTGTCGGTAATAGCGCTAAAACGTCTCTCAGTTTACGCGTAGGCTTCTTCAGCTTCTTTACGGGCCGTAATATCGCGGAGCACCCCTAAGAACGCAGCCTCACCTTCCCACTCTATAAAAGTTGCAACCGTTTCAACGTCGACTATCGAACCATCAAGTCTGATCCGTCTTTGTTCCACCGGGTCTAGTTGGTCGTGCTTTTTGAGAACGACCTTGCGCCGTTTGATCTGCAGGGCACGGTCTTTATCGGGGATGAAACTCAGAGAATCCTTGCCGATGAGTTGATCGGCCGTTTCTGCCCCAAAAAGACGCACAGCGGCGGCATTAACAAAAACGATCTTCTCCGCGATGTGGATAATGACGGCATCGGGCAGCGTTTCAAGCAGTTCACGGTGAAGATTTTCGCTATAGCGTAATCTTTCCTCACGTTGCTTTATCTCTGTTAAATCGGAATAGACACCAACCACACCGCCTTCGCGGGTTCGCTTCTTGCTTTGTCTCTTCCATCGCCCAGAGGGGTAACAAATTTCTGACACCGACGGTAAATTCTTGTGCCTTTCGCGTGCCTTCTTGGCGATCTCGTCTCTTGAAAGCTCTGCACCGTCCCACATACCGGATTGCATTGCAGCATCCACAAGCTCGTCAAAGGATCTTCCGATTTGGACCTCTTCCGGACAGGTCGACCAAACATCCTCCGCATATCGCTTGTTGAATATCTGTAAGCGGTCATCAGCGTCAAAAAGAGCGAACCCTTCCGACATTGTATCAATGGCTTCACGCAACCTTTGCTCAGACTGGCTGTGCTCGGCTTCCAGGCGCTTTATTTTTTCCTGTGCGCGCAGTTGTTCAGTCTCCAGCACCGCAATTTGTGCCTTGAGCTGATCAATTTCAGAAGCCTTGGTTTCTTCACCCATCGGTAAGGCGAGCTCAATTTTCCAGTAGTTTTAAAACTAATCATCCATTACACGGGCCAGTTCGTTAATAACCCATTAACCAATCAATCAATTTACCGCGACAGCATCCCCCAACGTGGGGCCAATTTCCATATTGAGCACCAGGTCAGCAAAGCTATCGAGATCGGTTGGTTCACGATTTAGAATGACCAGCGCTGCTCCTTTTTGCGCAGCCGTCTGCGGAAATCCGGCTGCGGGATAAACCTGAAGGGACGATCCGATGGCCAGAAACAAATCACAGGAAAGCGTTTCTTCCTGGGCACGACGCATAGGCCCCTCCGGCATTGGCTGACCGAAAGAAATCGTTGCCGCCTTTAATAGACCGCCGCAGGCATCACAATCGAGTATCGTCCCGTCGGCGAGAAAGGCCTGTCTAATGGGTTCAAAATCATGCCGTAATCCACACGCCAGGCACGACGCATAGGTACTATTGCCGTGTAGCTCGATGATCTTCTCTTCAGGAATGCCGGATTTTAAATGTAACCCATCTGTGTTCTGGGTAATGACAGCTGATACCTTGCCATCACGCACCAGCTTCTCAACCGCCCGGTGACCACGATTAGGTTCAGCACCCTCGAAACCATAGGAGTCATCAAATTTCCGGCGCCAGGATTCTCGACGGGAGTCTTCTGAAGTGATGTAGTCGTTATATTGAATAGGGCTGTATTTGGTCCAGACACCACCCGGGCTGCGAAAATCCGGAATTCCGGATTCCGTGCTGATCCCCGCACCGGTAAACACCACCGCCCGTTCACTGATATCAAGCAGGCGACGAAATTCCTCAAGCCGCCAACGATCATCTGTCATTTCCACCCTCCCTTCGGCCAGAGATTATATAGATGACGAACAAGTCTAGGGAGGCGGCCAACCGCGTGCAACTAGCTGCGGAGTTCGCTCAATTCCCGGAAATGGTCAAGGGCGCCGGGATTGGCGAGAGCTTCGGTATTGCGCACCGCCCGCCCGTGGATGACATCGCGAACCGCGAGTTCCGTGATCTTCCCGGACTTTGTCCGAGGAATATCGGACACCGCAATAATCTTTGCCGGGACATGCCGCGGCGATAGGTTGGCGCGTATCCGATTTTTAATCTTGTCACAGAGGGCGGCGTTAAATGAGTCGCCATCGCGAAGCCGAACAAACAGAATGATCCTGGCATCGCCCTGCCAATCCTGGCCGACAGCAATGGCTTCTTCAACTTCTTCAAGCTGTTCGACCTGGCTGTAAATCTCTGCTGTGCCAATGCGAACGCCACCCGGGTTGAGCGTAGCATCAGAACGGCCCTGAATGATCAAGCCGCCGTTTTCGGTGAGAGCGACCCAGTCGCCATGACACCAGACACCCGGGAACCGCTCAAAATAGGCGGCCCGGTAACGGTCACCACTGGCATCGTTCCAGAAACCAACCGGCATCGATGGAAAGGGTTTTTGACAAACAAGCTCGCCCAACTCACCGACCATCGACTGGCCATCGTCGTCATAGACTGCAACATCCATCGCCAGACACACCGCCTGAATTTCGCCCCGCCAGACCGGGCCAATGGGGTTGCCGCCGACGAAACAGCCAACAATATCCGTACCGCCGGATATCGATGAAACACAAATATCTGTTTTGATATTCTCGTAAATAAAGTCAAAGCTCTCGGGCACCAAAGGCGAGCCCGTCGACATTAACGTCCGAACACTCGAAAGATCATGCGTCTTGATAGGATTTAGCCGGGCGTTCTTCGCTGCATCAATAAATTTCGCCGATGTTCCAAAATGGGTCATGTTTGATTGCTCTGCAAAATCAAACAGGCTGTTACCATCGGGGTAAAATGGCGAACCATCATAGAGAAGAATTGTCGCCTCTGCAGCGAGGCCAGAGACGAGCCAGTTCCACATCATCCAGCCGAGGGTCGTGAAGTAAAAGACCCGGTCGCCCGGTTTTACATCGGTCTGGAGCACATGGTCCTTCAAATGCTGAATCAACGTCCCACCGGCGCCATGGACGATACATTTGGGAACGCCGGTCGTGCCTGACGAGAACAGGATGTAAAGCGGGTGATTAAAATCAAACCGCTGAAACTCAATCTCTGCCGCCACATAGGGCTCAATAAATTGACCAAGCGATGTCATCGATGGGTCGTCTATAGAGACCGGTTCAGCGGTGTCATAAGGAAGGATAATGACGGAGTCGACAGTCGGTAATTTTGCGCGAATTTCTCTTATACGTTCAGAGCAATCTGTCGCCCGGCCATTATAAAAATACTGATCCGCCGCAAATAGAATTTTAGGTTCGATTTGCCCAAATCGGTCGAGAACACCCTGGGTTCCGAAATCGGGAGAGCAGGATGACCAGACCGCACCGAGACTGGCCGTCGCCAACATCGCCGCAATCGATTCCGGCAGATTGGGTAAATAGCCCGCCACCCTATCTCCCGCTTCGATCCCCGCCTGATGCATCGCCTGCTTTATCCGAGAGACCAGGTCATACAGCGCCGCACCGGTTAGCGTGCGCTCAATCCCCGTTTCGCCGCGAAACATCAGTGCCGGTGTATTACCGCGCTGCCGCAGGAGATTTTCAGCAAAATTCAACCGCGCGTTTGGAAAGAATACCGCCCCTGGCATCTGATCGGCATTCTGCAACACGACCTCATCACAAAGATCTCCGAGGACACCAGTGAAGTCCCAAAGGGATAACCAGAATTTATCTGGTTCATCGACCGACCATCTGTGTAAGGCTGCATAATCAGGGCATGACACTCCCCAGCGGATTTCGACCTCACCAATAAATTTAGTCAGATTGCTGGCAGCGACCCTTTCTGGGTCCGGTTGCCATAGTTTCGTACTCAAGACGGGCTTCTCCTCCACCATATACAACGCCCCAAAATCCCGTTCATCAAAGGACGTTGCATCCTATCCCGGTTGGCCACATGGGCATAGGGTGATCACCATGAACACGCCGACCCGCCCCCGCATCAGCTTGATCCGCCTAACCCCCGCAACCCAGGGGGCAATCTGGACCATTATTGCGTCATTTTGTGTCGTCGCATTTACCGCCATCGGCAAATATCTTACCGCAGAAATGTCGGTACCGATGATCACGTTTTTCAGATGTGTATTTGGTGTGCTGTTTATTATCCCATGGGTAACCCGTGTCGGGCTTGCCGGGCTCGCCACAAAACGACCAGTCCTGCTGGTCGCCCGTGGCATCAACACGTTGATTGGTCTTTATTGCGTGTTCTTCGCTGTCTCTCTTATCCCGCTCGCAGATGTTGTCGCCATACAATATAGCAAACCGATTTTTGCCTCTCTGGGGGCTGTCCTGATCCTGCGCGAAGTCATGTACGGTGCTCGCTGGCATGCCCTGATCATCGGCTTTGTCGGCATGCTGATGATTATTCGACCGGGCTTTGCAGAATGGAACGTTGGCGTCCTGCTCGCGCTCGGGGCGATGGCCGCCGGCGCCTTCACCACAATTTCCGTAAAGCTCATGACGCGCACAGAACCACCTGATCGGATCGTTGCCTATACATTGATAGTTATGACCTTGGGGTCGTCCATTCCTGCCTTCCTTTATTGGCAAACGCCCAATCTGGAACAGCTGCTTTGGCTGGTTCTCCTGGGCGGGCTCGCTACAGGATTTCAACGCGCCGTCGCGCGGGCCTATGCCGCAGCGGACGCGACCGTGGTATTACCGTTTGAGTTTGTCCGGCTTTTGATCGCCATTGCATTTGGCTTCTTTATTTTCGGCGAAGCCCTAGATGGCTGGACATGGGCGGGCGGCACGGTGATATTCGTA
>CALIBP010000221.1 GCA_938048165.1 uncultured Alphaproteobacteria bacterium | reverse complement strand
GATGCCAAAGAAAATCATGACCCGGCGTCCGCCAAGGCGATCCATCAACGCACCGCCATGGATGGATAGGAAAAGAGGCAGGAAATGTCGCGAGCCGAGGACTATCCCAATTAACAGGGGAGATGACTCAATTGTGGCGACCCAAAGGGGAACAACAACTGACGCCAGATAGAACATCGTCGTACTGAACAGGCCGATGCCATAGACGGCGCCCTGTAAGTGCCAGGGGACAGTTGGTGGCGTGGTTGTCGAAGTAGCCAATTGACCGAATACGTCCTTCTAAACGCTGGAAGCTCAAATGTTTTTCTATTGTAGAGCATTTGAGTTTACTGCGCTCCCTGAGATCGGGAGAAGGTGGCTCGTCACTCCAGACGTTTTAAGTCTCCCAACATCGTCGGAATGAGTTCACTTACAGTTGGATGAATATGTACTGCCCGTTGGATGACTGTGTAGGGTGCATCGGCATACATGATGTCCAGTAAAGAGTGGATCACTTCATCACCACCAATTCCCAATATATTGGCTCCAAGAATACGTTTAGTGTCAGCATCAATCAGAACCTTCATGAAACCCCGCGTTTCGCTGCGTTCCCGGGCACGACCGATGCGCGCCGTCATCATTTTGCCGATCAGAACATTCTTATCTGATTCTCTGGCCTGGGCTTCTGTCATGCCAACCCGCCCCAATGGTGAACCATGAACAAACCATAGTTGGTGATGCGGTCCGAAACCTTGCGCGGATCATTATCGAACATATTGGCAGCAAGGATTTCGTAATCGTTATAGGAGGTATGGGTGAAAGCACCGCGACCATTAACATCGCCAATTGCCCAAATGCCTGGAACGTTAATCCGCAAGAAATCATCGACGGTGACGTAACCGCGCTCATCAGTTTCAACTCCGGCTTTATCAAGGCCGAGATCATCAGTGTTTGGTTTGCGGCCGACGGCGAGCAGAATATGGCTACCGACGATCTTTTCAGCGCCTTCCTCACAGTCGGCATTGAGAACAATCTTACCGTTTTGCTTCTCGATACTAATACAGCTGGCGTTGGTACGGATTTCCACGCCTTCGTTTTCGAGAATTTCACGGACAGTATCAGAAACATCTTCGTCTTCGCGACCGATAAGTCTGGGCCCCATTTCAACGACCGTGACGCGGCTGCCAAAACGCCGATACATTTGAGCGAATTCAAGTCCGATATAGCTGCCGCCGATGATGATCAGATGTTCCGGAAGAAAATCGACTTCCATCATGTTGGTGTTGGTGAAGTAATCGACACCTTCAATGCCTGGAATAGGTGGCACAGTAGCGCGTCCGCTTACATTGAGGATGATTTTGTCTGCTTCCAGTATCTGTCCATTGACGCTTACGCTGTTAGCAGCTCTGCGACCGACCATGTCCTTCAAATACCGTTAGGTTGTCCATGTTCTTCATCCAGTTGGTCACACCGTCACTGGATTGTTTGACGATGGCGTCTTTCCGGGCTTTGACTTTTTTTATATCGACATTGATGTTTTCGTCGATTGAGACCCCGAAATCGTTACCACGTTTGGCCATATAGGCCGCCCGGGCGCTGGCAACGAGCGCTTTTGTTGGAATGCATCCGACATTAACGCAGGTGCCACCAAATAGATGACGTTCGATAATGGCGACCTTGAGACCTTAGCCAGTCATGCGTTGCGCCATGGATGGTCCGGCCTGACCGGTGCCGATGATGATTGCGTCAAATTTCTCGGACATTTGTTTTTCCCTTGTTTGGCTCTAATCTCATGCTCATTAGGTCACATAGGGGCTTATGCAACGGAAGTCATGAGCATCAAAGTTATAACCAGAAGAGATAAAGGAAAGGGAGATCGAACATGTACGGACATCGTGCGCGTATTGGGTACACTTCACCGCCGGCGGCGACTGAGGTTTTTCCCTATGAATTTTACAAAATCGTTCCTGACGGGGTGACGCTTGTTGTGAATACCTTGCCGCTGGTTGATCGCAATAGTGACGAGGTGGATCGTGCCTATGAGGTCAGTCTGAATGCAGCCCACGCGATGGCACGGGCGGGGATCGATCTGTTTTGCTTTGGTGGCGTACCGATCAACGTGTCTCAGGGGTTTGGGAATGCGGACAATATGGCGGCGGCGACAGAAAAAGAAATTGGGATACCCTGTATCACTAGCTTTAGTGCCCAACGCGAAGCACATGAAGCGCTTGAGTCGAAGAATGTTGGGATTATCTATCCTTATGACGATAGCCATTACGACCGTCATGCGAAATACATTAGTCAGATGGGAAAGAACCCGGTTGGTTACGGGTGTCTCTATACGACATTTATAAAATTAGGCCAGGTCGATGACAGTCAGGTTTTTGATGCCGCAAAAAAGATCGTCACGGAACATCCTGAGACGGACACCATCCACGTTTTCTGTCCGCATTTTGCAACGGCGGAGGTTATTGAACCCATCGAACAGGAACTAGGGGTTACCGTCGTCACCGCCCTTGGCGCTATTGTCTGGAATGCATTGCGTAAAACCGGTGTAACCGATTCAATTCCGGGCTATGGACGGTTATTCCGGGAATTTTGAATGAACAGCAAATAACTGTCACGTAAGGTTCATTCAGATGTGATAGGATGCCGTCCTAATATAACATTACCATTAGTTTGCAGGAGTTTAAGAGAGTGCAACGACCCGTCCAACTCAATGATAGATTCATCAAGTCTAGTATGCCCCGGGTTCATTGGATGGTGGAACGCTTTAAGGAAAATCTAAAACCGCCACACGCGGTGTTACATCGTATGGATGATCCGAGAACCTGCTTAACCGTGTCGGTTGATGCTCTGATGAATAAGCGGCTGTATAATCGGGTTGAGGGTGGTTAAGGAACAGCCTTTTGCCGAGATTCCCGCCAGGCAATGTAATAGGTGCTGGTAAAGATCACAATTGCACCAACCCAGGTCCAGATATTGGTCGGTTCAGCAAAGAAGAACCACCCCCAGGCAACTGCCATCGGCAGTCGCAAAAAATCAAATGGCATAACGGCGCTGGCATCAGCGGAGGCAAATGACCGCGCCTGACAGAAATGGGCGAAGGAACCAGTCAGACCGACACCGATCAAAACCATAAGGTCGAGAAAATTTGGCATTTTCCCAATGATAAGGGTAGGGATCAGGGCCAGCGGCACGATCATGACATTCATGTAGAGGACGATCAGCGACGCAGAATCCGTCCGTGTCAGGATCTTCATGCTAAGCCAGGAGCCAGCGTAAAACACCGCTGACAAAAGCATTGCCAGTACCGGAAGAGAAATTTCGGCCTGGCCAGGCCGCAGGATGATGACCGTGCCAATAAAGCCGCAAATTGTGGCTATCCAACGGGGTGCGTCGACTTTCTCACGAAGGACCAGGGCCGCTCCGACTGTCGCAAAGAGCGGAATGACAAAAGTATAGGCGGTACTGTCGGACATCCGGACATGAGCAACGCCGTAATAGAAAAAGAACATTGCGGCCAACGCGAAGACGGTGCGGGATATATGCATCGGAAAATGCTTGGTGTGGAGCCCTGATAGACCGTGCTGCATGAGAATGGGAACGACAAAGATAAGTCCTGCCAATGCCCGAAAGAAAACGACTTCAATTGACGGGTAACGTCCTTCGAGATAGCGGACAAGAAAGAGCATCGTCGTAAACGAAAGCGCAGCGACGATCATCCAAAAAGCGCCGCGCTGAATGGCGCGACGCCTGTTGGTGGTTAGATTTTGTGTAGAGGGTTTACTGTCAGTCAATCGTCGTAAAAATAAAGGGTACGTATTTCAATACTCTGTCTTGGTTGAGCATTGGGCGATATATGTGGTGGCTGGAAAGAACCATGGCAGGTCCATTTCGCTGTGCCATCGTCGAGAGAGTCGAAACACTTCAAGAGCACCACTTCATCGCGGGTCATTTTTGGGAAGTAATACCAGCGCTGGTCTGGGTTATAGGTAAGATGCAAGACACCGCCAAGACGGTCCTGATAACGCCGCTCGGCAACAAGCAGGTCTTCCTCGCGTAGCGTGTCCCAACCGCAAATCGCCAGCGGGGAAGTTTCAACGGGACCAATCAAAGGGCGCCAGACATTCATTGAGCCGAAACGTCGGCTTAGCTTGTCTTCCGCTTCCTCGGGAGGCAGTAAATCGCGAACCCGTTGAGGCGCGGAGTTGCGGGTAAAATCGTTATGCATGTTTTTGACAGGATTCCGGACTTTTCGCGTCTGTGCCATGTCGCTGTCATCGACCCTGATTGTGTGATCA
>CALIBP010000220.1 GCA_938048165.1 uncultured Alphaproteobacteria bacterium | reverse complement strand
GCACCCCGTGCAGCGACCCGTTTTGCCAAGGTCTCCATTTCTGCACCTACTTTCTCGCCCTTCATTAGGCTTTCTACATTGGTAAGGCGCCGAGGGGTGCATTGAACACCGCCGCAAGCCATCCGGACATCGGTAACTTTCCCACCAGAGGTTTTGGCGACCATCGCAATATTCACCAATGCGAAATCCCAAGTCTCGCGATCAGCCACTTTTTCGAAATACTGCTTGGCGCCTGCCCATTTTTTGGGAATCCGGATTTCCGTCAGGATGTCACCCTTTTCCAATACCGTCATGCGGGTAATATCAACGGCCGGTCCAATGAAGAATTTCTCCGCCGAAACTGTTCTTGTTTTACCCTTCCGTGAGATAACAATTTCGGCCTCAAGGGCGACGAGGGCAGGTGCTGTATCCGAAGGCGTGACCGCAACACACCGAACAGCATCAAAAAGTGCATGTTCGCGATTCATGGCTGTCGGCGTGTTTGCGTAGCAGGTATTGCCACCAGCACGATAACAGGGGAAACCATCACGGTAATAGGTGCACCGGGTGTCTTGTGCGAGATTGCCACCCAAAGTTCCCGCATTTCGAATTTGCGGGCTGGCGACACGTCCAGCGGCTTCCACCAAAAGAGGAAAATTCTTCTTCAGGAGGTCGCTTTCTTCAATCTCGGTCAGAGTCGATAGGGCCCCGACAGCGATATAGTCCCCTTTATCCGATACACCGTGGAGTTGTTTGAGGCCGGTGATGTCGATAACAGCGCTGGGGCGTTTGTGACGATCCTTAAACCAGTCAAAGCTGTCTTTGCCGCCGGCAATTATCCACGCTTCCTTACCATGCTTGTCGAGGAGTTTTGCCGCTTCCTCGATGCTGGCAGGCGCGAACAGGTCGAATGAGTGCATTATATCAGTCATTGTCTGCTTCCTTTCCGCCAGTTACTGGCAATTGGTTTGTAAGGGTTTATGAGATTGCGGCTGTTTCGCCAACGCATTCACAATCATGTCAGCAACCACCGGGACGCGGTTGAAGAGATGCCCTCCCAGCGCCTCTGAAACCGCACTGAGATAGGCCGAGGAGGCCGCTCCCTGAATCGGTTCACCAACGCCTTTTGCGCCGACGGGATTTTGTGGGTCATTTGCGCCGGTAACGGCATGAGATCCCAATTTAGCCGGAACATCGAGATAGGTCGGTGGCTTCGACTGGTAAAGCCCAGTTGCGTTCGAGCGTCCGTAAGCCGGGTCATAGACATACCGTTCAGTTGCAGCGAGACCGAAACCCATTACCGCAGCGCCGCGGATCTGGGCGTCCAGGCCTTGCGGATGCAGGACCTGACCAACATCGGCTACACCCATATAGTCCAGTATCTCGATTTTCCCGGTTTCTGGGTCGAGCTCGATCTCGACGAAGGCTGCCGCAAGACCAGGGACGACACCCTTCTTGGGTATTCTGTCCTTGGCAGCGGCAATCAATCCGGTTCCTGCAATTTGCTTTGCCGCCATTTTGGTGAGCCCTTTGAGGTCTTTATCTAACTCGTGACCATCGTATTTGCCGCCGAGTTCAATGGCTTTCTTGGCCGCCTGTGCAAAGGTAATGGATTTGCCGCCCTTTTTGGCGACAACTTTCTCATTATCCAGCTTATAGTCATCGGCTTTTCCGCCCATCATCGTGGCACCGATTTCAAGCAGCTTTTGCTTGGCCGCCATACCAGCAGCATAGTTGGTTCGAGTCATCGTGAAGGAGGTGTTAGAGCCAAACTGTCCAATATTAAACGGCATGGCTTTTAAGGTGCCGCCCCGTTCAATAATGACGTTCTTCCAGTCGTAACCGAGGACTTCTGCTGCGACACGAGACGTTGAAGCATAGGAATAGGTACCAAGGTTACCGACACCGGTGTGGACATGAAGTTTGCCGTCTGGGGTGATCCGCACCATGCCATCCCAACCGTTAAAGCCAGCGGCATGATAGGCTTGGCCAATACCGACAGAACGGATTTTACCGTTAGCCTGCTTGCCAGATTTCTTGATTCGGTCAGCGTAGCCAAACTTTTTGGCAGCTTGCTCAAGGCCTTCTTTAAGGTAGGCACTAGTGAGCGGCGCCCGTTTGGGGCCAATTTTTCCGCCTTGTCCGCCGCCAGGTGTATTCGCGAGGCGTAGGGCGAGACGATCCATTTTGAGCTGTCTCGCAGCATCATCAAGAAGCGGTTCAAGTATATTCGCGGTTTGGTTTTCTCCTGGACCGCGTTGCGCTCCTTTAGGGGGCGTATTGGTCAGGACCGGTACCCCTCGGAAACGCATAGCTTCTGGCTGAAGGATTACGGAGGCAGCCATACCAAAGTTCTGAAAATCCCAGAATCCTGAAGTGGAGCCATTGTCCTGAACAACATAGCTATCGACTGCGAGGACTTTACCTTTTGCGTCAAATCCGATTTTAACCCAACCCTGGAAACCGGCACGGGCGGAGCCGTTGAAAAATTCATCGGCCCGGCTTACCCGCATCATGACTGGACGGCCATTTAGCTTTTTGGACATCAATGCTGGTAAAGCCATCAAGGGATAGGAGTAGGCTTTGCCGCCAAAGCCGCCACCGCAATATTCGGAAACAAAATTCAACTTTGCCGGGCTAATTCCGATATATTTTGCGAGGCTGGGCACCGCAAAGGAGGACGATTGAGTAGAACCCCAAACTGTACATTTTCCATTTGACCAATAAGCCGCTGCAGACCGGGGTTCTAGAGCGTGATGGGCATTGGCTGCACTGACAAAAGACTTTTCAATCACAACCTTTGCATTCTTGAAGCCAGCTTCAATGTCACCATGTGACCAGCCAAAGGCTTCCTTACCCATTGGCATTTGGTTATCGCCGGCAAGGGCAAAATCTTTGCCGGTCCATTTTATTTCCTGGAGTTTGATTTTGCGTCGATTAGCAACGTTACCGCCTTTATTGGCATTTGGCCCCCCCGGCTTGAGACTATCCAGCGGGTCAATACAAAAGGGTAACGGTTTTAGATCAACTTTAACGGCTTCGATCGCATCTTCGGCCTGTTGCTCGGTGAGTGCCGCGATGGCCAGGATTGGTTGGCCAACAAAAACAGGGTAGCTAGTTAGGATCGCATGACCTGCATCTTTTGGCTGTTTGACTTCGGAAGGAAGCAAGACTCCAACGACGCCCGGCATCTTTTTTGCCTTGCTGACGTCGATTGATTTGACCTCGGCATGAGGCATGGGAGAGGGGTAGGTCTTTATAAAGACCATGCCGTCG
>CALIBP010000219.1 GCA_938048165.1 uncultured Alphaproteobacteria bacterium | reverse complement strand
AAAAGGGTATTTCCGGGGCCATGCTGGACCGGCTTTTACTCGATGATTCTCGGATCGAAGCCATGGCCAAGGGGCTCGAAGATATTGCCAAGCTGGACGATCCCGTAGGCTCGATCCTGGCGGAATGGGATCGTCCAAACGGTCTGCAAATTCAGCGCGTACGCGTTCCGCTCGGCGTCATCGGGATCATCTATGAATCGCGTCCGAATGTAACAGCGGATGCTGGCGGGCTATGCCTGAAGTCGGGGAATGCTGCCATTTTGCGCGGTGGATCCGAAAGCTTCCATTCCTCATCCGCCATTTTGGACTGTCTGCAGCAAGGCTTGCGGATGGCCAATTTGCCCATCGGGGCCATTCAACAGGTGCCAACGCGTGATCGCGCGGGGGTCGGTGAAATGCTGACGATGTCGGACTATATTGATATCATTGTACCGCGCGGCGGCAAATCACTGATCGAACGCGTTCAGAAAGAAAGCCGCGTGCCGGTCATCGCGCATCTCGATGGTAATTGTCATATCTATGTCGATAAAGCAGCTGACCCGGACATGGCCAGGGACGTAGTCTTTAATGCCAAGATGCGTCGTCCAGGTATCTGTGGCGCAACTGAAAGTCTGGTTGTTGATCGTTCAGCTGCTGCGCAGTTGCTGCCGCCCATCATCGAAGCCCTGGCAACAGCTGGATGTGAAATTCGCGGGGACGACGCGACGCGGGCGTTGGACTCTCGCGTTAAACCCGCCAGCGAAGAAGATTGGGACACCGAGTATCTTGATGCCATTATTTCCGTAAAACAGGTTGATGGCGTTGATGAGGCAATCAAGCACGTCAATCACCACGGATCACATCACACTGATTCAATCGTCACCAATGACGCTACTGTTGCCAGCCAGTTTCTCGAAAGAATCGATTCTGCCATCGTCCTGCATAATGCCTCAACGCAGTTCGCCGATGGTGGCGAGTTTGGGATGGGCGCGGAAATCGGTATTTCAACCGGTCGTCTCCACGCCCGTGGTCCCGTCGGTGTCGAACAGCTCACGACCTACAAATATGTCGTGCGCGGCAACGGACAGGTCCGACCCTGACCCAAGCGCCCAGAAACCTAAGAATCAGCGTGCGGCCTGGCTTAAGCGGCAGCGGACAACGAGTAGGGCTGCTTGGCGGATCGTTTAATCCCGCGCATGACGGTCATCTGCATATCTCCCGTGAAGCCTTGAAACATATCGATCTTGATTGTGTTTGGTGGATTGTATCGCCACAGAATCCGCTTAAAGAGTCAAAGGACATGGCACCCTTCGAGGAGCGCTTGGCCCAGGCAAAGACCCTCGCCCGCGACCCACGGATTCGCGTTACTGACATTGAAACCCGTCTCGATACCCGCTTCACGATCGATAGCATGCGCCGCATTCAAACCAGTTTTCCGGAAAAACAGTTCGTCTGGATTATGGGTGCCGATAACTTAATCCAGTTCCCGCAATGGAAGGATTGGCGAAACCTGTTTGCAACAGTTCCCATTGCGGTTTTTGACCGCGCGCCTTATTCTGTAAAGGCGTTGGCTGGAAAGGCAGCGCAAGTGTTTGCAAAGAGCAGGCTCAAAACGCAACATGCGAGAAAACTGGCTGATTTTACGCCGCCCGCCTGGACCTTTTTTCGAACCCCGCTGCATCCTGCATCGGCAACCGAAATTCGGGCCAGCCGTATTACCTCTCCTTCAGATTAACTTACGGTGATCCTTTGACCGACACGCTCGTTCAAGATGTTACGAAATCAAATTCTACTGACCCCGCCTCGGTCCTATCGCTAATCCGCGAAGTACTTGAAGATCATAAAGCCGAAGAAACTGTTGTCATCGACCTGCAAGGCAAGTCGACCATCGGCGACTATATGGTCATCGCGAGCGGTAACTCTTCTCGACAGGTCGTGGCACTGGCAGAACATCTCGTGCAATCTCTAAAAAAACGCGGATTGCCAACGGTCAAACCAGAAGGCCTGCGTCAGGGTGATTGGGTTCTGGTCGATGCCGGCAACGTCATCGTGCATCTGTTTCGTCCAGAGGTTCGGGATTTCTACAATCTTGAGAAAATGTGGGAAGCCGATCTCACAGAGACAGATGTCAGCTCAACAAAACACTGATTAAAACGAAATTACCAACGTCATGCGTATAACGATTGTCGCTGTTGGACGGTTGCGGGCCGGTCCCGAACAAACGCTTGTCGATCACTTTGCCAAACGCATTTCCTGGCCTCTTGAAATTCGTGAAGTTGAAGAGAAGAAAAACCTGACCGGCGATGCTTTAAAACGTCGTGAAGGAGAGCTTCTGCTCGAGAATTGCCCCACGAGTTCACAGATAATCGCTCTGGACGAACGCGGCCGGGAGATCTCCAGCCGCGCTTTCGCCAAGAAAGTAAGCGATTGGCAGGATGAAGGCATTGGCGATTTGAGCATCCTAATCGGTGGCGCTGATGGACTCGATGACGCTGTACGCAAACGCGCCAACCTGACCATTTCTTTTGGCAGGCTAACCTGGCCGCATATGGTGGTCCGCGGCTTACTCGTCGAGCAGCTCTATCGGGCGCAACAGATCATAGCCGGACACCCCTATCACCGCGATTAGCTAATTCGGTATTATGTTGAATGAAATCCACTTTTTCTCGTCATTTATGCCGCAAATCCGCTTTTTTCGCGCTATAATCCCTTTATCATTCAACAATTGTCAGCCCAGATCGAGAGCCCGGTAAGTACTATGTCTTCAAAAGCGACCCGCCGCCCCGTCGTCCTATGTGTCCTCGATGGATGGGGCTGGCGCCCAGAAGAGTCCGAGAACGCTATCGCCCAAGCCGATACGCCCGTATTCGATAGGTTAATGACCGAGTGCCCAACGGCATTCTTGCGAACCTCCGGCACTGATGTGGGTTTGCCGGACGGACAGATGGGGAATTCCGAAGTAGGGCATCTTAATCTCGGTGCCGGTCGTATCGTTAATCAAGATATTCAGCGGATCACTGCCGCCATCGACGACGGCAGCCTGGCTCACAGCCCGGTCATCGCTGAACTCACTACAAAACTCTCTGAGTCTGGTGGCACCTGCCATTTGATGGGGCTTATTTCTCCCGGCGGCGTCCATTCGCACCAGGATCAGATCGTTGCTCTGGCCAGGATATTGAATGACGCGGGTATAAAAGTAGCGGTTCATGCGTTTCTTGATGGTCGGGATACACCACCTAAAAGCGGTGCCGATTTCGTGCAGCAGTTTTGTGCCGATATCGATCCGTTGCCTCTGGTCTCTGTTGCGACCGTCACAGGCCGGTTTTATGCAATGGATCGGGACAAACGCTGGGATCGCGTATCACAGGCCTACAACGTCATTGTCAGCGCCGATGGAGAAAGCGCTGCGAATCCGATAGCCGCAATCGAACAAAGCTATAGCA
>CALIBP010000218.1 GCA_938048165.1 uncultured Alphaproteobacteria bacterium | reverse complement strand
GTGTCTTACGACACGGTAGGGGAATGGATTGGATTTATTCGTATGACCCCGAATTTTGCTAAGGCAGTCGCAGAACGGACAGAACATTATGCTGTCGGCGGCGATGTCCATGCACCCTATGAAGATGCTGTTCGAGATATTCTTCTGGGCGATGGAGCTCATGACGCCGTTGGCGTTGACGTCACTGGTTTGCCGTGGATCGAGATCGATTTTCCAGAGGATATTTCTCGAGCCGAGAACGAAATACTTCCAGCCCTACAAGACTAACGCCGGGGGAACTCTAAGAAAGCTTCTTTGCTAAACCTTGTAGACGTATACTCTATTAGGGTCGCGTTCAATATCGGGCGGAAAATTTTTGCGCTTGTCGGCGTAATATTGATCGATGTGATCGCCTTCTGACGCTTTATTGTAGGTAGCGTAATAGACCCGGCGCTGGGTTGCTGTTGGGTTGGGAGCGGATTGATGCGGTGTATAGGCATCAAACAAAACCATGTCTCCCGGTTGTGTTGGGACGGGAACAAAGGTCATGTCTTTGGTATCCGCTTCTGTGAGAGGTTCCATGCCGCGTAGCAATCCTCGTTTGTTTTGGCCAGGTGCCAGTTCCAAACAACCATTTTCGAGTGTGGCTTCATCTATACAAATCATCACAGTGATGAAATTACTGGCATAATCTTCCCAGCCAGCCTGCGAATCCTGGTGAGGCTCGAAACCGCCACCACCTGGCATTTTAAAGTTGATTTTTTCCTTAAACAAAACCGCTTCTTCTTCAAGAAGTTGACCGGCGGCAGTCCCTAGAATTTCGGTTAGTGACGCAAAACCAGAATGAAAGGGCGCGATATATTCGATGCGGTTGATTAGATCACGACCGTCTAACTCGCTGACTTCGTGAAATACCCATTGTTTCCCTAGCTCTTCGGGTAGGGCCTCTACCTCATCGGCCCATCGAATAATTGTCCGCGTGTCTTCATCATCAAAGGCGTTGCGCAGCACAACGAATCCGTCGCGGCGATACGCTTCTATTTGGGCAACTGTAAGGACGGGTGTTGCAGGCATCTTTACTTCAACTTTCACGATGCCACTAATATTGCATTGAGGGCATCATTCGCAAGTATAAGCGAACCAGACAGGTGCCATATTCTTCTCTGCTGATATTCGCTATGGTCCGGCTGATATAAACACCCTTTATGAATTGAGTTTTGAGATGATTGAAGCAGACAGTTTTTTAAAACCAGCCGTGGAGGCGGGGTTTGATTTCTACACTGGTGTTCCTTGTTCGTTTTTGACTCCCATCATCAATCGAGTGATTAGCGATCCTGGGCTCGATTATGTCGGCGCGGCTAGTGAAGGGGAGGCCGTAGCTATTGCGGCTGGCGCGTGGCTGGCCGGTCGGGGAACCGTTGTCATGTGTCAAAATTCGGGACTTGGGAATGCCATAAATCCGCTGACATCGCTCAATCATCCGTTTCAGATACCGACGTTGTTAATTGTAACCTGGCGCGGCGGGCCAGGAATTGATGATGAACCACAACACCAGCTCATGGGGCCGATTACGCCCTCTTTGCTGGATGTCATTCAGGTGCCTCATTCCGGGTTTCCATCGTCGGATAATGAGATTTCCGGTGCGTTGGCAAACGCTGCTGCTGCAATGCAAAGCTCGAATCTACCCTATGCGATGATTATGGAAAAAGGGGCGGTTAAGGATGATGGCATCCAGACGGCGCCGGTCGAATTGCCGCCTGCGGGTGTGCATCATGATTTTAGGACAGTTAGCGCAGTACCCGGGCGTGTCGCGTCTATGGAAAAATTGCTTGAACTTGCGCCTGATCGTGCGGCGCTGATTGCGACAACTGGCTTTACCGGCCGTGAGCTTTTTACGGTTTCAGATCGAAAACAGCATCTTTACCAAGTGGGCTCAATGGGTTGTGCCGCGGGTATGGGGTTGGGTGTGGCGGTAAATAGTGATCGGCCTGTCATCGTTCTCGACGGCGATGGTGCCGCGCTAATGAAACTGGGTACCCTTGGCACCATCGGGGCTTATGCACCGAAGAATTTGATTCACATTGTATTCGACAATGGCGCTTACGAATCCACCGGCGGGCAACCGACTGTTTCACCAACGGTCGATTTTGCCAGCGCGGCGCTCGCATGCGCATATCCCTCGGCATTTTCCTGCGATGATGTCGACGGCTTTGGAAATGCGGTAACGCAGGCCCTCGCAGGGGATGGCCCGCATCTTATCCATATGAAGGTTGCGCGCGGTACTATCGAAGGCCTTGGTCGGCCAAAGATAACACCGCCAGAAGTGGCGCAACGCTTTAAGGCGTTTTTGGCAGAGGGCTAGGAAGTTGGCTGCAGTTTCGAGATACCCATCTCACCAAGAGATTGTTGTATCGCGTTCAGCGTTCGTTGCATGTCTTCGGGATAGATCTGACCGATACACCCAATTCGGAAACTTTTTTCCTGTGTGACGGCACCAGGATATAGAACGATCCCTTTATCGTTCATCAGGCTGTAAAGCTTGTCGAATTCGAAAGCGGGGTCCGTCGGCATACGGACTGTGACGATAATTGCTGCCTGCAGAGATTTCTCGAGAAACAATTCGAAACCAATTTTCTGAAGGCCGTCGACCAGAAGCTGGCAATTTTCTGCATACCGTTTGCCTCGACCAGGAACACCGCCCTCCTTGTCATGCTCGTCGAGGGCCTTGTCCAGTGCCGCAACAACATGGGTGGGTGGTGTAAAGCGCCATTGGCCAGTGCGATCCATGTAGTCAACTTGATCATGCAAATCGAGGCTTAATGTTGAAGCGTTGCCCTTGGCTTTTGTGAGTGCGGATTTTTCGATCAAGGCAAAGCCCATCCCGGGGACGCCTTCGAGACACTTGTTCGCGGACGCTATGATGGCTTCGGCAGAAATCTCGGTGAGATCGATGGGCAGAGACCCAAAAGAACTCATGGCATCGACTATGAATTTTCTGTTCTCTACAGCGGTAACGTCGGCTATTTCCGCGACCGGGTTCAAGATACCCGATGTGGTTTCACAGTGAACGATGACGACATGGGTGATATGGCTATTTTCCTGAAGCTGTGTGCGGAGGATGCTGACATCAGGAGGGCTATTTTCAGGCGTTTCATAAATACTGTGCTTGATTCCCGCGATTTCGCAAATCTTCTGGATACGGCGTCCATAGGCGCCATTAATCAAGAGGAGAGGATGATGTTTCTCGCGGTGAAGCAATGTAGTTAAGGTCGCTTCGACAGCAAAGGTGCCGCTGCCTTGAACAAGGGCACAGCTATGCGTGTCGGAACCGTTTGCGAGGGCAAGCAGTCGATTTCTAATTCCAGCGGTAATTGCGATAAAGGCGCTGTCCCGGGAGCCCCAGTCGCGTAACATTGATTCCTTTACAGAAGCTGTGGTCGTCAACGGCCCAGGTGTGAGAAGGATTTGACGATGCGTGTCTTTAAGTGTCATTGCGTATTGTTTCTCTAGTGACAGATATAGAGCGATGGTTGTTTGATTCGTTTATAAGTCGGCCCAATGTAAAGGGTGCAGGTGATCATTGTCGACCTGATCGGAGGAGATCATTAGTCATAATACTTGGGTTCACCGGACAGTAAGGTTTGCGGTCCGGCCACTTGCAAATACGCCGGTTACGCCGAACCATCTTACCACAGTTAGGTTGGCGACGGGCCTGGGGGCTGCCATTGCCTTCTCATTGGGGACTCCAACAGGACAAATGGTTGGCGCTGGTGTCCTGGTTTTGTCACTGTTCCTTGATCGGGCGGATGGAGAACTGGCACGGCTGTCGGGTAAAATGAGTCCAGGCGGTCATCTATATGACCTGGTCGCTGACGGGACTTCAAATGCCGCAGTGTTTATTGGTATTGGGGTTGGGTTGTGGCAGGCCGGTAATTCCCCATGGGTGGTCTTGCTTGGCGTGTTTGCCGGGATCGCTGTTGCCATTGCTGAGCTTTTGGTGATGCGTCTGGACTCTGCCAGTGTGAGAAGCAGCGCAGATCTGGGGGGGCGATGGGGTTTCGACCCGGATGATGGTATGTTTGTGGTGCCGATTGCGATGTTTTTGGGGTGGGGAAATCCACTGCTCGTCCTGGCTGCTATCGGCGGTTCGATGGCGGCAGTCGTCTTACTGGTTTTGTGGTTCCGTAGACGGGAAAACCGAGTGAATGGTTGATTGGGTGTAATGGCCGACGCTTTTAAACAGTTTGTTGGTCAGTGGGTCGATGGTGCGCGGCGATTTGCCTGGCTGGTTGTTGGTCTTTCGATCCTGATCACCGGTGCCAGCGCCTGGTACGTCGCGACCAACCTGTCTATCGATACCGATACGACCGATATGCTATCGGCCGAGTTACCGTTCCGGCAAGATTCTATCGAGCTTCGCCAGGCATTCCCACAATTTGCCAACAACATTGTCATAGTCGTTGATGGCCCGACTTCTGATCAGGCAGACGATGGGGCCCTGGCGTTAGGACGGGCCCTCAAGGCAAATAAACAAGTGTTCCGCGAGGTCTTTGACCCACGGGGTGAGAAATTCTTTCGCGAAAATGGCTTGTTGTTTCTTGATCTCAAAGATGTCGAGGAACTTGTCGACAGGCTGGCAGATGCCCAGGCTTTCCTTGGAGGCTTGTGGCGTGATCCATCTTTGCGGGGTCTGTTCACTATCCTGCGCCTCGCCGTTGAGAATACAGGGAATACAACACTACCAGCTTCACTCGAGCAAACCATCGCAAAAATAGCCATAGCGACGGAGCAGGCGAATTCAGGAACGGCGAGTTGGCTGTCGTGGAAATCGCTGATTGATAGCAACGCAGCAAACGACGCTGAGGCACGGCGTCGTATTCTCATCATCCAGCCAGCGCTCAACTCCGCATCACTGCAGCCGGCAGGTGATGCAATCGATGTGATCCGTCACAGCGCCAAGACGCTTGGCTTAACGCCAGATAAGGGGTTTCAAGTTCGCCTAACAGGTTCTGCGGTCCTGGAAGAAGAAGAGTTGGAGAGTGTTGCTGAGGGCATGGGGCTCGCGGGACTTCTTTCCGCGCTCCTGGTCTGTGGCTTGTTGTTCTGGGGGCTACGATCAGGACGCCTGGTGATTGCGATGCTCCTAACGCTCGTTTTCGGCCTGGTCTGGACAGCAGGGCTAGCAACTCTGGTTGTCGGACGGTTAAATCTGATCTCGGTCGCTTTTGCTGTCTTGTTTATTGGGCTCAGCGTGGATTTTGGAATTCATTTCGCGCTCCGTGTCGGAGAAAATATGCGGGACGGTAAGGTTATTGCAGAGGCGTGTTTTAAGGCGGGTTATAGCGTTGGCGGCGCATTGACGCTGTGCGCCGTGGCGGCGGCAATCTCTTTTTTCTCCTTCGTGTTTACTGATTACAGTGGCCTTGCTGAGCTTGGGAAAATTGCTGGTATGGGCATGTTTGTTGCCCTTCTTGCCAATCTGACGGTTTTGCCAGCGTTAATCGCGCTTATGCCGCCTGCACAAGAAACCGCGGGTAAAAATGAACCGTTAAAACAGGCGCATGGCTTGACGACTATAAATGCCCGTGTCGCTGTTGCCGTGACATTGCTCCTTGCACTTGGCACCACAACCGTCGTCCCTAAAATTCATTTCGATTTTGACCCAATGAACTTGCGTGATCCCAATACAGAATCCGTTAAGACGCTAATCGACCTGTCCAGGAATAGTGATACTGGGCCGTATTCCATAGATATTCTGGCCGCAGATCTAAAAACGGCGCAACATATTCGGAAGCGTCTGGAGGGGCTTCCAACTGTTGATCATGTGTTGGCACTTGATCGGCTCGTTCCCAAAGGACAGGACGAAAAGTTAGCAGCGATAGAGCAGGCAGCATTTCTGCTATTACCGGCATTTCAAGGGAAACGCCGATCAGTACTAACAGATTCTGAGCGCAAGACCGCAATTCAAGAATTTGAGAGTTTTCTGCAGAGCCGTAGCAATACGGCCTCGGATGGACTGCGTCTGACGATTAAACGGCTTCAGCGGGCTTTAGCCGGGATAGACAAATCAACCGAAGCCCTGCGCAGACTTGAACAACATTTGCTCGGTAATCTGCAAGGGCGATTGGAGGCATTGAAAGATGCGATGAACGCGACGGAAGTGACACTCAAGGCGCTTCCCGAGCCATTAAAACGCCGCTTTGTAGCGCAGAGCGGACAGATCCGTCTTGAGGTGTTTCCGAAATTCGATCTTAGAATTCGTGCCAATTTGGATAAGTTTGTAGCTGAGGTGCGTACCGTGGCGCCGCGAGCGACAGGATCTCCTGTTATCATTATCGAAGCCGGAAATGCGGTGATAAATGCATTCGTAAAAGCGGCGATTATTTCAATCATTGCAATCGCCTTCCTGGTGGTGGCCTTAATGCGAAGCCTACGGGACGTTCTGCTCGTATTTGCCCCGTTGACGTTGGCGGCGCTTTTTACAATCGCAGCAACTGTCGTCTTCGATCTCCCCTTTAACTTTGCCAATGTTATCGTTTTGCCACTGCTCTTCGGTTTAGGAGTTGCGAGCGCTATTCATATCGTCATGCGGTCGCACGAGAATGTAGGA
>CALIBP010000217.1 GCA_938048165.1 uncultured Alphaproteobacteria bacterium | reverse complement strand
AGCAGATATTGAATTATTGGATTTTCTGATCGCCCTGTATGAAATCCCAGTTTGGGACGGTTGGTTCCATCTGGTGAAGTGTGTCAGGTCCAGTTTTTAGGAAACTGGCTTTCCAGGGTAGCGGTATCATCATAGCGTCTCAGCATGCCGACCCCAAGCGCGATACCGTCAGAGCGAGCGATGACATAGCCCTTTTTGCTGCAACAGTGGGTTTGCTCTCCTGATAGGACAATATGCTGCTGCGTCATGAAGGCGGCACGCTGGTCCGGTGAAAGGTCGATAACATTACGGGTCGCAAAGCTGCCAAATGCCATTGCGACCTCGGTGGAGAGTTTTGGCACCTTGGCGGTGTCATTGGTCAGGGTAAGGCCTGTTGCTTGTACTTCTTCCAGGTCAGAAACAAGGTGCGCACTGGAAATCAGTTTGAGCCGCCGTCCGGCGCGGATGGTTCTTAAATTGTCGAACAGGTCTTGCGGAAAACCAAAATGCTCAATGAAACCCTCAATGACAGTTTGCGCGGCTGGTGCCAAATCGATTGCTGGCGTATCGGCACACGTGGTGTCGTCACCGGTCCTCTCTAATATCGCGGCGAAGAACCCACCGGTACCCGATTTTTGCGGCCAGACCCGCAGCGTTTTCGTGAGCTCCTGTGAAAATTTCTTGCCCTGCCACTCGGTAATTCCGGGAGAGGTACCTGCCATATTTTCCGCGGCTGAGATCAATTGAATATCACTCCGCTCAGACAGGATGACATCGATAATGGCTTCATTCTCTTCCGGCGCGAATGTGCAGGTTGAATAGACGATGCGTCCACCCGGACGGCAAAGATCAATTGCCTGACGCAGAAGGGCACGTTGTTTGCCGCGTAACCAATCGCGAAACTTTTCAGCGACTGGCTGGTGCATGCGGGGACCCTTGCGGATCGTCCCCTCGCCCGAGCAGGGCACATCGGCGAGGACGTGATCAAACAATCCGACGTCTCGTGGAATCTCGACGCCATCCATCGCCATCGTCGTGATGTTCACTAGCCCAAGCCGGGCGATAGCAGCATGCAACGGGGCGAGCCGTCCGGCGTGGCTGTCATTGGCAAGAACCGTCCCGCGATTATTGAGCGCGATAGCGATCTGGGCCGTCTTGTTGCCGGGGGCGGCGCAGAGATCGAGAATGCGCTCGCCGGGTTGAGGGTCGAGGAGCTTTACGGGTAGGAGAGCGGCTTCCTCCTGAATATGGCAAAGACCGGTTTTATAAAGCCAGCTTTGTCCGGGCCGCGCTGTTGCGGGGAGACGGAACGCATCCTTGTTCCACGGGACAGGATCTAGCGCGAAGCCTTCCGATCGTAATCGGTCTGACAATTCATCAGGGGTTATTCGCAGCCGATTGCTCCACAGGCACACGGGCAACGGCGTGGCGAGGGATTTTTCAAACGCCACCTTGTCCCCGGAAAGATCACCATAACGGGCGATAACCGCTTCGGCGGCGATATCGCGTCTGGCTTCAGCTTGTGGCGCGTCGGCCACAATCAGCTTTCACCAAACACCCGGTTTAAAATCACATCGACGTTTTTTGTGTGATAGGTGATGTCAAATAAAGCGGCGAGGTCTTCTTTACTGATCGATGCCGTTACTTCTTCATCGGCCTGTAATTCAGTCAGGAAATCTGCATCCTGTTCCCAGACCTTCATAGCGTTGCGCTGGACGGCGCTATAGGCGCCTTCACGGCTCATCCCGGCCTGTGTAAGTCCGAGCAGGACGCGCTGTGAAAACACAAGACCGCCAAGCTGATCGAGATTGCGCTGCATCATCTCGGGGTAAATCAAGAGCTTGTCGATGACGCCGGTCATGCGGGCCAGGGCGAAATCGAGGGTCACGGTCGCGTCAGGGCCGATCATCCGTTCAACTGATGAATGTGAAATATCGCGCTCATGCCACAGGGCGACATTTTCCATTGCCGGATTGACGGCGGACCGGACAATACGCGCCAGACCGGTGATGTTTTCGGACAGTACCGGGTTCCGCTTGTGTGGCATTGCCGAGGAGCCTTTTTGGCCCGGTGAGAAATATTCTTCTGCTTCACGCAGTTCCGTGCGTTGCAGGTGACGGATTTCAACGGCCAGCCGCTCCAGTGAGCTGGCAACCACGCCGAGCACGGCAAAGAACATCGCATGGCGATCTCGCGGGATCACCTGGGTGGAAACCGGCTCAGGGGTCAGCCCCATCTTTTTGCCGACATGTTCTTCGACGGCGGGGTCGATATTGGCGAAAGTGCCGACAGCACCGGAGATCGCAACCGTTGCGATCTCCGCGCGGGCATCTTTCAGCCGCTCAAGGTTACGGGCGAACTCGGCATAGTGACCGGCCAGCTTGACGCCAAAGGTCGTTGGTTCGGCGTGGATCGCATGGCTGCGGCCAATGCAGATTGTGTTCTTGTGCTCAAGAGCGCGTCTTTTGAGGGCGGCGAGCAGCGCCTCAACATCGGCGATTAGAATATCGGCGGCCTGGCTCATCTGCACGGCAAGGCACGTGTCGAGCACGTCGGAGGATGTCATGCCCTGATGGACAAACCGTGCCTCGTCGCCGACATGTTCAGCGAGATTGGTGAGAAAGGCGATGACGTCATGCTTGGTCTCGCGCTCAATCTCATCGATGCGATCGATTTCCCACTTGCCACGCTCCCAGACGGCCTTGGCGGCATCCTTTGGAATGACCCCCAGCTCAGCCTGCGCATCACAGGCATGGGCTTCGATTTCAAACCAGATACGGAACTTGTTCTCCGGTTCCCAAATGTTTGCCATATCGGGGCGGCTATAGCGGGGAATCATAGGCTTTACCTGTGTTTTGTGTGCTGAACTATTATAGGGCGGTGTAACAGAAAACCCCGACTCGTGAAACCAGTCGTCAGGATTCGGAAGGTGGAATTCTAAGCGGTCTGACCAGTCCGTAATAGGACACCAGAGAGCCGATACCCATCACCGCGATGATGGTCACCATCGGCATCTGCGTGCCGTCAAAAAGGAGCCCGGAAATACCAGCAATGGTGGCGGCGATACAGGTCTGGATAAAGCCGAGATTGGACATCGCCGAGCCCGCCATATCGCCGAATGGCGATAACGCTCCAGCGGTTGCTTGCGGCAAGATGAAGGACAAGGCGGCAATATAGCCGAACATGGGGATGATGAGTGCCCACATTGTATTATATCCGGCGACAGCGCTTCCCCACATTGCGATACCCGAAACACAGCCGATGACGGCCCCTGAATGGATGAGCCCGTCGATGCCAATCCTGCTGACAAGCCGTCCGGCAATAAAGCTGAATAGGGAATAGGCGATCATGATGCCGCCAAAGGCATAGGCATATTGCTGCGGGGTTTGTTTGAGGAAGATGATGAAGACGCTGGAGGAGCTGGTCAGAAAACACATCAGCCCGCCCATCGTGCAGAAGATGCAGGCACCATAGCTAAGGAAGGCGCGGTTGCGCACGACGATAAGCAAATTGGCCACCATTGTGGCAGGGCCGAGCATGATCCGGCGTTCCGGTGGCAGGGACTCTTTGAGGAACAGCGCCACCAAAATCATGGTCACAATGCCGTATCCAATCATGAAGACAAAGATTGACCGCCAGCCATAGGCATCGAGCAATGTGGCGCCGATTAAAGGGGCTACAATTGGCGCCATACCGCTAAATACTGCCATATAGGATAGTAGTTTCGCCGCTTCCTCACGGTCATAAAGATCGCGGGCCATGGCACGGGGTAAAATGCGTCCGGCAAAGGTCGAGGAGCCCTGAATGAAGCGCATGGCGGCCAGCAATTCGACGCTGCTGGCATAGGCGCAGCCGATGGCGGCAATAACGTAGGCGGCAAGTCCACCCAGCATCATCACCTTGCGGCCATAACGGTCAGACAATGGCGATAAAACCAGCTGCCCGGCGGCGGCGCCAAAAACATAGGCCGACAGGGTAAGTTGTATGCTTCCGGCATCAGTGATCAGATCTGCCGCCATAGCCGGGATCGCCGCCAGCGATGTGTCGATGGAAAACGGTGGCAAGGCCTGCAGAATGCCGAGCAGGATCACCAGAATTAGATAATTGGTGCGGGTCATTGACGCGCCGTGTCAGGCTATATTGGGTTCGGCAAGAGCCAGATCAGCATCGGGATCTTCCTGCTGGCGCCACCATAGCTCGGCATATCGACCACGCTTTGTCAGCAGGGTCTCGTGACTACCACGTTCGATGACGCGTCCGTCCTCAATAAAAAGGATTTCATCGGCATGGGTAATGGTTGATAGGCGATGCGCGATCATGATCGTCGTGGTGTCTTTTGAGATCGCGCTCAAATTCCGCTGAATGGCCATTTCGGTGCCGCTATCGAGCGACGAGGTTGCTTCGTCAAACAGAAAAATACGTGGATTTTTGAGAGTGGCCCGGGCAATGGCAATGCGCTGTTTCTCGCCGCCAGACAGTTTCAGCCCGCGCTCGCCGACCAGGCTGTCATAGCCGTCAGGCAGTGTTTTGATAAAATCATGAATCTGGGCCAGCTTGGCGGCGGTCTCAATCTCGGCGTCACTGGCGTCAGGGCGTCCGAAGCCAATATTGTAGGTCAGGCTTTCATTAAACAGCACGGTGTCCTGGGGTACAACGGCGATAGCCTTGCGAAGCGATTCCTGAGTCAGGTCACTGATGTTATGGCCATCAATCGAAATGGTTCCTTCGGTGACGTCATAAAACCGAAACAACAATCTCCCGATGGTCGATTTACCGGCGCCGCTGGGGCCAACCAGCGCAACCGTGCCGCCGGCAGGGACCTCAAAGGAAATATCCTTCAGGACTGTCCGTCTGGAATCGTAGGCAAAGGAGACATTGTCAAAACGCAATACGCCTCGTCCATCGGGTAAGGTGGTCGCGGACGGTTTGTCGGTGATCTCTGGTTGTTCGTCGAGCAAGGAAAGCATTTGTTCGAGATCGACGAGTGCTTTCTTGATGTTGCGATATACATAACCCAGCCGATCGAGTGGTCGGATCAATTGCAGCAGATACTGGTTCACGGCGACCAGGGCACCGACAGTCATCACCCCGTCGATGACTCGGCCACCGGCGGTGAGAACAATGGCTGTGACGCCGATGCCGAGAACGCTGACCTGGATGAGCCCAATAAAACTGCGAAGTGTGAGTGATCGAACGGTGAGTTCTTCCTCTTCTGCCAGCGCACGGTCATAGCGCGCCGCAACATAGGCTTCGTTGCCGGTATATTTGATGGTCTCGTAATTGAGGATGGTATCGACCGCCTTGCCATGCGCCTCAGTACCAACCCGGATGGCACGGCGTTGGTGCTTGCGCAGCCATTCGGAACCGACAATCAAAGCAGTAAGATAGAGGACCAATGTTGCAAACATCAGGACGGCAAATATGCCGTCGAGGAAGATCGACATAATCACCACGACGAGTGCGATCTCGGCGGTGAAGGGCAAGATCAAAAATACGCAATCGAACAGCAAATCCTCAACCGCACGGATACCGTTTTCCATCACGCGACTGAGGGAGCCGGTGCGTTTCTGCAGATGGTAGCGAAGCGAAAGATTGTGAAGATGTCGGAACACAACCATGCCAACACGGCGTCTGATGCGTTGTTCAATTCTTCCATAGATTGCCCAGCGAATTTCGCTCAGGGCCCGACTAAACCAGTGAACAAAACCATAGGCGAACAGCAGGCCGAGAATAGATGTTGTCAGCAGGTGGACGGGTGATGATTTTTCCACGTTGCCGCTAAGACCATCAATCGCTCCGGCAAACAGTAGCGGCAGGCATGAGTTCAGCCCGGCGACGGAAAACAAAAAGACGATAGTGAACCCGAGCCGTACCTTGATGCCAGGATCGTCTCTTGGCCACAAAAAGGGCAGGACCAGGCGGAGAGCCATACGGTCGGATGGCGGGGCTTTTGCCTCAGGAACAGCCATCGTTATCCAAAGTCGATCAGGCTGTTAATTGGCAAGGTAGTAACCCTTCATAATGGCGTCATGCCAGATGCCTGTTATCGGGCCAACGAGACCTTCTGGTAAGCCTTCCTCGGGATATTCGTAATGGTGGCTACCGGTACCAAGCTTGGTCAGCCGGACTTTTGGCGCCGGGTCCATCGCTGCAAAGGTTGGCAGGACAATCTCGTCATAGACTTTCTCTGTATGGTCCCGGCTGTGCTTGCAAATTGACAGCAGGATGGGTGGCACTGGTTTTACTTCCGGTCCCTTTAATTCGTATCCGTAACCGACATACTGCTTCACCAAAGCTTCGGTGTCCGTTTCATTCATTTCCAGCCGGGCAGCGGCGGCGCGGGCGGCAGCTTCAAGCGCGTGATCAGCGGCGTAATGCAATGGGTATTCGGCTTTGAATTGTGGCTGGGTCAGGGTCTTTTCCCAATCTTCGAAAACATCTTCCATAATCCATGGAAGACGCATCAATCCCTGTTCACCTTCTTCACTGCGAACCTCGGCACCACGATAGCGGGCGATGTCACGCCAGGTACGGACTAGCAAGTCATTGAACGGGCCTTCCCATTCATAGCCGACCATTTTCTGGAACATATAGCCAAAGGGTGAGTTTTCGATGCCGACGACACCACGGACGTTGGCAACACGCTGGGTCAATAAATGGACGAACGGTCCACCCGTTGAATGACCATGGACATAGATCGAGAATTCGCCCTCCGGCAAGTGATCACGGCACACGGTTTTCATCGCGGTCTCAAACGCTGCCGGCCACGCCGCCATCCGATCATAGAAGCGGCTACCAGGTTTGGCCCGCGCGACCATGCGGCGGCCATAACGAGCGCGCAGGCTTTCATCGACAATCAGGTCATATTCCTCCGGGGAGACGAATTCGTCCCGTTGCCAGATTGGTGTCCGCACGACGCCATCGGCGGAAATTGTGTCTCCTGGCCAGTTGCGCGATGGATCTGGCAGATATAACCGCCCCGGATAGGTCATGGTGGTAATGCGGTAACCGAATTTACGCACGATCAGTCGGGTGAGTTGTTCCATGGCACGGTAATCGCCCGAGCCACCGGCGAGAACAAACATGCCGACCTTGTTGCCATCAGCCCCAATCGGGATCAGGCTTGGGTCTTCCGGTTCATAGACCATGACCCCGACATCCCAGTCCATCTTCAGCGCATTCACCCGAAAGATATGTTCGGTCTCTGTGAAGGAAATGTCCGGTCGCGCGAGGACTTGGGCAGACAGTTCGACAAGGGCATCCTTGTCCATACTGGCGGGTGGTTCCCATCTGGTGTCATCAGTCATTGTGCACTCCGTTTCAACCGTTGAGGCTATTCTGCCGTAACTTGCGGTGCCCCGCCACGTGCCATAGGGTTTTCTGTGACTTTTTCTGTTATTCGCCCCAGCTTGAGCAAGAAATCCATGACGAAACCAATTCCTGTCGTTCCGAAGAGTTATGACCCCGCAACGGTTGAGCTCCGTTCCTTTCATGATGCCGTGCCAGGCTTTATTGACGGGAGCGATACACCGCGGGCCTATCTGGAGTGCTGTCTTGAGATCATCGCGGTACGCGAACCCAGTATTAAAGCCTTTGTGGTGATGGATATTGAAGCGGCGCGCACTGCGGCCGATCAATCGACCGACCGTTATAAGGCTGGCGAGCCGCTCTCAAGGATTGATGGCATGCCGTTTGCGGTGAAGGATCTTTTCAAGACCGCCGACTTTCCAGCCGAGTTGAACAGTCCATTGCTTAAAGGTGAACGCCACCGGTTTGATTCCGCCCATGCCTATGCGATGCGCAAAGGAGGCGCCGTTATCCTCGGAAAAACGACTCTGCCAGAGCTCGGCTCCGGGCAACCGGCGGTGACGCGAAACCCTTTCAATTTGGAAAGAAGTCCGGGTGGCTCCTCGAGCGGATCAGCGGCCTCGGTTGGCGCGGCGATGCTGCCGATCGCGATTGGCAGTCAGGGACGCGGTTCGGTTTTACGGCCGGCAAGTTTTTGCGGCAATGTCGCTCTTAAACCGACCTTCGGCGCGGTTCATTCTGGCGGCATGCTCTGGCGATCTCCGAGCTACAGCACGATTGGTATTCATGGCGGCAATATCACTGATTGCTGGCGGACCGCCTGGCAGATATCTCAAACCGTTGGTGGTGATCCAGGGCATCCGGGATTGTTTGGTGATGCGGATGTTGTATCTCAAAAGCCAAAGCGCCTCATTCGCCTAGATACGCTGGGCTGGGCAATGACCGAACCTGGGATTCAGGGGCGCTTTGAAGAGTTTCTAACGCTTCTGAGGAATGAAGGCGTTGAGATCATCTCGCGCCATGATGATCCGGCTGTCGAAGCATTTGAACAGGCCTTGGCAACCATTCCCGAGTTCCAGCCTGATCTTGCCGCCTGGGAAATGCAGTGGCCGGCCTTGTTGGTACGGGATCGTGGCCGCGATCAGATAAATGAGCGTTTGGTAAGCCGGTTTGAGTTTGGTGAGAATATGTCACTGGATGACTATCGCGTTACCCTCGAAGCCCTGACTAATTTACGGGCTGCCTTTACGTCGCTTGAAGGGTTGGCAGACGGGTTTATCACCTTACCGACACCGACTATGCCACCGGTGGGCGATGCCACGGGAGATTCTGTATATGGCGATCCGTCTTCCTGTCTCGAAGCGCCGGCCTGGAGCCTGCCGCTGTTGCAGGAAACCGGTTTGCCGCTGGGTGTCCAATTGCTAGGAAACAAACATCAGGATTATCAGCTGGGCCAAATCGGCCAATGGATGATGGAAACATTTCTCCGATAGCAGCAAATCACTGGCCGCGATAAGATGGCGGCTAGATTTCATTCATGATGAGATAATGGCAAAAACCAAAGCACCCCTTAACAGAATTGATCGGGTTACCATCGTGGGTGGCGGTACCGCTGGCTGGCTGAGTGCCGCCATGCTTGGCACGTTCCTGAATGAGCGTCATGACGGGCCACCGGTTGAAATTACACTGATAGAGTCGCCGCGGGTCCCGACGATTGGGGTTGGTGAAGCGACGGTGCCGGGTATGCGGTCGCTTTTGCAACGGATCGGTCTCGATGAAGGCGAGTTTTTACGCCGCTGTAATGCATCGTTTAAATATGCCGTGCGGTTTTCGGACTGGAACAAGGACGCATCGGGGAAGGGAATAGATTTTTATCACCCATTCGATGCGCCGGAGTATATTCGCGGCAAAAACCCAACCCATCATTATCATCGCTATGGACCTCGCAAAGGGCCCGGCGGGCTGATTGACACCCTTTTGCCCAACGCGGCAATGATCAATGGCCAGTTCGCACCGCGCCTGATCGGCGGTAATGATTTCGAAGGGGTGATCAGCTATTCCTATCATCTCGATGCCGGTCTGTTCGCCAACTATGTAAAAGAAGTCACCTTGGCGCGGGGCATCAATCACATTGTGGATGATGTCGTTGACGTAAAGCTCGATGACCGAGGTTTTGTGAGTGAGTTGATCCTCGAAGAGGCCGGAAGTCATCCGGTCGAGATGGTTGTCGATTGTACCGGCTTTCGCGGTCTAATTATTGGTGACGCGCTCAAGGAACCGTTTCATCCCTGGAACCGGCAGCTGCTTTGTGACCGGGCGCTGGCCATTCAACTACCGCATGTTGACCCCAAGAACCTAGAGCCCTGCACAACATCAACTGCTCTCGGGGCTGGCTGGGTGTGGAACCTGCCGCTCTATAATCGTGTAGGCACCGGCTATGTCTTTTCGAGTGCTTTTCGTACCGATGAAGAGGCGCGCGATGAGTTTGTTGCTCATTTGGAAGGAAGGGGCTTCAAGGTCGATGAGGAACCGCGCGCAATCCAGATGCATGTTGGCAGGCGAGAACGGACCTGGGTCAAGAACTGCGTCGTAATCGGGCTTGCGGGTGGCTTTGTCGAGCCGCTGGAAGCGACAGCGATCCATGCGATCTCGGCTACCTTGCGTTTGTTTGCAGCCAACTTCCCGGACCGGTCGATCAGCTAACCTTTGGCGGATCGGTTCAATCGTTCGGTCGGTGAGCTCTATGACAATATCGTCGACTTTATTGTCATGCACTATCTGACCTCGAACCGGGAGGAACCATTTTGGCTCGCCGCCCGCAATGAAATTGACGTCCCTGAAAGCATGAAAGAGAACATGGCGTTATGGCAGCATATTTTGCCAGGTGATGCAGACATCTCGGGGATCAACCTGTTTGGCCCACCGAGCTTTCTGTCGGTGCTCTATGCCAAAGGGCGATTTGACGACGTGACCTTCCCGCTCGAAGGCTCAATCGACAAGGCGGATTGGCAGGACTATGTCGAGCGCATGACAAAGCTCAAGGCAAACTACGCACAGCATTTGCCTCGCCATTACGAATTCCTGACCGATCTCCGAAATCAGGCAGCCCGTAATCTGCTCGGTGTTGCTTAAGCCCGGGTTCCTTCTATAAAGGCGTGAAGACAGGCGTTAAACGCTTCCGGATGTTCGCGATAGGTAAAATGCCCGGATTCATTGAACACGTTAAGCTGTGCCTGGCGTTCGCGCGCCGCAATCATGTCATATAGCGCCCGGCCCATCTCAATCGGTGCCGTTGGATCGTTATAGCCCCAAATTAACTGAGTTGGCCGATCCATACCGTGATCGCGTATCCAGGCGAACATATTGATTTTGTCTTTGGCGAGAGCGGGTAAAAATTGGGTGTGGCGTAGCCCATCACCGCTCGACGCCATCTTGTGGCAGGCTTCGACATAGCTGTTTTGTTGGGCGACCTCGACCAGCCCGTCGATCCATTCATCCGTTACATGGTCCGGGCTATAAGAATAATGTTCCATAATCCAGCGCTGGCTTTCCGCTGTCAGTCGAGGTTCGGGCGGACCGGCGAGGACAATTTCGTTGAGGCCAATGCCGGGAGCGCAGCTATTGCTGTCAATGATGGTACAGGTGTTTACGAGGTCTGGTCGTTCCATGGTCATCCGGCAGGTGACATAGCCACCCCGCGAATGGCCCACCAGATGCGCCCCCTTGATCTCCATTGCATCCAGGGTTGCACAGGCATGACGGACGACTTCCGCCATTGTGTAATCTTGGTCTCTCAGTGGGTTTTGCGTGTAGCCTTGGCCAATCTTGTCGATGGCAATCACGTGATAGTTTTTGGCAAGTCCGTCAAAATTGAGGCCCCAATCGAGCGCGCAGTCGGCGGCGTCATTTGAGCCAAAATTACCGCCATGCAGTAAAATCATCACCGGGCCATCGCCCTTTTCATAATAGCAGGTGCGAATTCCATCGACGTCGATAAATTTTCGTTCATTCATTGGCATGAGGTGAGACTCCCCCTGTTACGGTGTCGTGAATATAGTTATACACAAGAAACCGGTGTCGCCATATGGAAGGGCGGACCGATTGGTTCCGGAATCCTCATAATCAGGGGCCGGTTGGCATTTTCTTGACGGCTGTGAAGATGGATATCTCAAAAGTTAGCCTTGGCGCTGCACAATTTCCCGAGCTGCCTAATTTCGAGCAAGGCAAGGTCCGTGAATCCTATAGCCTGCCTGATGGGCGGCGGGTGATGGTGGCGACTGACCGCCAGTCTGCTTTTGATCAGGTGCTGGCCTCGGTGCCGTTTAAGGGGCAGGTGCTTAACCAGACGGCGCGCTTCTGGTTTGAGCAAACCGTCGATATCTGCCCCAACCACGTCATCAGCTATCCCGATCCAAATGTGATTATTGCCAGGGGGCTCTTGATGCTGCCGGTTGAGATGGTGGTCCGGGACTATATCACTGGATCGACGGAAACCAGCATCTGGCCAATGTATGAGCGCGGCGAACGAGTGCTTTACGGTATAGAGTTTTCCGACGGTCTGAAAAAGAACCAAAAGCTCCCGGAAACAATCCTGACCCCGACAACCAAGGCGGCGCAAGGTGATCATGATGCACCGATCACGCCGGAAGGGATCGTTGCGCAGGGATTGTTGAGCCAGACCCAGTGGGAAGAGCTGGCGCAGATCAGCCTGGCCATCTTTGCCCGTGGCCGTGAAGTCGCCGCTAAGAATGGCCTTATTCTGGTTGATACGAAATATGAGTTCGGTCTTGATGAGAATGGCGTGATCACTTTGGCGGATGAGGTGCATACACCGGATTCAAGCCGCTACTGGCTGGCGTCTTCTTATGAGCAGCGTCTTGCAGAGGGGAAAGAGCCCGAAAGCCTCGATAAGGAATTTTTGCGTTTGTGGATTGCTGGTAGGTGCGATCCTTATAAAGATCCGATCCCGGAAATCCCCGAGGAAACAATCCGTGAGTTCAGCGATAAGTATATTGCCCTCTATGAAACGGTCACCGGCCAGAAATTCGTACGCCCTGATGTTGATCAGTCGGTCGCAGAGCGGGTTCGTGCCAATGTTGCTGCCGCACTTCCGGAGTATTTCTCCTAGGCGGGCTTAATAAGGTCGCTGCACAACTATATGATAGATATGCCAGTGTTTTTGCCGGCCACGGGGTGTCGTGCTGTCGTCTTCCTCCTCGCGGAAATATTCGACGTTAAGAGGGTAGAGCAGGGCATATATCGCGCTCTGGGCGAAGAAGGTAATGCCTGGATTGCCAACCCAGCTATCGCGATCACCGTACAGCTGACAGCTTATCCGACCGCCGGGAACGAGAGCCAAGAGCATTTTGTCCCATAGGTCTGGAAAATCCTGCGGAGACACCAGTGGCAGGGCAAAGCTGGAATTGATCAACTCTGATTCCGGAAGCTCAATCTCTTCGAACCGGGATGTCGCGGTTTTCAGCAATACATCATCACCGACCTCGTCGCGGGCGCGCAGCCCGTCAATTGCTGATTGCTCGGCATCAACGGCAAAAACCTGCCAGCCACGCCGCAGCAATTCCACCGTGTCGCGGCCATTGCCGCAGCCGAGGTCAATTGCCCTCAGCGGCTGCTCATTGTCCGGGTGTTCAGCCTCGAACTTATCGAGTGCGAAGAGCAGCGTTTCGCGTGGCGGTCGCGCCCCGGTTTTTTTGTAATACGCTTCCCAGCTCTCGATTGGTGTTTCGGGTGACATAATTGTTGGATCAGCCGTCGCGTTTCTTACCGTCTTCATCGACGCCGTCGATCAGGATGAAGGCTATTCGGCATAATTTGTCATAGCGATTTGCCCAGGCATGGTTGGTTCCGCGCTGAATAATGATATCCCCGGCTTTGAGGTGGACGTCTTCGTCATCCATTAGCATATCGATTTCGCCTTCCAGAACGATTCCATAATCGACGGTCTCAGTTCGGTGCATGAAGGGGTGGCGCGCGCCCTGCACGATCCGATGGGCAGCGCCGACATCAGCAAATGCCTTGGTACCATCGAGCTTGGCCATGACCTCTGGATCTTCGGGTGGAAATTCCGAAATACGAAAATTGACGCCATTGGGCGGCGGTTCAACATCAAAATGGGCATCAGCCTCATCTTTATCACCGCCATAGCAGGCTGGCATCGATGTCGTCCGCCAAAGATTGGTTCGCCCCCCCGGTCGGTGCTCGGATTTGACGATATTGGTGGCGTTGCTGTCCATGATGACGATGGCTTTGCCATCGGCGTCGTGACCCGTGACAACGCGGCGAATTGGTTTAACCATTGCTTCCCTCCCTAGTGAATTAAATTGGTGATGCCATGAAACAGGTCGCGTCACAATGGTCGACGGACGTCATGGTCTCGACGCAGGGTAAAAACTAGGCTAGAGGTGCGTTGTAATCAAAAAATGACTTACCCCTTGAAACACCAGTAAATCGGCGTCATTTATGCGGAAGGGGAATTCAATGTCTTGATGATAAGCCATTGAAGATATGAGGTTCGTTGTTGTCAGTTTTTATCGTCCGGCGCCATGTTTGAGGGCACCTACCCAGAATTTATCGCAATTTGCCAGGTTATCTTAATTGATCTGGTGCTCGCTGGTGACAATGCCATTGTCGTCGGCATGGCGGCGGCGGGTGTTGCCCCTGAATACCGCAAGAGGGTGATTGTTTACGGCATCGCGCTGGCGGTGGTGATGCGGATAATTTTCGCTGGCGTGACGATGGAACTTCTCAACATCATCGGTCTGACACTGGCTGGCGGGCTCTTGCTGCTCTGGGTGTGCTGGAAACTATATCGCGATCTGCGGGAAGAAGCGATTGCGCAGGCAATGCGAGAGGCCGAGGGCGCTAGCGCGGAAAGCATTACGGCGGATGGAAGCCGCAAGTCACTGCGTGCCGCTATTATGCAGGTGGCGATTGCCGATATTTCGATGTCACTTGATAACGTCCTAGCCGTGGCGGGGGCCGCCAATAATCACATGACGGCGATGGTCATCGGGCTTTCCCTTTCGGTTATTCTGATGGGGGTCGGTGCCACCATGATTGCCAAGCTGCTAATGAAGCACCACTGGATTGGCTATATCGGGCTTCTGCTAATTGTTTACGTTGCCGCGGCAATGATCTGGCGCGGTAGCCACGAGCTTGCGTCAGTCGCCGGTGTCCTTCTCCCCTAAAACAGGGCCATTATTTTTTTCCAGTTAGGGGAGGATACGATGGCACGGAAGCGACATTCGGACGAAGACATATGGAATCTGCTGCGTGAGATTGAGTTGAAGCTGTCAGCAGG
>CALIBP010000216.1 GCA_938048165.1 uncultured Alphaproteobacteria bacterium | reverse complement strand
ATTTGTTGAGGTGAGTGCGCAGTGGATTCCCTATGCCCTCAACGACATGGACATTCGTTTTGGCCGACGTGGACGTGAGCTGTCTGACACCATCATGGCAGACAACAATATCTATGTGGCCTGTCAGGTAACCGACGACCTCGACTGGGTGATGAAATATTCCGGCGAGGACACGCTGCTGGTCGGCACCGATTATGGCCATGCTGACACCTCCGCCGAGATCGAAGCGCTTCGTAAGCTGCGTGACGATGGCAAGGTGTCAGCCGCCGCCGCCGATAAAATCCTCAACGACAATGCGCGGGCGTTTTACGGGCTGTAATCGTCGATTACAGCCTATTCCGCCGCGATGGTCTTTTGCATAAAGCCGTCGAAGGTTTCGGCGATTTCGTCGTAGTAAGGTTCCCAGTCGTCGAACGACACAACATCGACATCCTGAAATTCCAGCGGCAGGTTGTGTAATTCTGCACCCGGGATGAGCCGGTGCGCATTGCCCGCAGATTCAGAAGCGTGGGTATTGTCATTGCCCGGGATAACGATGGTCGGGGCGGTGATCGAGTTCAGCTCTTCATCGGTCATGCCCATGACGTTCAGGTTTGCGCCGGCGACGAACAATTCGCGCAGCTTTTGCAATGTTTCGATGAATTCCGCGGGGTCCATAGCCATCAGCGTGTCGCGATGTTCAGGTTTGGCTTTGATCCGGTCGTCATAGGCTTCAGTTTCGCAGACCGCCGCCATGCCGCCAGCCTCTGCCGCGCGAATGAACTGGTCGTAATAATTTTCCGGCAGACGCCCGGCGGCAAAGGCACCCCCGGTGACCCGCATCAGTAAAAGCCCGCGTGTCGCTTCGGGATGGCGTAGTCCAAACAGCATGGACATACGCGCACCCGATGACGAACCGCCGACAAAGGCGGGCAGGGCGTCATGCTGTTTTAAAAGCTCATGCAGGTCATCGGCCCAGACGGCTTCCTCGGTTTCTTCTGAATTTAGGGTGATATCAGACGCCCCGACATTGCGGCGGTCATGCAACATGACGCGATAGCCTTTGGCGGCGGTGCGTCCTGCGAGGTCCTCGACCTCCTTATATTCGCGCCGCCCGCCAGGATTTATGGCAACCCACGGACCATCCGTGCCGAGGATTTTGTAATTGATCTGGACGCCGCGTACGGTGGCATAAGGCATGGTCGTTCCTTCCGGTGACAGGTGGGGACGCTATTCGTAGAACGCGCCATCGCGGTATTTTACATTTTCCGAAATGAATGTCTCGTCTCGACCGCGGCGTACTTTGGGCACGCCGTCATCCATAATGCGCGTGTCCGGGTGTCCATCATGGCTGCAGGCGCCAAGCCGAAGAATGACCAGCGGTTCTTCACTGATGGTTTCGAACCAGTAATAGGATCCGGCTGGCAGCAAAATGCCGTCATTGCGTTTCAGGATTCGTTCTTCGCCACGAGGCCCGTGAAACTGCGCTTCGCCGTCGAGGACAATAAAGCTGTGATCCTGATGCGGGTGGGCATGCAGTTTGTTTTCACCACCTTTGGCATAGACCTTGATCTTGACCCAGAGATGATCACCAACCGCGAGCGGTTCCTCCGTATTACCCGCATCCAGCAGCTGGGCGCGGAGTGAAAAGAATGTTGGCTTGATGGCCTCATCGCCATCCCAGGGTTTAGCAATATCGAGTAACTGCTCAGAGGCCTTCTCGGTTATCTGCGTACTCATCGTCAGGCTCCTCTTTGTTGGGAAAAGGGACTTAAGTCGATTTTTCGATTAACGCCAGTGTCTGGGGTATCGGAAAATGTAGCGTGACCGCATCCTGTGGTGCGAGAGACTCGGTGGGTTTTGTCCGGATCAGAACTGTCTCCTCGCCAACGCTCACCTCATATTCAACAATCTCGCCAAGATAGGTCTCTGTTAACAGGGCTCCATCACAGCGATTGATGGCAGGCAGGGCGGCGGCCTTGTCGTCTCCGATTTTGGCGATGACGATGTTTTCCGGCCGAATGACGACACCGACGGTCGGTGTTGCCGAAACATCTGCCGTGAAAGTGCATTGGAGTTTGCCAAGCGGTGTCTCAACGGGTGCTTCATTACCGGCCTTGATGTCGGCATTGAGGGCACCGCGCAGCAGGTTGGTGGTGCCGATAAAGTTGGCGACAAACTCGGATGTCGGACGCTCGTAAATGTCTTTCGGACTGCCGATCTGCATGATCAGCCCGTCATTCATCACGGCGATGCGGTCGGATATCGCGAGGGCTTCGGACTGGTCATGGGTAACATAAATCGCGGTGACGCCGGTCTCGCGCTGCAGACGTTTAAGCTCGGATCGCATCTGTTCGCGGAGTTGAGCGTCCAGATTGCTAAGGGGTTCATCGAGCAGCAGGAGGCCGGGTTCTCGGGTCAGGGCCCGCGCTAAAGCAAGACGTTGCTGTTGGCCGCCAGATAGTTGTGTCGAGGGCCGCTCGATATAATCTTCCAGACCGACCAGTTCCAAAACATGGCGGACTTTCTCCCTCATCTCGGATGAGGACAGGCGTTTGCCCTTGGAGACTTTGAGTGGGTAGGCAGCATTCTCATAAACATTCATATGCGGCCAGATGGCGTAGGACTGAAACACCATGCCGATATCGCGCTCATACATCGGAATATTGACGCGTTTATCTGCATCGTAGAGCACGGTGTCCATCAGGCTGATTAGCCCACCCTGCGGCTGTTCCAGACCAGCAATTGACCGCAGCGTGGTGGTCTTGCCGCAGCCCGACGGACCGAGCAGCGTAAATAGTTCACCATTGGCAACGTCGAAGCTGGCCCCCAGGACACCGCCGCCCGGCGTACCATCCTCACTGGTATATTGTTTGAATAAATTCTCGACCTTAAGCATCTATTCCTTCGGCTTTCTATCGGACGGAAAGTCCATAACGTTTTGCAAGCATGTAAAAAATCAGGCTGATGATGGTCATAAAGCCTGTCCAGGTGGCGCCCATCGCGGCCAGCTCGTTTGTGATGCCGTTCTCCCACATATCAAACAGGGTGATGGCGACGACCTGTGATTTCGGACCGGCCAGCAGGATCGGAATGGAAACGGCTTTTACCGATACCAGAAAGACAAACAGCCAGCATGTCACCATCGCCGGGGCCACCAGCGGCATAACGATGCGCAAAAAGGTCGTGGTCTGGCGGGCCCCGGACATTGACGAGGCTTCTTCGAGCTCAGTATGGATTTGCAGAATCCCCGCATAGGAGTAACGCATACCGTAGGGGAGGTAGCGCACCATTGATGCCAGGATGATGGAGAGCAGCGTGCCATACAGCCCAAAGGGCATGTTGAGGAAGACCTGCAGGAAGGCGACGCCCATGACAATTGCCGGGAAGATCAACGGTGATGTTGCCAGCTGGTCGAGTATCCAGGCGCCTTTATAACGACGCACCGTCAACCAAGCGCATAAGGCGGTAAACGGCGCAACGATGCTGGCCGCGGCAGCCCCCATGATCACCGTATTGCCGATTGAGTCGTGGAAGGAGCGGGAGTTAAAAACGGTCCGGTAATTGTCGAAGGTAAAGAGCTTCAACGCTTCCAGGCTAACGCCGTCATAATAGGGAACCATCGATACCCAGAGCACGATACCGATGGGGAATCCGATAATGATCATGAAGAGAAGTGCTAGGATAGCGCCTGTCAGCCAGCGCCATTTACCGAGATCCATTACCCGTGGGCGAAAACCCTTGCCGGTAATCGTTTGATATTTCTCAGCGTTTCGCGACAGTCTGTTGTACCAGATCAGTAACCCGCCAACGATAAACAGGAGAACGACAGAAAACGCTCCGGCCTGTCCGTAATTCGCAGGCACTTCATCGATACTCTCGTAAATATCGGTTGTGATGACCGACACGTTGCCCGGTAAGCCAACCAAGGCTGGCGTTTCAAATGATTCAAAGGCGCGGATAAAGATCAGGATTAGCAATGCGAGGATGGCGGGTTGCGCCAGCCGGAAGGTGATATTACGAAACGTTTGCAAGATTCCTGCCCCTGACATCATCGAGGCTTCCTCAAACGACGCGTCGTTTGAGCGGAATACTGACGAGAGCAGCAGGTAGGATAGCGGGGCAAACTCAATGCCCTCGATGATGATCATGCCCCAAAGGGAATAAACGTCGAGTAGCGGATCTTCCGCACCGGTAATCCACATCAGGATCTCATTAACTGGCCCGACCTTGCCGAGCAGCATGAGAAAGGAAATCGTATAAAGAACGCTCGGAATACCCAGCGAAATAATCGAGATAATAAGCACCCAGCTACCGCCTGGGGTGTTGGTGCGCTCGACAATCCAGGCCAGCAGAACGCCGATACTGATCGCGACGGCGGCGGAGCCAACGGCATAAATGGTCGCGTTGGTTAAATTATTGAGAAACTGATCATTGGTGATCAGATCCACATAATATTGAAACGTGAAGGCACCGAAGGATCCGTCGAACTGGGTTTCATGCAGGCTCGACTGAAACAGGAAGATCACGGCGGGCATGATCAGGACGAGCAGGATCGAGGCCAGCACAACCACGATTGGTGAAATACCAAACAGGTTTTTGAGCCTGCTCCTTGAAAGAAAGCCGTTATTGACCGTGCGATTGGGCGTTGTCACGGATTAGTACTCATAAGAATGATGACCGCCCGAGGCATTCATTGCCCCGAGCGGTGCATAGGTTGACCTGATTATTGTTTCTTCTTTTTCTTCTTTTTACGCTTCACGACGACGGTTTTGCCGTGCTTGAAGTATTTTTTAAAGATGTTCTGTGAGCCCTTACGCAACTTGAACAGGGTCTCTGGTTTGACATAGTTCTCATTCAAATTTGCCAGACGCGGTGTGATTGACGTCAACTCCTCGCGTGGGTTGATGCCGTTAACCACCGGGAAGTAGCGCGCTTTTTTGAGAACGTTCTGTCCGGCTTTTGACAGATAGTAATCGATGAACAGCATGGCAGCGTGTGCGTTTTTGACGTCCTTTGGCACCATGATTGTCCCGTTGACCGAGGGGACCGGTTGCATCATCTGGACGCCGATTTTGGCGCCCTTCTTGGCACTAATGACTGGATGATGGGCAAATATCTGAATAGCCAGCGGATATTCACCTTCAACGACCCGGTTCACCAGGGTCCGGGCACTACCTTTGAAATTAATTAAACCCTGCTTGGACAGTTTGGCGAAATAGGCCGTTGCCGCTTTGTCGCCCATCGCGATCCGCAGATTGGAAATGAACAGTAAAGCACCGGTTTCCGAACCGATGCGCCAGGCGATTTTGCCCTTCCATTTCGGGTCCAGCAGGTCGGCGTAAGTCTTGGGCTGCGTACCAGCCGGAATAATCTTTTGGTTATAGGCTGTGCCAAAATAACTAAAGCGGCTGGCGACCCACAGATTATTTTCATCGCGATATTTTTTGGAAATGTTATTGGCGTAGGGGGTTGAGAATGGAACAACACCCTTTGCCTTGACCATGATCTGCGAGAGTCCGCTGCCTTCGAGAACATCGGCTACCAGTGAGTTAGCGCGTCGTTCGGCGAGAACTTTCTGGGCAATCTTGCGGCTTGATCCCCTCCAGAAATTAACCTTGATAAACGGATATTTCTTCTGAAATCCGTCGGCCAAAGGACGCAATGCCTGATTAACGGTCAGGGCTGAATAGATTGTGAGGGCGCCTTCTTTCTTGGCGCCGGCGATCAGCTTGGCCTCGCGGTCCTTGCCGTTATAGGTGAGGATCGATTGCGCGCTGACTGTGGTCGGAATACTTGCTGCGGCGAGTAGTGCCAGGCCGCCAGCGAGCAGCCCGGTTTTCGATATAAGTGTTGTCTTCATCTTTAGGTGCCTCCTGTTATTTTTTAGGTCTGTCTTGATCTTATGAGTGAGGTCATTCGTCACTCTTTATTATAGGGTCACTATAACAGCAATCGGGGTCATAGCGGAAACCCGCTCATGGCTTTTTTCTCTTGCGTCGTCGTTTGCCGTTTTGCCGTTGATGGGCGCCGAAATCCACGAGATTCTTTAGCGCTTTCATGCCGAGATCGAGGGTTCCGGAAATAAACGGTCCATCGAGTGTCGGGCGTTCTGCCGGTTGCCAGTTCATTTCTGAAATCAGCACAATCGGTTTTGCTGATTTTTCGGCTACCGCCTGATACTGTTCCTGTAACCTGCGATGGCTCTCGGAAAGCTCGCGCTGCGCCACCATGACAAAGGCAATGAGATCATAATTCGGATCAGCCTTGAGGACATTGAGAACGCGGGTGAGGTTGTCGCCCTTGGCCAGTCTGGGTGCGCCGACGACGTCCATCGGATTCTGAAACGGGTGCTCGACTTCAAGAATTTTCTGCAATGCTCTGTCGGTTTTCCTGCTGATTGGCGGCATGTTGAGACCTGCGTCTTGAGCGAGGTCGCCGGCCAGAACAGTGGCGCCGCCGGACACGGAAAACACAAATATACGATCTCCTTTGGGCGGCTTAACGCGGGAGAAGAAAGCGGCGGTTTCGATCAGTTCATCGATCGTTCGGACCTGTGTAGCGCCACTCTCTTTGAACACGCCGTCATAGATCGCCTGCTTGCCGGCGAGATTGCCGGTATGGGCAAGGGCGGCACCTCGTCCGGCATCGGTTCGGCCGAGCTTAAGGACGATCACGGGTTTCCGGGTAACTGCTCTGGAAAGGGCCTGCCGGTATCGGTCACCATCCTTTATGCCTTCGACAATATTGAGGATGACCGAAGTTCCCGGATCGTCGGCAAGGAAGTCAATAAAATCTGCACTGCTGACAACCGCCTCATTGCCCGCGGAGAGCAGGTAGTTGAAACCCAGCGTGCGGTTGTGGCCAAGTTCGATCACCGCGTTCAATAGCCCGCCGGATTGCGAAACGACAGAAACCGACCCTGTGACGAGACCTTTGGGTAAGTTGGTAAAAGCCGTTGCAAATTTGGCTTTTAGGCCGATGAGTCCCATGCAGTTTGGGCCGGAAACGGCCATGATGTGATCATTGGCAATCTGCGCCAGTCGTTTCTGCCGTTCACGCCCTGCATCGGTCGCGGCATCGTCAAATCCTTCTGCGACGACGACGGCGGATCGGACACCGCGTCTAGCCGCCGCCTCCAATGGCTCAAACACGGCCTGATACGGCACCGCGAATGACACGCAGTCCGGTACCATCGGCAAAGAATCAATATTCGGGAAACATTCGGCGCCGTTGATCTCATCGTAATTTGGATTGACCGGAAAGAGATCGCCTTCAAACCCTGCACTGATCATATTGCGATACATGCGGCCGCCAACGTTACTTCGCGGCGAGGCGCCTACCACGGCGACGGATCGTGGTTTTAAAAGAGCATTCAAGCTCTTCTTGTCCATTACTGATTAGTTCCGATAGGTCGGACACCTGCGCCAATGGCCTCCGGCAGGTGTATGACGCCGTCTTCAACATCAATGCCTTCAAACGGGTCGTCGAGCAGTCGGGCGAACTCCCCAAACTCGCTGGCATACCAGATCTCAGGGAGCGCGGCGGCTAACTGCATGGCATGCGCATTGAGCAGACGCGAGCCGACATGCGCCCCGAACCGGTATTTTATATTGCCGGTTTTACAAATCTGTGCGGCGGTCAAGGTGTTCCAAAGCCCGCCGAGTTTGGCGACCTTCAGGCTGACGGCATCGACAATGCGATGCTCGACCAGATAGGCGACCTCCTGGATGGAGCCCGCGCTTTCATCCGCTTCGACCGTAACAGGCACCGAGTCGGTAACGAGCTTCATGCCCTTATAATCATCAATGGCGACCGGTTGTTCGACGAGATCAATGCGGTATTCAGCCATGCCGTTGAGAGCAGCGATAGCGTCTTTCGGCGAGTAGGCCTGGTTGGCATCGACCGTCAGGTTGGCTGCGTCACCGAGACGTTTGCGGATGGCGGCAACGCGGGCGATATCGAGATCAACTTCGCCATGAACCTTGATTTTGAAATAGCGATAACCTTGGTCAAAAAGTATCTGCGCCTGTTCCGCCATTTCATCTGGCTGTTTGATGGCGAGAATGCGAAGCACAGGAAATTCTGTGCGTATGGCGCCACCGAATAAACGATGCAAAGGGACATTCATTGTTTTGGCGGCCAGGTCGAATAACGCGTTATCAATCGCGGCTTTCGCCTGATTGTTTCCGGACAATGCTCGGTCCATGGTCACGCGGATGGATGCCATTGATAGCGCGTCGTGTTCTTTGACGTGGGGGATAAGTCGTTCAAGTGTCCCGGTCAGCCCTTCCATACTCGCGCCCATATGGGCGGTGGCGGAGGCATAGCCATAACCGGTTATATCTTTATCGGTTTCGATGGAAACCACCAGCCCTTCGGTGATCGGGCTGGCACCAAGGGCGAAGCGCCAGGTCGGATCCTCTTTGCGCATGATGCAGGGTTCAAGCTTGATATCGGTAATCTTCATGACATTACTTTTTAAATTGATAACGGTTAGAAAGCCCCGCCCACCGAAGGCGAGCGGGGTTTCTTGTCGGTGAGGGCTGTCGCCTATTTAAAGCCGAGAGCTTCTTTGGCCCGCTTTACCACCGCGGGTGATGCGGACGCGGTTTTGGTGACACGTTCGGCTATTTCGGCTCCACCCATCGGATGAATCTCGACCTTGCGGCCTTTTGCTTCCGCGAGGAAGGCCGGGTCCTTGACCATTTTGTCGTAGGCCCCTCGCAGCGCCTCAAGATGTGCCTTTGGAATGCCGGGTGGTCCAAAGATGGCGCGTCCCGTAATGGTGGGGCCCATCATGAATTCCATAAAGTCGCGATCCGCTTTCGTTTTGGCGAGATCAAGAATTAAGGGCACGTCCTTTGGCAGGTCGGGTGATTTGTCGAATCCGAGCTCGACCACGGGGATTATGAACTTGCTTTCAATCCATTGCGGCACGCTGGATTTCCAGGAAATCCAGCCGGATGTGAGGGCTTTGGCTTCGCCGCGCTCCATGGCAAGGCGTGTTCCTGCGGAGCCTTTATAGCCTTTGATGATCTTGAATTTGGTGCCGAGCGCACTATTGAGGAATGCCGGGAACATATAGGTCGGGCTGGCGAGACCACTGGCCGCGGCGACGACTTCCGTCTTCTTCAGATCATCGAGGTTTTTAATACCAGTATCGGCGCGTACCATCATTACGTGCTTTTGCGTCGCCAATCGGCCAATCCAACTCAGCTTGCGGACGTCGAGCTTGAAACCTTTGCTGCGAATAAGCTGGAAGATGGGCAGCATCGGTGAGGCTAGCCCAATAAAGGATCCGTCCTTCGGGCTGATGTTGTATGTATAATTCGCCATTTTTAGGCTGCCACCACCCGGCATGAATTGCGGCACATAGGTCGGTTTGCCCGGCATATGCTTGCCAAAATGGTTGACCACGAGACGGGAATATCTGTCGTAACCGCCACCGGGACCAAATCCTACGGCCATAATGCCGACGCGATCCTTAAAATAGTTTGCTACTTCATCAGCCTTTATCGTTGCATTGCCAAAAGTCATGGCTAAGGCAAATGCTGCTGCCGATCCTAAAACTAGTTTTTTATCCATGATCTAAATCCCCCTGTTTTGCCGTTCTCTTATATTCTTGGAAAAACGGTAACATTGAGGTCGGCCCGTCGACAAGCTGTGCGTTTAGACCTTAAATGGCTGTATGACCAAACCCTGTCAGCCACCAGACCCAAATTGGCGCGCACCCAAAACACTGCCCCCAACAGGATCTTGCGATTGTCATGTGCATATCATGGGGCCGTTTGACAGGTTTAGCCTGTCAGAACGACGCGGCTATACGCCGGAAGAGTGCACCATCGAGACTTTCAGAAATATGATGGGTGTGCTCGGTATTGACCGCGCTGTCATCGTCCAGGGGAGTGCTCATGGCAATGATAATCGGGTCACGGTTGATGCCGTACGAAATCTCGGCGACCAGGGGCGGGGCATTGTCCTGGTACCCCCTGATGTTTCAGACGCCGAGCTGGAGGCCTTTAAGGACATAGGTATTTGTGGTTTGCGGCTTTCGACGACCTCCAAAGCCGGTTACGGCACAGAACATCTGGCGACGATGGCGGGGCGGGCAAAGGAGCTGGGCTGGATGGTGTTGCTGCATTTCGGCAATGTCGATGAAATTGTCCGCCTTACACCCTTACTGGAAACCATGCAGACTGATTTTGTAATTGATCATCAGGGGCGTCCTCTTGGTAGACAAGGCGCTGATTGTGAAGGGTTCCTCGCGCTACTTAACCTCGTTAAGAACACCGAGAATTGTTGGGTCAAACTCAGCAGCTGGTACCGTCAGTCAGCAACTGGTGCGCCCTATGATGATATGCGGCCCTTTATCGAAGCTTTGATCGGAGCCCGGTCGGATCGATTGATTTGGGGCAGCAACTGGCCACATCCCAATTACAGAGGCGTGATGCCCAACGATGCCGATCTATTGCAGCAGATGATTGATTGGTCTGGGTCGCCAGCAATGGCAAAAAAAATTCTGGTCGACAATCCTGCGCGGTTGTTCGGGTTTCCAGAGTAGAAGGATGGCGACGCGCTCATGACCAGAGAAAAAAGAAATGTCCTTGTGCTGGCGACCTGTCAGGTTCTTTTCGGAACCGGGCGGTCGCTGTTGATCGCGACAGCACCGTTGATTGCCTACAGCATTGCTTCTCATAAAGGGCTCGCCACGCTACCGACATCGTTGGTGATCGTTGGGACGGCGGTGATGACCATACCAGCTTCGTTATTTATGCGCCGTGTCGGGCGAAGAGCAGGCTTCATTCTTGGCTCAGTGATCGGGGTGATCAGCGGTTTATTAAGTGCCTATGCGGTTCTGCAATCCAATTTCTGGTTGTTTTCTTTCGGCGCCTTTTTGTTTGGATTGTTCGCTGGTTTTGCGCAGCTATATCGGTTTGCCGCAGCGGATGTTGCGAGCGAGGACTTTAAAAGCAAGGCAATCTCTTTGGTGCTGGCGGGTGGTGTGGTCTCGGGGTTTCTCGGACCTGAATCTGCTAAGATCGGGCAGCACATGGTCACCTCGACACCATTTGTTGGTGCTTATCTCATTTTAACCGGCGTGACTTTGCTGGCGATCCTGGTCCTGCTGTTTCTCGATATTCCGAAACTGACTCCGCAAGAACGCGCTGGCCCCCGGCGACCGATGATGGAGATCATGAAGCAGCCGGTGTTTCTGGTTGCCGCAACAGCCGCGATGATCTCGCAAGGCGTGATGAATTTCTTGATGACGGCAACCCCCATCGCAATGGCCCATGCCCATCACCAGTTTGCCGATACCGCCTTTGTCATCGAATGGCATATATTTGGAATGTTTGCGCCGGGCTTCGTGACCGGTCACCTGATCAATAAATTTGGTGAGGTTAAAATGATTATTGCTGGTCTGGCGCTACAGTTCGTTTGTGTTGCGGTGGCACTTGCAGGGATTGAGGTCGCCCATTTCTGGCTTTCAATGTTGCTGCTGGGCATTGGCTGGAACTTCGCCTTTACCGCAGGGACCTCGCTGATGACGACGGCCTATACCGTGTCGGAGAGGGCGAAGACACAGGGCGCGATGAATTTTCTGATCTATGGTTTTGTATCGGTTTTGTCCCTGTCGTCCGGCGCGTTGGTGCATTTCTTCGGCTGGGATGTCGTCAATATTGGCGCCATCCCGTTTCTGGTTTTGGCGGTTGGTGCCACGCTCTGGTATGCCATTTATCAAAATCGACCACCCGTTGTCTCGACGTAGGACAGCTTCCACGATAGAAATAGGGCAACTTACGATTTTTACCCTGGAGGCGTTATGATCGACTTTTTCTTTCCCACCGAAGGCATGGGTTCGCAGACATTGCGGACCGTTGCGGAGGCCGCTTATGGCGGCGGCGATGTGTTCGAAATTTCGCGTGTTCTGAAGGACATTGAACCCGGCGATAAAGATGCGTTTGAGCAGGCCTGGATCGATAAAGCCGAGGATACCGAGGCGCGCGCCAAGAAAGCAGAAGCAGCCGGTCACACCCGCACAGCGATGAAATATTATTATGCCGCCAATCAGTATTGGCGGATGTCGGATGTATTGCTGACCATCGAACGCAATGATGACAAGCGTGAACGTTTCTTGAAGTCCCAGGAATGCTTTCGGGCAGGCGCAAAATATAACGATCCCAAGATTGAAGTAATTGAAGTCCCCTGCGGCGATGAAGTTTACGAAGGGTATTTCTGTCACCCGCGCAATCCAAAGACCGAGAAATGGCCGGCGGTATTTTTCATTGGTGGGGCAGATGCTTTTGCTGAAGAGATTTACTTTGGCGGTAGTGAATTATGCGAGCGCGGTTATGCGATGCTGCTCGTCGACACCCCCGGACGTGGCTCCTCAATGTATGTGAAGAACATCCCGACACGGCCCGATTACGAAGTGCCGGGCAAAGCTAGTTTTGATTATCTGTTCTCGCGGCCAGAGATCGATCCTGATCGTGTAGCGCTAATGGGTATTTCGATGGCAGGGTATTATGCACCGCGCGTCGCAGCGTTTGAGGATCGTATCAAGGCGCTCATTTCCTGGTGTGGCTGTTATTCGATTCTTGATGATCTGTACCTTCATTACGAACATTTGCGACCGACCGTCCAGCGGTTGCTGGGTGGTGTGACGGATGAAGAGGCACAGGTCCTGCTAAAAGATTTCACGATGGAAGGGATCGCTCAGAACATCAAAGTGCCGACCATCATGACTCACGGATCGATGGACAAGCTTATGGACGTCGAAGGCGCCAAAAAGCTGTTTAGCGAAATCGGCGCTGAGGACAAAACGTTGCATATCTATGATGACCCCAAAGAAGGCGGCACGGTGCATTGTTCCCATGACTGCTGGGTTCATCAGATGCCGATGCTGATGGACTGGCTCGAAGACCACGTGTGACGCTTAAGGTTTAATCGCTGGCTGCCGCTATGGCTTTTTTGAGCTGCACGGCGGCCAGTGCATATCCCCCCGAACCACCATCGACAAAATGGATGTGGTCGTTGGTAAAGGGTGATGGGACGATGCAGGTCATTACAGCGCTATCCTGTCGATAAAGGCCGAAAAAGGCCGTGCCGGTTTCCTGAGCCGCTGAGAGAATTTTCTCGATCTCTGAAATCGTTTCCGTTTTGCAATCGACGGTCAATTTGAGTCCGTCATCATATTTGCGAAAATCCGTGTTTTGCGTGGTTTCAAGCTTGTAACGCGCGGGATCGAAGCGTTTGAGCCGACCACCAAACAGTTCGAGAAAACAGGGTACCGCCTGTTCCCCGATAATGGCGAGCGTACGGCTGAGTTTAGACTTCGTACCCCGTGACGCGCTGACTTCAATGCCTAGTCCCTGGGGTGGCCAAGAATAGGTCGGTCCATCCGGGGCGACAGGATGTCCATCACGCTCGGCTTCGCGGTTCAGGATCGAGAGAATTTCTTCGACCAGTTTTGCAAATTCGACTTCGGTTTCAGGATCGCGTGGGATAACCAGTAACGAGAGAATTTCGCCGTTCTGTGATTCCATTGGCCGCCAGCGGCAGGACAGTCCGTTGAGATCGGGACGGGTACCCGGTGCCGCCGGGTCGATGGTATAGTCACCAGCTTTCATAGCGGCATCGGCCCAGGCGATTCCGCCACCAGAAAACATTGCATAGGCGACACCCGGCGAAACCTGAAATCGGGCGACGCTTACCTGTTTGCCGGCGGCCAAAACATCGCGCACCGGTACCAGCGCAGCGCGTAGTTCCAGATCAATCTCTTCCTCTGCCCAGCGTTGACACCCGGCAAGGGCTTCAGCAACGTCATCTTGACGGCTTTCTGGCACGGCGAACGCGGCACCATCGCCACCAAAGACGAAAGGGAAGGACGCATCTCTATCGAGATTCATGATCGCGGATATGACACTGGCACCGACAGTTTTTACAGCCTTGTACCGTCCGGCCTGCAAAGCACCTGTGGAGTTGACGACATCAGCGACGCCGATGAGCCAGTCTTCGGGCAAGGGTCGGTATCGATCTTTCTGGACGACTTCCTTGAATTCCGTGAAGGCAGGGATCGTGTCGAAAAACTGATCAGCCATCGTTTTAGCGCCGCCCTGGTTATTCTGTTTTATCAGCCCTTATCACTTAGGCAGTATTCGCCCTCTTTCAATCGGCTGAGATTTCCTTCCGAACGGATTTCATCGAGTGCCAGAACGACGTCGCGGCCATCGCGGGTACCGATCGCGGCCATAAGCTGTTCGTAGCTCTTCGGTCCGTCCTCAAGGGCGGCGCGAACACTCTCGAACTTTTCGCCAGACATTGTCGGGGGTGCCGGGACCGTGAATTCGATCGAACTTCTCTTGTCGTTAGGGATGGTCAAATCAAACCCTGCTTTAGAGCCAACCCTGGCACCGTAAAGAGAAGGGTCGAGTGGCAGGGTTCGCATGCCGCCCTGTACCACGAGGTCCCGGTCGGGCTGAAAGCGTGTCGCCAATGCCCATTCCATCTGGTCATTGTCAAAAATATCAATGTCGTCATTGACCACAAACACGTTCTTCACATTGGCAAGACAGCCAAAGGCGGCGGCGATGGCGTTTTGTGCTTCGCCGGGGACACGGGGTCGCATTGATATCCGCAAATTGAACATACCGGCTCCAGCACCGGTCGCGTTGACGGCTACCGGCTCGCGGATGGCTGTTTGCAGGGCCCGCCAGACGACAGCCTCCGATTTTAACGTGTTGAGAACGGCAGTGTCCGTGCGCCCGATATAAGGCCCGCTGATTGTGGCGGTCTGGAATAAAGCGTCTGAGCGCTTGGTGATGGCAGTCAAATGAAAGACCGGATTCTTTTTCATCACCCCGTAATAGCCGGCAAATTCTCCGAATGGTCCTTCGTCTTCGACATAGCCATGTTCGTCTAGATAACCCTCGATCACCATCTCAGCATCAGCCGGAACCAGAATGTCATTGGTGATGCTTTTAACGAGCTTTAGCGGTTCGCCGCGCAAGGAGGCGAGCAGTTCAGTCTCGTCAACCGGGACTCTCATGGTTGCAGCGACATAATCTATCGGGTGGGCGCCGAGGACAAAGCTGACGGGCAATTTTTCTCCGCGTCCTGAAGCGGCTTCGTAGATAGCCCGCAGGTCACTCGGGGCATTGAGATCAACACCTGCTTCACGGCGGCCGCGTAACATCATGCGGCGGCAGCCAAGATTGGTCATTCCGGTTTCCGGGTTGATCGTGAAATCGAGCGTCGCGGAGAGATAAGGCCCGCCGTCGCGGCCATGCTGGAACGGTATCGGAAGTTTGGTGAAGTCGGCCTCATCACCGGTCCAGACGATTTCCTGTACCGGTGCATCGTCTTTATCAATGGTCTTAATGGGTTGCTTGGTGGCGAGCCGTTTCAGAAGTTCTGGTAACAGATCAGGTTCGGCAACGCCAAAGGCGAGGGCCAGGCGAGATCGGCTTGCGCCGGCATTGCCGATAATCTCAGCCTCTTCTGGCCCGGCTTTTTGAAATAGGACAGCTTTTTCATTGCCATCCATGTGGGACGTGAGATCAGCAAGCTCGGTAGGCGTCTCGACGATCTCAAGCTCATCGGCGGCAATGAGCGCGTCGACAAAATTACGGAGGCGGAATCTATCCGCCTCCGTAATTGACAATTTAACAGTGCCTTCGGGCATCAGTTCTATTTCTTCTTTTTGCTTTTCAACTTGTCGATTTTGACCATCTTTTTGAATTTATTGATGGTTACCGGGGACGTTTTCATCGCCGCCGCGACAATCGCATCAAGCTCCTCACCGCGGACCGGTGCGACGATCATGCTACGTTTTTTCGCTTCAGCCAGGAACGCCTTGCTGGCAACCGTCTTGTTAAACGCAGCCCGCAATGCCATGACACGTGCCTTGGGGACAGCTGGTGAGACAAAGAAGCCGTTGCCGACTTTAGAGCCGGTTTGCAGGAAGTTGGCGATCTCGCGCTGTTCCTTGGTTTTCATCAAATCCATCATATAAGGGACACCCTTAAGGTCCACTGTTTTTGGTCCCATATAAACAAGCGGGATGATCGTCTTATCTTTGAGCCAATGCGGCTTGGTTGTTTTGAAGCTATTATAGAAGCTGCTGCGACCATTGACTTCGCCGGTTTCCATGGCGGCGTTTTGACGGTCAGCACCGCGATAGCCAGGAATAATCTTGAATTTGGTGCCGATGGTTGCGTTCATCCAGGCCGGGAACAGATAACCGCTCGATAATTTGCTGGATGTTGCTGTAGTTACTTGAACTTTTTTGATTTTTTCAAGCGACTTGGCGGGAGAGGTTTTCCAGGCAACCAGAACAGAGGCCTGGTCAGTAACCGAGCCGATCCATTGCAGCTTGGCAGAATCATAACCAACATTTTTGCGCAGCAATGGTGAAATGATTGATGGCGGCAGAACCGCTCCGATTGTTGTGCCGTCCTGCGCTGCCGCATTGACGATATATTTGATCGAACGCGCGCCACCGGCCCCAGGCATAGCTTTCACAACCCATGTCGGTTTGCCGGGAATGTTGTCGGCCATGTGACGGCCAAGAACCCGTGCGACGAAAGAGAAACCGCCACCAGCACCACCACCGGAAATGGCTGTGACAGTTTTTTCCTTATAAAAATCAGCGACGGCGTCGGCATTGGCCGGGACAGCCAGTACCAATCCTGCTAGTGGTAATGCAGCAACCAATAATCGATTCATTATCATCTCCCTGAAAATTTTTATGTTTGTCTAAATCGAGGTGACGATATCACGACATCTCGGGACTTCAAATGTAGATTCTCAATTGGTTGGGCGGTAAAGAATGCTGTGATAGGATTTGCTGAATAATGATGATCACCGCCGGGATGGGCCTATGTTTGCTCGATTGAATCACATTGCGATCTGTACGGATCATTACGCAATTAATGCAAAGTTCTACGAAGCGCTGTTTGGTCTGAAGACTGCGAAGAACCCGCGTCCAGCGCGGGCGGTTGTCGTAAGCGATGGCTATGTCGGGATGAATATCATTCCGCGGCGCGAAGGTCGTACGAGCGGCCTCGATCATTTTGGCCTGGAGGTTGAAGATCTTGAAGAAGCGCGCGCCCGGATCGATAAGTTCGATCCGACGATCAAGCTCTTAAAACGGCCACCCGTTCGCCCTTTCGCGGCCTATAGTGCGCACGACCCCGATAC
>CALIBP010000215.1 GCA_938048165.1 uncultured Alphaproteobacteria bacterium | reverse complement strand
ATCGATGTGATATGGTTTTGATCTGCTCGAGCGGCGGGTTCGACGAGAACGCAAACGCAACTTTACATTTATGCTCAAGGAGCTTTCAAGTATGTCAACCTTCCTCTCCCGCATAGCGGTATTCGCCGTCACTCTCCCTCTCATGTTTGGTGCCGTCACTGTCAACGCAGACGGTCACGGTAAGCATAAGAAAGATATCGTCGATACTGCTGTGTCGGCTGACTCTTTCAACACCCTCGTTGCAACCGTTAAGGCTGCCGGGCTGGTTAAAACGCTAAAAGGAAAAGGTCCGTTTACGGTTTTCGCCCCGACCGACGCGGCCTTTGCCAAGCTACCAGCCGGTACTTTGGAATCCCTGCTCAAGCCCGAAAACAAAAGCAAGCTAGCCGCGATCCTCACCTGTCACGTGCTGCCCGGGAAGGTCATGGCGAGCGATATCGCCGGCAAGTCCCTGAAAGTCGCCACCGTGCAGGGCAGTAAGGTTTCGGTCGACGCCATGAAGGGCGTCAAGATCGACAATGCCACTGTGGTCAAGGCCGACGTGGTCGCCTCCGACGGTGTTATCCATGTCATCGACACGGTGATCATGCCCCCGACCATGTGATCCGCCGCTCAGACGACGGGGGTCTTGCCATCGGCGCGGCCCCCGTATTCCTGTAAGCCATCCCCATCCTTCCCGCGACCTTTGGAGAACCCATCATGAAGAGAAGTATCATCGGCATCACCGGCGCCACGGGGACTATTTTTGGTTGGCGTCTGATGGAGCTGCTTCGTAGCGAAGGGGACACGGAAATCCATCTGGTGATGAGCCAGTCCGCCAAGCTAACGCTCAAGATGGAACATGACGTGGACCCCGGACGTCTTAATGAGCTAGCCCATGAAGTTCATGCGCCCGGCAACATCGGCGCGGCCATTTCGTCGGGATCGTTTTTCAGCGAGGGTATGATCGTCGCGCCCTGTTCTATCAAGACCATGTCCAACATCGCGTCAGGCAATACGGGCGATCTTATCAGCCGCGCCGCCGACGTTATTCTCAAGGAACGCCGCAAACTGGTGCTTGCCGTCCGCGAGACGCCACTGCATGCAGGTCATCTGGAAAATATGATGAAGCTGACACGGCTGGGTACGGTGATCTTCCCACCAGTACCCGCGTTTTATAACAGGCCGAAGACCCTGCAGGACGTTGTCGATCAAAGTTGCATGCGCATGCTCGATCAACTGGGCGTGCATCTCGAATCCTCACCCCGCTGGGGAGAGGAAGGCGGCGTTCCGGCTGTCGGCCAGGTCATTGAGATGGACAAATCCTAGATCCGAACATTCATCAACGTCGAGCTGTACGCAGACACAGACTCAAAATCGTAATCGCACATAGCAGGGGGGAAAGATCATGGCACCATTGGATCAACCGACATCATCGGATACAGGAGTAATTCTGACCGAAACGGCTACAGTATTGCACGGGGTCTCGCGAGAGGACGCCGAAGCGGCCGTGCGGACACTTCTCATCTGGGCCGGGGATGACCCCAACCGCGAGGGGCTGGTGGATACGCCGTCACGGGTTGCCAAGGCCTATTCAGAATTTTTCAGCGGCTATGAAACCGATCCCGCGGCCATGCTGTCGCGCACCTTCGAAGAAGTTCATGGATATAACGACATCGTGTTGCTGCGCGATATTACTTTCCAATCGCATTGCGAACATCATGTTGTTCCAATCACCGGCACCGCGCATGTCGCCTATCTGCCTGCCGATAGGGTGGTCGGAATAAGTAAACTGGCTCGTGTGGTGGATGCCTATGCGCGTCGCCTTCAAACCCAGGAAACTATGACGGCGCAAATTGCCAATTGCATCGATCAGGCGCTCCTTCCAAGAGGTGTCGCCGTAATCATAAAGGCACAGCATCAATGCATGACAACCCGTGGCGTCAATAAACCTGGCGTTGCCATGGTGACGAGAACCTTTACCGGGGCGTTCGACGCCGATCCCGCGATCGAGCGACGACTGATGGACTTGATCAATACTTGAGCACGCTAACTAAAAGCGGCACAGGCCATGATCAGATCGCCATCCTTTGGCCTTTCTGACGACATCTATAACGATCGATTCTGAACCAAAGCGCTCTGTCGTCCGTAATATAGGTCACTGCCCAGTCTCGCACTACACCCCCAAGGTGAAGAGGGTTCGGCTGTCTGAGTGACCAAAGAAAAGAAGCGTAACCACAATCGTCAGCGGTATACCAAAGATTTGGAAGACCAAGGGGCGGCAAGTTCCCATGAGTTACTAGACAACAAAGGACGGACAAGATGATGATCAGCACACGCAACGACATGTCGGAAAATATCCGGTCAGACATGGTGTCAATAATTCAGCCGAGACTTGTGGATTCCATTGATTTGTAAACCCAGATCAAGCAGGCCCACTGGAATGTGCGGGGGCCGAGCTTTATCGGCCTGCATGAGCTGTTCGACCAGATTGCAGCAGAGGTGTTAGCTGAAAGCGATATGATGGCCGAGCGGATCATCGCCCTTGGCGGGCAAGCCAATGGCACCGTGCGGGTGGCAGCGCAAACATCAAGCTTGGCAGAGTATCCTATGGATATCCATACTCAATGCAGCCACGTCGATGCAGTCTCTGACGCCTTGTCTGTATTCGCTAAAACGGTGCGCGCCGCTTCTCAGGAGGCGGTCGAACTCGGCGACGATGATACCGCTGACATGTTCACTGAGATTTCGCGAGCTACCGACAAAAGTTTATGGTTGGTCGAGGCTCATGTTGAGCCGAAAGAGGGATCGTGATCTATCAACAGGGCAACGATTCAGATACGGGTCAACCATGAATAAAGCATTTTTTAGAAAGGCATTATTGTCGGACGTTATCGGCAGAATTGTAGCGAATACGACTTAATATGGAACCACTGACCTGTGTTTTTTTGAAGAATGCCTAGTATTTCACAGGCCGATCCCATTATTCTCTGGTTTCGTCAAGATTTGCGGATCAGTGACCATGCGGCACTGAATGCCGCGTCGCAAAGCGGCGCGCCGGTCATTCCCCTCTTCATATACGGCGAACAAACTCCAGGTGATTGGAAACCAGGTGGTGCAAGCCGTTGGTGGCTCGAAGGCAGCCTGGCTGAACTGGATAATGCTCTTCAAACCATGCAGAGCCGGTTGATTCTGCGCCGGGGACGAGCGCAAGACGTGCTTGCCAGCCTGGTTGATGAAACTGGCGCTAAAGAAATCTACTTCACCCGCCGCTACGAACCGGAAAACGCCGCCGAAGAAAAAATCATCGCCGAACATCTGACGGAAAAAGGCATTGAATGTAGACGATTTGGCGGTTCGCTATTATTCGAACCCGAGGCCGTTAAAACCGAATCAGGCACCCCCTTTCGCGTATTCACCCCGTTTAACAAAGCGTGTCTCGCGATGGAATCTGTTAGGGATCCTGTACCTGCACCGGGCAAACTAACCCCGCCCAAGACTTGGCCGAAGAGCGAGCAGCTCAACAACTGGGCGTTACGGCCTACCGCACCCAATTGGGCTTCAGGATTTCAAGAGCATTGGCAACCAGGTGCGACCGGCGCATTTTCAAAACTTAACGATTTTGTTGAGGATCGCCTTGCCACTTATGACAAAGATCGCGATCGGCCCGACAGAAAGGGTACATCGGCACTGTCACCGCACCTCCATTACGGCGAGATCAGTCCACGAGAGATCTGGCACTTTATCCATCAGTCCACAGACACCCAGGAAAACACTCGTAAAGGCCGCACGTCTTATCTTCGTGAATTGGTTTGGCGTGAGTTTTCCTATCACTTGTTATGGCATTGGCCGCACATAACCGAGTCATCGTTCAATAACAAATTTGCGGATTTCCCGTGGCGGGAGGATCAGCAGGCAGTTGAAGCGTGGCAATCAGGTAAAACCGGCTACCCAATCGTCGATGCCGGTATGCGCCAGCTATGGCAAACCGGTTGGATGCACAATCGCGTTCGAATGATCGTGGCCTCATTTTTGACCAAACACTTGCTTATTCCCTGGCAGGAGGGAGCTCGTTGGTTCTGGGACACTCTCGTCGATGCCGATCTCGCGAACAACTCGGCAAGTTGGCAGTGGGTTGCCGGCTCTGGAGCGGATGCATCGCCCTATTTTCGAATTTTCAACCCCATATTGCAGGGTCAAAAATTCGATCCAGAAGGAACCTATGTCCGAAAATGGGTACCCGAAATCGCTGAACTGCCCGACAAGCACGTGCACGCGCCATGGGAAAGCGGGGTTCGAATTGAGGGGTACCCGGAACCGCTAGTCGATCACAAATGGGCAAGGCAACGTGCCTTGGATGCTTACGCCGAGCTAAAGGCACGAAAGCAGAGCTAAACGATACCTTGGGGTTCGAATACACTCTTTTCGAGCATTGTCTATACATCTCGCTCAAACTAGTGTTTCCACGGTGCAACGGCATTTAGATAAATATTTCAGCACTGTGATCTAAATCCTTGGAAGACGCGTAAATTGGTTATAGAGGGACATACTTACAGCTTTCTTGATGCCTGAGTTGTCGCTTTCCTTTTCTTGGTAACGGTGCCAACACCCGATTGTGCAACAACCTATTATGGGAGCTTTACGCTAATGGCAAAATCCGTCGAAAAAGTACTAGAAGGGTCAGATGTAAGCCTCAGTGTCCTAAAAGCGCTAGCCGAAAACAGTTTTGACTCGATCCTGATTACGGATGCGACCGCAGATTCAAAAATCATCTATGCGAATAAGGCGTTCAAGAAGCTGACGGGCTTCTCACCGGATGAAGTCCTCGGGAAGACGCCGCGTATTTTGCAAGGCCCAGCGACCGATAATGCAGTGATAGCCCGTCTAAGCACGGCACTGAAGACGGGCGGCCGTTTCGAAGGCAAGGCAATAAACTACAAAAAAGACGGGACACCCTTTATC
>CALIBP010000214.1 GCA_938048165.1 uncultured Alphaproteobacteria bacterium | reverse complement strand
GTCCCTCAACCGCGATGGCGTTTGAGGTCATGACGGCATGGCGCATGGCTTTTAACTCGGCATATTCCGGGCTGTCATACCAGCTTTCCAGTGCCGCCATATCGGGAAAGGCGATGATGGTCATGCGATCAGGGTCCCAGTCACCCTCGAGGATCTTGATATCGCCGGAGCGCACAATCTTGGTGCCACCATATTTTTCGATGGTCGCGTTCACCTTCGACGAATAAAGCGCCATCACTTCTGGATCACCTTCCGAGGTACGGTGGGTAATATAGTAAGCCGTCATAGATCAGATCCTGTCAGGTGCCATCAACGATAATGGCGTTGGACCGGGAACTGGCGAGCCGCATCTTCAGAAAATCAGCGTATTCCGGTGAATTATACCAGGCTTTGAGTGCTGCCCGGTCTTCGAATTCGAGGATGATAACGCGCCGCACCGGCCAATCGCCTTCGAGGACTTCCGGATCCCCGCCACGGACAGCGAACTTGCCACCATATTGTTCAATGGTTGCGGCAACGCCCGCTGAATAGGTTTTCATCGTTTCCGGATCGGTAACTTCCTGTTGATCCGCAATAAAATAAGCAACCATGTCTTTCTCCTAATTCTAAAAATTTATGTGTTTAGCCAAGCAGGTGATCACTGAGATGTCCGAGGACTTTGCCCCAGGCATCCTCGGATTGTTCTGGTCGGAAGTTCGCCTGATTGACGGTGTTCTGGAAAGCATGGCCAGCCCCGTCATAGCGATAGAACGTATGTTCAACACCGAGTTCTGTCAGCCGCGCATCAAATTTATCGACGTCTTCTGGCGACGGATTTTTATCGTCATTGCCATAGAAACCATAGACCGTGCATTTCAGATTATCGAAGCGATCAAAGACGCTAGGCCCCTCGCCCCATGGAGAAAAGGCACCACCACTGTAAAACGGAATGCAGAGCTTGAAAGTATCCAGCAATGCGGCGGCCCCGAGATAGGCGGTCCGTCCGCCCATGCAATGTCCCATGATAGCCATGCGAGAGGTGTCCGCATTATCCAGCGTAGCAATATGATCAACGGTCGCACTGATATCAGCGATCACATCATCGTCCATTCTGAAATTCACTGCTTCCTCGGCATCCATCCCTTTCTTGCGATGATAAAAATCCGGCGCGAGGGTAAGGAACCCTGCCGCCGCCAGCCGGTTTGCACTTTCCGTGGTAAAGCTGTCCATGCCGCCGCGATGAAAGGTAAGAACAATTGCCGGATGCGGCCCAGCCCCTTCCGGCTCTCCGACATAGATCGGCATGTCACTGCCACCGACATTTACTGTGTCCCATCTGCTCATCATATTTCTCCCCGTCGTAATGATTGTTGTGATTAATAGGTTACGTCGCCGCCATCGACGACCATTGTCTGCCCGGTCATGAAGGCACTCGCATCGGAGGCAAGAAAGATTGCCGCGCCGACAAGATCGTCCGGTACCTGCCTGCGTTTCAGCGCCCGTCCCCGGATAGAAGCTTCATTATAAGGGGCGAAGGTATTATCAGCAGCCGCAACCGCTTCACTCATCGTAAGGCCCGGCGCCAGGGAATTCACCCGTATATTCTCTTCGCCAAGCTCCCGCGCCATCGCCCGGGTCATCGCAATAATAGCGCCCTTGGACGTCACGTAATGAAGGGTAAAGGGGATGCCCTTAAGCGCCGTACTGGAGGAAATATTGACGATTGAACCGGCACCACGGTTTCGAAGGGCGGGCACGACGGCTTTGGAACAGTTAAAGCTGCCGCGAACATTGACCTCCATCACCTTGTCCCACTCCTCGGTATCGATATCGAGAAAAGTCCGCCGTGGGATATCAACAAACAAAGCAGCGTTATTGACCAGACAATCGACGCCACCAAAGGCATCAACCGCGGCTTGAACCATCGCGTCGCAGGCGGCCATATCGGTGACATCGCAGGCAAGACCGATCGCCTCACCGCCAGCGTCGTTAATCGCCTTTACGGTATCCGCTGTATCGAGAACATCGGAGACGCACACCTTCGCGCCTTCATTGGCAAACGCCATCGCATAAGCGGCACCAAGCCCCCGACCTGCGCCCGTTATAATGGCGACCTTATCCTTTAGCTGACCAGTCATGTGCTCTCCATTCTCAACAGTTTTTGCAGACTTGGATTGGCAGATTGCGCTTTAACCAACCCGGCCCATCTTTTTGATTGCCCAGCATTCCTTCGCAGACATCGCTGATATTTGTGAATCCCGCCGCGGCCAGTACACCAGCTGCTTTGGATGACCGGACACCGCGCGCGCATATTAAAGAGATGGGCGCTTTCTTATTACCGCCAACCGCTTGCGTCACTCTGGCGACAAATCCTGCGAGCCCTTCGCGGTCATGGATTGAAATTTCTTTCGCCCCCGCCGGGACCCCCGTTCGACGCCATTCCGTTACATGTCGAACATCAATAAGCATCCGCGTCCCGGTCTGCGCTTCCAGGCTCGCGGTCGGCGCGGCCATCACCTTCTCAGCGGCCCACGCCATTGATGCAGCACTAAGCAGGAGAGCAACAGAAATGGAAATTATTCGGATCATGGGTCTAATCGGCGCAAGGAATTGATTTTCACAACCCTAACCGCGACACTTGCATCCGTAAATCGAAAGGACCTGTCATGCCATTTTTTCCATCATTGCCCGAAGATGCGGGTATCGGTCATCTGTTCAACATTAAACCCGGTCACAAGGAAGGGTTTGGCAAATTCTCTGATGCCGTCATGCGCGACGACTCGGTCTTTTCCATAGCCGAACGGGAATTGATTGCCGCCTTTACGTCCGCACTGAATAGCTGCGATTACTGTTATGGCGGCCATTCGGCCATCGCCCGGCAGCACGGCGTCGAAGAAGGTGTTTTTGAGTCTCTGATTGACGATATCGATATGGCCCCCGTGGACGATAAACTGAAACCGATATTGCGTTTTGTCCGTAAACTGACGCTGGAACCTTATAAAATGGTTCAGGCCGATGCCAATGCGGTCTTCGCTGCCGGGTGGGATGAGGAAGCTCTCGCCGATGCAATCTGGATTAGCGCCCGCTTCAGCATGATGAACCGGCTCTCACTGGGCCATGGCCTCAACGCCGACCCCACCGCCTTTGAAGCCCGCGCCAAAGCCATGGATTACGGGAAAAGCTAAAGCCGCCTAGCCCGCCGTCGGGTCGAGAATAATTTTACCCGACAGGATATCCCCTTCCATCATACGATGTGCTGCTGGCGCTTCGCTGAGCGGGAAGATTTTTTCGATCTTCGCCTTGAGTTTGCCTTCTCCTGCCAGTGCAACAGTATCGCTTACATTTTTGTCGGTATTGCCGGTGCTGCCAAAAATGCGGATATTCTGGTGATACAGAAACGCGCAATCGAGCTCGACCTTGCCTCCGCCATGCGCGCCAGCCGTCACAAGCGTACCCAGCTTGCGGAGACATTTGAGGGCCTTGGGCCAGGTCTTGGGGTTCGAGACATTTTCAAACACCAGGTCAATCCCCTCACCCCCCATATAATCCCGAACAGTGTCGGTAAGATCCTGCTTGGCATAATTCACGCCAAAATCGGCACCATATTCACAGGCAACGACGACTCTTTCATCGGCCCCTGCTGCCGCAATCACTGTCGCGCCGGCTGCTTTGGCAATTTGAATACCGGTGAGACCAAGTCCGCCGGCGGCCCCCATTACCAGAACAGTCTGTCCCGGCTGTAAATTACCGGTATCGAATAATAGATGGTGCGCCATGGGACCGTGACGCAGAACCGCCGCGGCCTCGGCAAATTCCAGATTAGCGGGCAGCTTCACTGCAACTGAAGCAGGCACTTTGACCAGCTCGGCTGCACCGCCCCAGCGCCCGACACCGAGCATGGTGCTTTTGGTGCATTTCTTAAAGTCACCGGCGGCACAGTATTCGCAGTCGAGACACGGGGCGCGAGACAGCAACGCAACGCGATCCCCAGCAACAACATTCGATACACCGTCACCGACATCGCGAACGACACCTGCCGGGTCCACACCACCGATATGCGGCAACACGACGCCGCGCTGAGGTTGCTCCCCCGCCCGGACCGCACAATCGAGAACGCGATTGACTGTCACCGCGTGAACCTCGACGACAATTTCGCCGGGCCCCGCTATCGGATCGTCGACGTCCTCATATCCGAGGACATCAGCCGACCCAAATTCGCGATAGAGTGCCGCCTTCATTCTGCGGCGCGCACCGTGACGGACATTTCACCAATCAGATCACAAGCGCAATGCATGACATCGCCAGGGTGAACTTCACTGACTCCCGGGGGCGAACCCGTGAACAGATAATCACCTGGATGAATTGTATAAAACTCCGACGCGAACTCGATCAAACGTGGCACATCAAAGATCAAATCCTTGGTATGGGCATCCTGTTGCAAATTGCCATTGAGATGCACCGTAAAGGGCACATTACCCGGATCAGGAATTTCATCTGCCGTTACCATCCACGGACCGACCGGGGCATAGCCATCGCAGGATTTACGAAAGCTGCGATCCTCAACGCCGCGCACAGTCATATCGAGACCCAGCGTATAGCCCGCCACATACTCCATCGCATCTTCGCGCTTAATACGGCTTCCTGCTTTGCCAATGATGATGACGAACTCAACTTCGTGATCATTGCGCCGATCCGGGAAACGGATCGCGACGCCCTCACCGGGTCCAACAACGGCGGAGTTCGCTTTCAGAAAGATACCTTGATTCTGGATACCCGGCGGCCGGTGAGGGCCCTTGTCTTCCCCCGTGATATGCGGCTGGGCAGCCATCTCTGCGACATGCGCCTCATAATTGACGGGTGCTGCCATGGTTTTGCATTGCCGGGCTATCGGCGGCAGGAGATCAACATCTTCAACGGCAATGCCGGGAGCAGCTTCAGCAGCGGCTTCCATCCTGTCGCGATATTCAGGTAATGCCGCGATAACCGCATCGCCCTTCATGTCATAGCGCGCCTTGCTCCGGATTTCTGTCTGGATGTCGGTAATATCCCGGATGGTGCCATCAACCACGACGCCCAGCCTGTCTTCATTAAATCGGCAAAGTTTCATTCTCGTATTCCCTGTTTAGATGTCTAACTTTGCGAGAAAGCCCCGCATCGAATTCCTAATCCATTTAATCAGTCGTTTCAAAAAAAGGAAACGCCTGCCCCAAAAAAATGATCCGGTGATGAAACTCTTCAATCTCCCTTGGCAGATGCAATGTTGCGTACTAGCCTCTTAGAAACAGCGCGCTGCTATTAGCACGCGACATATTGAATGAGGATATTATGGCAGACCCGCAAGTTACTGGCTTACGAAGCATCGAATACAATGTTCCCGATCTGGCCAAGACCAGCCGTTTTTACGAGCTGTGCTGGGGCCTTGCAAAGGTTGCCGAAGATAATGGCAAACATTATTTCCGCGCAACCGGTGCCGAGCATCACATCGTTGTTTTGCATGAAGGTGGAAAGGCGAGCGTCAACAGGATTAATTTTGCAGCCCCGGACAACGCCGCGGTCGATGGGCTTCATGCTAAATTATCGGGACTGGGCATCTCAACAGATGGCGATCCTGAAAACCTGACGGGACCCGGCGGTGGTTACGGCTTTAGCTTCACGGATCGGGATGGGTTGGGCTATGCGATCAGCGCCGACGTCGACACTCACAGTGATACCGACATGGCCAATGACCGGCCTTTTAAATTGAGCCACGTGGTTCTCAACTCGGACAAGGTGGAAGACCAGACTGAATTTTATCGCGATGTCCTTGGCTTCCGCGTTAGTGACCGGACAGAGCGGATGAACTTCATACGTTGCAGTCCTGACCATCACAGTATCGCATTCGCCCATAATGAAGGTCCTTCTCTGAACCACGCTGCGTTTGAAGTTCCCGACTTTGACGCCTTGATGACCGGTTCCGGCCGCATGAAACAAAAAGGCTTCCCGGTACAGTGGGGCGTTGGCCGCCACGGGCCAGGCAATAATGTCTTTGGTTATTTCTTTGAACCAAACGGCATGGTCGTTGAATATACCGCCGAGGTCGAACAGGTCGATGAAGCAACCTACAAAACCGGAACGCCCGAAGATTGGGCGCAGCGGGTGCAGGGCCCTGATCGTTGGGGGTTTGCAGACCCGCCGACACCACATTTGCGGCGCTGCATGGGGGGTGACCCACAGCCCGTCGATGTCGATATCTTTTAAGCTGAGGTGAACCGGAGCCGATGAGCTACTGTAAGGGCCGATGAGCTACTGTAAGGATTGTCCTGTTCACCCCTTGCATGGCTTTTTAGCTTGGCGTAGCCTCTTTTCTACGGGAGTACGAAATAAAATCAGATAACGTGCTCCTAGCCCTGCGATGTCAATAACTGGTGCGCAGGAACGCAACACTAAAGGGTTCCAAGGGAGGATTCACAATATGAAATTATTAAAGCATTCAGCGTTTGGTATTATGGCCGCTGCCGTTGCAGTGACAGGTATCAGCGCAACCGCCGACGCCCAGTTTTTTAAAGGCAAACGCGTAAATATTATTATCAACTATGGTGCCGGTGGTAACACCGATATTCAGGGCCGTATGGTCATGCGCCATATGAAGAAATACATTAAGGGCAATCCTCGCCTCGTCTTCCGCCATGTATCAGGTGCCGGTGGTGTTGTTGGCGCCAACTTCCTTGCTGAAGCCGGCAAGAAGAACGGCACGATGATGGGTGTGTTCACGATTCCGATTATGGCGCAGGTTATGAAAACCCCTGAACTTCGCGCCGACCTTTCCGCTTTCCATTATGTTGGCGCTGTTGGTCAGCAAACCATCGGGCATATCCGGAAAGACGCGATTCCCGGCAAGACGATCGAAACCTATAAAGATCTGATCAACAATGAATCGCATCCTATTCGTACCGGTGGCCATGGCCCGACGAGTAGTAAGGATCTTCGGACTCGCCTTCTGTTCCAGGCGATGAAAATTCCGTTGAAGCACGTCACCGGTTACAAATCTGGCGGTAAAATACGTGCTGCTATTCTGAAAAACGAGCTGGATATGACGGCTGACTCACTTGCTGGTTATTATGGCCGGGTTGTTGCTCAGCTCATCAAACCGGGGATTTCTGTGCCGATCTGGCATATCGGAACGCCTGGTCCGAACAACACCATCCTGCATTCACCAACCGTGCCAAAAGGTATCCCGAGCTTCCAGGAAGTTTATGAGGAGAAATTCGGTAAGGGCGCCCGTCCTGACCGTTTGGTCTGGAACGCAATCAGAGCAATCGGTGCGTCACGTGAAATGCTGCGCATTCTGGTTTTCCGCAAGGGAACGGATCCAAAGGCCGTTGCAGAAATGCGGGCCGCCTGGGACAAGACCATGGTTGATAAGGCATTCCTGGCCGATTACCGGAAGGTCAATGGCAGCGACTTCACCGGCAAGGGCGGTGTTGAAGCCCAGAAATACGTCAAATCCATCGTCGATGTGCCGAAGGATCTCCAGAAGTTCCTTCTTGATTATGCCAGCGCCGCAAGAGGCTAGGTCTTAATCGACTGACGTAAGACTATGAAGGGGACGTCCCACCGGGCGTCCCCATTTCATCCATATAAAAGGTAGACCGCCATGACGTTTATGGAAGCGGTTTTAGACGGGTTACGGCTCGTCCTCGTTTGGCCCGCCCCCGGCTATATGTTGCTCGGCGTTGCCATTGGCATGTTCTTCGGTGCTGTCCCCGGCCTCGGTGGCCTGGTCGGTATGGCGATCATCCTGCCTTTCACTTTTGGCATGGAACCCAACGTAGCCTTTGCCTTTATCCTCGGCATGTACGCCGTTACCACGACAGCCGATACCTTATCTTCCGTCCTGCTTGGGATACCCGGCACAGCGGCATCGCAGGCGACTATTCTGGATGGATACCCGATGGCGCAACGCGGAGAAGCCTCCCGCGCGCTCGGTGCTGCCTATACCGTCTCGATGATCGGTGGCGTGTTGGGCGCGGTATTCCTTGCCTTATCGATCCCGATTATTCGACCGATCATTTTATCCTTTTCCGAGCCTGAGCTATTTGCCCTTGCTGTTCTGGGCCTCACGATGGTCGCTTCACTCAGTGGCAAATCCATATTTAAGGGGACCGCTGCGGCCTGTTTTGGGTTAATGCTGGCAACAATTGGCTTCGCCGAATTTGGTGGCGTCAGACGGTACTGGTTTGACCAGAATTTCCTTCTCGAAGGCCTCCCGATTGTTCCCTACGTGCTGGGTCTGTTTGCCATCCCGGAAGTTCTCGAACTCGCCGTTCGCAACACCTCCATTTCACGCGTTCAACGAGAAGAAGTTGAAACCGGTGGCATAATCAACGGCATGAAGGACGCGGCCAAAAACTGGTGGCTTGGCATTCGCTGTACCGTCATTGGTGTTTATGTCGGGATGTTGCCAGGGCTTGGTGGCTCCATCGTTGACTGGGTCGCTTACGGCCATGCGGCACAAAGCGAAAAGAACAATGAAAACTTCGGTAAGGGCGATGTCCGCGGTGTCATTGCACCGGAAGCCGCCAACAATGCGATGAAGGGTGGCGCGCTCCTGCCAACGATTGCCTTTGCCATTCCGGGCAGTGCTTCAATGGCCATCCTGCTCAGCGCCTTCTTTATTCAGGGTCTAGAACCCGGCCCGCAAATGCTCACCGACAAACTCAACATAACCTTCACGCTGGTCTGGACACTGGTAATAGCCAATGTTGCCGGTGCGGTGATCCTCCTGCTGTGGGGCAGCCAGGCTTCGAAGATCACCTATCTGCAAGGCCACATCATTGTCCCAGCCATCATGCTTGTCGTCTTTATGGGGGCCTGGGTAGGCAATGGCACACTCGGCAACTGGATTGTCCTGCTGACGTTTGGCGTGATTGGCTATTTCATGAAGTTGGGCGGCTGGCCCCGACCGCCAATTGTGCTCGGTTTTGTGCTGGGCAAGATCATGGAAGAGGCGATGAACCTCTCCATGCAGACCCATGGCTGGGGATCGTTTAGCAGGCCAATTGTTTTGGTTGTGATTGCCCTGATCATTTTGACGATTATCAGCGCAATCCGGAAACAAAAGAAGAAGAAGGCCTTGCTGGCTGAAAGGCGTTCCGCAAAAGACAGTTCTGACGAGCCGGTGTCCGTTATACCAACGGTTGTCGAAGAAGGTGGCAAGGATTGTCCGCCCGCGTCCTGGCCTATTTCAATATTGTTGGTCGCCCTGTTTGCCTATTGCTTTATTGAAGCAATGGAATGGTCCTTCTCGCCTCGGGTGTTCCCGCAAACCGTGTCCACGATTGGTTTCGTGCTGGCATTGGGGGCTCTTTTCTTCGATCTGAAGGGCCGCGCGGCTTTAAAGGCCGGCACTGCCGCCTACGACGTCGTTGGGGTGGATGGTCCTTACGTATTGAAGAGCCTGTATTTCCTGTCCTGGCTAATCGGGATATTCCTGCTCACATTGGTCATCGGACAGTTCCCGACACTAATCCTGTTCGTCATCCTCTATCTAAAAATCTGGGGAGGTTTTGGCTGGAAAGTCATTCTGATTTACTTGATTTGTGCAGTAGCCTTCCTGTTGATCATGTTCAACGAGATTGTGCCGGTGCTGTGGTATGAGCCACCTCACCTGCCATCATTCTTCGTTTAACAAACGTGACTGTTTAAAGAGCGGGTTTCCCGCCCCCTGTATCTGAGCGCGCCAGATACAGGGCAGCACCGAAGATAACAGCACCACCGAGCCAGACCCAAAGGTCGGGAATTTCCTGAAATACGGCGAAGCCAAGTGCTGCCCCAAATGGCAAGCGCATAAAAATAAACGGAAAGACTGCCGTCGCGTCCGTAGCGGCAAATGCCCGCCCGAGGAAGCGCTGATTAAGCGTTGCCAGGGCAGCAACCACAGCCAGCATAAAGAGCTCCCATAGATTGGGCCAATGCCAATCAAAAAACGCGCCAATCAATATGAGTGGTGTCATATATATTGCGTGGAAAAACACCACCTTGTCAGGAGGATCGGAGCGCGTCGCATACTTCATAAGGGCGCCGCTACCGGATGCCGACAAGGCCGAACATAACACCAGGATCGCGCCAAAACTGATTGTCTCAAATCCCGGCCGAATAATGATCAGCGCGCCGGTAAACCCTGCTGCGAGCGCCAACACGCGATTGGCCCGAAACCGTTCACCGAGAAACAACATCGCCAGCAACATGCCGAACAACGGCGTCGTGAAGGTCAAAGCCTGGGCGTCGGCAATCTCCATCAAGGCGACACCTGGAAAGAAGAACATGACGAAGCCAGCCCCTGTCACGCCGCGGGCCAGAAATGCTTTATGATTTGTGGTTTTCCAAATGCTCGGCCCGGTGCGAATGGCGTAAGGCACCATCAACAAAAACGCAAAGAACGCTCGAAAGAAGCCGATCTCGAGAGGTGGAATATCCGTTGCCAGCAACCGGACCGCCAAGGCCATCGTCGCAAAAGACCCACAAGCGAGGCACATCCAGATGGCGCCCCGCGCCGTAGCCGGTAAAACGGCAAAAGAAGAGGCGATACGTTTCACCGGAAAATCCAGCCGGCAGCGTATCGCCTCGTAACTTTTATAGAGATGTGAATAGCATACTACCCATTCATCTCGGCGCTGTAGCCACCATCGACGAACAGGTTTTCACCATAGATGAAGGAGGCTTCGTCACTGGCCATAAAGTTGACCGCTGCCGCGAGCTCTTCCGGAAGACCGGGGCGATGCAGCATGTTGGTTACATAACGATCAGGATCGAATTCTTCCTTGCCAACCGGAGAACCGATGCGGTTCGGGACGACTGAATTCACCCGAATGCCATATTCGGCATATTGTGCGGCAATGGCACGCATGAGATTGGCAACACCACCCTTGGCGGCGCAATAGGCAACAGCGCTGTTGCGGCCCTTAAAGCCCGATGTTGAACCAATATTCACCATGGCACCGCCATCGCCCTGTTCAATCATCTGCTCGCCAACATATTTGCAGGTCAGAAACTGACTGGTGAGTGTTACATCAATTGTTTTCTGAAAATCCGCCAGCGTGCATTCGCGGATCGTCAGATTGTCGGAAATAGCAACGTTATTGACCAGGATATCAATCCGGCCAAATGCCTTAACGGTTTCCACAATCATGTTTTTAACAGAGTCTTCGTCGGCGACGTTCGCCTTGATAAAGGTTGCACAACCGGCCTTTTCGGCATTCAGCGCATCGGCAACTGACTGACCGCTATCATCAAGATCGACAACGGCGACTTTCGCGCCTTCTTTGACAAATAATTTGGCGGTTTCCTCGCCGATATTCCGGCCAGCGCCGGTTACGATAACGACTTTATCTTGATGTCTCATTGCACTCCCTCTCGTTCATTGTTGTAGCAATCATTGATGCGGCGGATTGAATAGATCGCCTCACGCAGAGTCAATGGAACGGCGAAAATTAAGCCTGATCGCCGCGCTGTTTTGGAAGGTTCTGGCACTGGCGCGACCGCAATCAGTGGTGTAAAACCATTCGTGAACGAACAATTTGAATAAGGCTTTGCATGCCGGGTAACCGGTCGTGACAGGGCCCGTTTTCGACAGATGGAGAAGAAAATGGACGATTCACGCAGCTCATCATTAACTAATGATCAGGCCAGCTATCGCGGCCTGCGCGACTGGATTGAGAAGGTTGACGAATTCGGCGAATTGCTGCGGATCGATAACGCCAGCTGGGATGCCGAAATGGGCAGCATCACGCAGATGATGACTGAGAAAAGCCGCGGCAATGCACCCGCTCTCTTGTTCGATAACGTCCCCGGCTATGACGAAGGCTATCGGACGCTCTACGGCTCCCTGTCTTCCGTCCGCCGTGTGGCGCTGACGCTCGGCCTGCCGCTTGAATATGAACGCAAGGTCGACATCGTCCAGCAATATTACGACCGCATGCAGGACATGCAGATGATCCCGCCCAAGATGGTCGAAACCGGCCCGGTGATGGAAAACATCATGGAAGGCGATGACATTGATGTCCTCAAGTTCCCCGTGCCCCGTCATCATGAGCAGGACAAGGCCCGCTATATCGGCACCGCCAACTGCGTTATTACCAAAGACCCGGATAATGGCTCTTTCAATGTCGGCACCTATCGTAATCAGGTCTATGATGCAAAAACGATTGGTTGCCAGATCACCGAAGGCAAGCACGGTCGGATTCATCGCGACAAATATTTTGAGCGCGGCGAAGACTGCAAATTTGTCATTCTGGTGGGCGAAGATCCACTGCTTTACATGTTGTCAGCGAGCCCGCTTCCTGAAGGCGTCTGCGAGCTTGATTTTGCTGGTGGCCTGCGCGGTGAAGCCATCGAATGTATCACCGGCCCTTATACCGGCTTCCCAATTCCCGCCGATGCCGAAATTGCCATCGAAGGTGTAGCCCGGCCGGGCAAGGTTAAACAGGAAGGCCCGTTCGGCGAATGGATGGGGTATTACTCGGATGACTCTGTGCCGCGTGCCTATGTCGAAATCAAGACGATCCTGCATCGCAACAAACCGATCATCTGCTGCGCGCCTCAGCACAAACCGGTCGACGAAACCGGCCTGCTGAAAGGCATTGCGGGCGCCGCCGAAATCTGGCGTGCACTGGAAGCCTGCGGCCTGCCGGATATTAAAGGTGTTTGGAACCATGAGGGTGGTCCGGCGACGCGCTTCACCGCTATCCAGATCAAACAACGCTATCCCGGTCATGCCCGCAACGTGCTGCATGTTGCCTCGAACTGTCAGGGCGGTGCCTATGCCGGTAAGTGGACTGTCGTGGTCGATGATGACATTGATGCCGGCGATCTTGATCAGGTGCTATGGGCAATGAGTACAAGGTTTGATCCAAGGGTCGATATCGACCTAATTCAAAAAGCCTGGGCCTCGGGGCGCGACCCGCTTGTCCAGCCCGGTAATTTCAACAGCCGAATTCTGATTGATGCCTGCATCCCCTATGACCAGTATCTCAAGGGCACCTTCCCCGAGGTCGTGGATATCAGCGACGAGCTGCGGCAAAAAATCAAAGACAAATTCAGCCACCTGCCCTTTCCCCAGGATTAAGGCCGGCAACTTAAACATATGCGCGGCGGGATCGGTCCCGCCGTCGCCATATCAATGAGATCGAGAGCAAGAGGACATGGACGTGCACGACCTAGGTTTTGAACATATCAGCATGACGCCGGAGCAAGAGCAGGATCTGGCAGAAACAATCTGGAAACAGGATAATGTCGAGCTAACAACCGTCGGTGTTGATGTTGGTTCTTCGACATCGCATCTGATGTTTTCCAAAGTGCATTTGCAGCGTCTTGCCGAAGGGCTGTCGAGCCGCTTCGTCGTTGTAAATCGCCAGGTTCTGTGGCGGTCACCCATCCTGCTCACGCCTTATCGATCTGACTACACAATCGATGCAGACGAACTCAAAGAATTTTTTGGCAATGCCTTTAAGGAAGCTGAGCTGACACCCGAAGACATCGATACTGGCGCCGTTATCCTGACCGGTGAGGCCCTCAAACGAAATAATGCCCGTGCCATTGCTGATCTGTTTGCTGAGGAATCCGGGAAGTTCGTATGCGCCTCTGCTGGTCATAACCTTGAAGCCCTGATGGCTGCTAACGGATCGGGTGCAGTTGCCCTGTCGCGCCAGGATCATCAGACGGTCCTCAACATCGATATTGGTGGTGGCACGGTGAAGCTGGGCCTCTGTCACGGCGGCAAATTGCTGTCGACCTCCGCCTTCGCCGTCGGCGGTCGCCTGATTGCCTTTGACGATGATGGAAAAATGATCCGGATTGAAGGTCCGGCAGAACAGGTTGCCGAAGATGTTGGCGTCAAGCTGGCCCTCGGCGAAGTTCTGTCAAAAGAAGACCGCAAAAAGATCGTCAGCCGAATGGTCGACGTCATTGTCTCCTATGCAACCCGCCAACCAAACGACGATCTTTGCAAAGCACTCCTGCTGACAGAGAACCTGCCACAAACCCCGGCAATTGACGGGATCACCTTCTCTGGCGGTGTTTCCGAATATGTCTATCGTCGTGAGGAAGAAGATCGCGGCGACCTTGGGCGCTCTATCGCGCATGATCTGCGCCACGCCCTCGCCGACAAACGCATTCCTGAAAAGGTCTACGATCCAGGCCACGGCATTCGGGCCACTGTGGTTGGCGCCTCTCAATTCACCGTCCAGGTTAGCGGCAATACGATCTTCCTGTCAGAAAAAGAAAAGCTACCTGTCCGGAATGTCCCGGTCGCGAGCCTGAGCATTGATCTGAGCAAGGACTTTACCGCCGAGGAAGTCACCGCCAGCATTCAGGATGCCATGAAACGT
>CALIBP010000213.1 GCA_938048165.1 uncultured Alphaproteobacteria bacterium | reverse complement strand
AACATTGTCAATTGCGATGAACCGCATTGGCGCCAAATCAGACTCTGGTGAGGGCGGCGAGGATCCCGCTCGCTTTAAGCCTCGCCCCAATGGTGACAATGCCTCATCGGCGATCAAACAGGTTGCGTCTGGCCGGTTTGGCGTGACCGCGCAATATCTGAACAACTGCCGCGAAATCGAGATTAAAATCGCCCAGGGCGCGAAGCCGGGAGAAGGTGGTCAGCTTCCGGGAATGAAAGTCTCGGAAATGATTGCGCGCCTGCGCCATTCGACTCCCGGGGTCACGTTGATTTCGCCACCGCCACATCACGACATTTATTCAATCGAGGATTTGTCCCAGCTCATCTATGACCTGAAACAGATTAATCCAGAAGCCAAGGTCTGTGTGAAGCTGGTTGCGCAATCCGGTATTGGTACGATAGCCGCCGGTGTCGCCAAGGCGAAAGCAGATGTCATTCTGGTGTCCGGCCATTCAGGTGGTACCGGGGCCAGTCCGCAAACCTCAATTAAATATGCTGGTCTCCCGTGGGAGATGGGTCTCGCCGAAGTGCATCAGGTGCTGACATTGAACGGGTTGCGCGACAATGTGTTGCTGCGGACTGATGGTGGTCTGAAGACCGGTCGCGATGTTGTTATTGCGGCACTGCTGGGTGCGGACGAATATGGTATCGGCACGACGTCACTTGTCGCGATGGGCTGCATCATGGTGCGGCAGTGTCATTCCAACACCTGTCCGGTTGGTGTCTGTACCCAGGACGACAAATTGCGCAAGAAATTTACCGGGACGCCTGAAAAGGTCGTTAACCTGTTTAGCTTTGTTGCTGAAGAAGTGCGGGAAATTTTGGCCTTCCTGGGTGTGCGGACACTCAATGAAATCATCGGGCGCACCGATCTCCTGATGCAGGTTCGGCGGGGTAATCCGCATCTTGATGATCTTGATCTCAACCCGCTCCTCATTCAGGCAGACCCCGGTGGTGAAAGCCGGTCGGAGGATCGCGGCAAACGGAATGAAGTTCCAGATTCACTGGACGCCCAGATGATCAAAGATGCGGCGCCGGCCCTGGAAGGCGGCGAGAAAATGCAACTCGCCTACAATATCCGCAATACGCAGCGCGCCATTGGCACTCGGATTTCATCAGCGATCACCCGGCGCTTTGGCATGGATGGGTTGCAGCCGGGTCACATTACCGTGCGGCTACGCGGCTCCGGTGGCCAGTCGCTCGGTGCCTTCGCGGTGCAGGGGTTGAAACTCCAGGTTCTTGGCGATGCCAATGACTATGTTGGCAAAGGTCTATCTGGTGGCACGATCATAGTACGGCCGGTTACAGCAAGCCCGCTTGCTACCAATGAGAACACCATCATTGGCAATACCGTTCTTTATGGTGCAACGGCAGGACGCTTGTTCGCGGCTGGGCAGGCTGGTGAACGGTTTGCGGTGCGTAACTCTGGTGCCGATGCTGTCGTTGAAGGCTGTGGCGCCAATGGTTGTGAATATATGACCGGCGGGACCGTCGCCATTCTTGGCCCGGTCGGTGATAACTTCGGGGCAGGCATGACTGGCGGCATGGCGTTTGTCTATGACACCGATGCGACCCTGGTGAACAACATCAATCCGGATAACGTGGTTTACCACCGTATGCGGTCACCCCATTGGGAGCAGGTCCTACGCGATCTCGTGACTGAACATTGGCGTGAAACCCAATCCCGTTTTGCCGAGCGGTTGCTGGTGGACTGGGATCGGGAGTTACGGCGTTTCTGGCAGGTGGTGCCTAATGAAATGATGGACAAGTTGGAACATCCGGTGCTGGTGCAGCCTGACGACGAAGAGCGGTCAGCCTGAGCACGGTGCGCCCTGTCCGCAGTGCGGCGGCGCTGATTTCCTATTTCTGTGGCGCGCTGGTTCTCAATCTATTGGGTTTCATGACGCTGGCGGCTGTGTTGCCGCAGCTCATCACTGAATGGGGTCTGACCAGCACCGAAGCGGGTTGGCTCGGCGGCATTTACTTTGCTGGCTATGTCGCGGCGGTGCCGGTTTTGACGGCGCTAACTGATCGGATCGATCCCAAGCGCATTTACCTCATTTCCTCCCTTGTGACAGGGTTGGCTTCTATCGGATTCGCCGTCTTTGCGGAGGAATTCTGGACTGGCCTGGTGCTGAGGTTTTTGGCGGGGGCTGGGCTTGGTGGCACCTATATGCCAGGTTTGAAAGCCCTAACCGACCAGCTTCCGGCTTCATCGCGCAGCCGAGGTGTTACTTATTATACAGGGGTCTTTGCGCTTGGGACGGCGTTCTCCTTTCTGATCGGCGGTGAAGTGGCTGTCGAGTTTGGCTGGCGCTGGACCTTCGTGACAGCAGGATTCGGATGCGTCGCAGGCGCCGCAATTATTGCGCTTGTTTTGCCTGCGGCTGGGTCACGGCCACCGCCGCCCTCTGTTCTGGCTGCTTTCGGTCAGCTATTGAGAAATCGGGCTGTCGTTGGCTACATGATTTCCTATTTTGGCTATGCCTGGGAGGTTTTCGCCTTCCGGGTTTGGGTTGTAGCCTTTCTGTTTTTCTCCCAGGCGCATAACGCGCTTGGCGACGGGGTTCTCATCCCGACTGTTTGGGCAACGCTTTTTGCCCTGCTGGGTGTCGCCGCGAATATGGCGTTTGGCGAGTTGGCAATCGCCTTTGATCGCCGCCGCGTTGTGATCGTCGTCTCGATTGTTTCGCTGGCGGCCGGTGTGAGTGTCGGGTTCTTGAGTGATGCAGATTATAGCGTTGTGATAATGATCTGCGTTGTCTTTGCAATGCTCACCTCTGGCCGGAACGCGCCAACCAACGCCGGATTGGTTGCGGCAGCCCCTGAACAATTACGCGGTGCAGCAATGGCCTTGCATGCGACTATTGGTTATGCGGGCGGGATTCTAGGGCCGCTCGCTGCCGGGATTGCTCTCGATGCTGCTGGCGGAATCGGGCAGCCCGGTGGCTGGACCGCCGCTTTTCTGGCGATCTCTACCGGTGCCGTGATCTCGGCGCTGGCGTTGGCCTGTTTAAACCGCCGTCGGGATTAACTCCAAACCACGATGATTGGCATTGGTCTCACCAGTCTCCAGATTGAAACGGTTCTGGGCATATCCACCGGGACGCTGACTGCGTACGGTTATCGCGACGGATCGTTCACCCATACCCCATTCCGAATGCGGCACCCAGGGCGGCACAATATCGACATGACCGGTAGGCGCTTCACTTTTGGCCAGTAATTCGAGGGTTGCTTTTCCTGGCTCACTGCCATCATCCAAACGTTTATAAACATGGGTGCGTTCTTCGCCATCCAGCACGCCATAGATGGTCCAGGTATGGGCATGATCGTGTACATTGGCTCGATGATTTGGTTGCCGGATCAACCCGCCGACAAAGAATCCATAGTCTGGATCGTGGTGCAGCTGTAGCTCAACACCACGCTTTGCGGGCCATTCTTTTGACTTCTCACGCATCTGCTCATCTTCACACAATGTTTTTAAAATGCCGCGGACACCTTCCCAGTGTTCGGTTTCCGGCAGGTCTCTGGCAAAATGATCGCGCAGATCATCAATAAAGGTTTTAAAGGCGGGAACGGTATAGTCGGTCATTGATCGATCTCTTCTCGCTTAACTATCAAGCACTGATTCATGAAATAGCTCTTCGACCGGGTAGGGCGCGTCAATTAGCGTCTGGTCGGTAAGGTATTTCATAAACCGTTCGACACTCGCACGGTTGGCGGCCAGCCCGGTGGGCCAGATGTCAGTGTCGAAAATAGCCTGTTCCTCCTCAAAGGCGTTGCGGGCGAACGCCATTTCCGAATAGCCAGGGTCTTCGTAGAACTCTGCCGCCTGATGTTTGGCATCTTCCCACATCTCCATTAACGCTCGTGGCAGGTGGGGGTACGCTTCGGCCAGCTCGTTCTTAAAGACCAGCAAATGCATGATCGGATAGTCACCATATTTTTTGAAATAGCGGCCACATTCGGCGCGCGTGTCAGGGAACAGCCGGTGAACGGATCCATTGCGTAGCCCTTCCAGAATAGATGGTGGCGGATGCGGGTGGATCATCATGGCCAGCTCTCCAGCAATAAAACGTGCTGGCGCGCCGGGTTCGTCAATTACTGTCAAATTCGCTTCTTCCTGCCCGGGGAAGGCGACGAGTTCGGGACTCATCGTGTGCCAGTCCAGTTCGCGCCAGGGAACGCCATACTCGAACGCGAGATCGCCCTTGGCCAAGACTGACATGGTGGTCTGGAAACTGCGGCAGCAAACCTTTTTGCCGATCAGATCGATCGGTTTTGAGATATTGGCCGCCGTGCTGACAAACATATGACTTTGGCTGAACAATCGCCGGGGAAATACCGGTACCGCCGTATAAGGCAGGCCCTGAGCTTTTGAGGTCAGATAACTGGAGACAGACATTTCGCAGATATCGAATTCTTCATCTTGATAGAAGCGCCGGTGGCGGTCGATGCCTTCGCGGCGTGGCGGCGCCATACCGACCTCAAGCGACTTGATCTTTATGTCCTCGGGAGGGGCAACCATATCCATAAAAAACGGCACGTGCCGGTCATAGCGCTCCAGCGCCATCGTCAATTCAACTGTCATTGTGTTCCCCGTCCGTCATCATTATTTTTAATTAGTCGGCAATGCTATGCCGCAATGCGGTTTGCTGCAACGGTTCCACTGTTCTTGAGTCGCCTGTTCGATTAGAATCACCGCATGCGTGTCCTGTATCATCTCTGGTTGTCACCGTTTTGCCGAAAGGTTCGGATTGCACTCTTGGAAAAGGGCGTGGAAGCCGAGTTGAAGACCGAGAACCTGTGGGACCGTCGCCCGGAGTTTTTGGCCCT
>CALIBP010000212.1 GCA_938048165.1 uncultured Alphaproteobacteria bacterium | reverse complement strand
GCCGGGTAATAGGCCATCTTTTGTTCTTTGGGGATCTTCTTCTTGGGGTTGATGTTGGGCCGGTTCGCGCCCTTGGCGGCAACCGTGTAGTTCCTCGGATCGTACTTGAAGGTTTTGTCGCCCATGATTTCCAGATCAAGCCACCATTTCTTGGCGTTGATCGGATTGCCGTAGCCTAAAACATCGTCGAGCCAGATCGCGATGGGTTGCAGAATGGGTTTGAGCCAATAGGCATGGACACCGAGCCAGCTGCCAAGCTGATGCAATATTGGGCCGTCCAGCGTGATGTCCTTGGTGAGTGGGCAGATATGGATGCAGCGTCCACAGGATGAGCCTTTGAGGTTTGTTGCGCGATAGCTGGTGCAGCGTTCGGTATCCGGTTTCCAGGTTTCGTAGCCATTGAACATGACCTTGTCGCCGTAGGGGATCGCCTGACTGGGACATTCGCGGGCGCATTTGAGGCAACTGCCACAGAAGGTCTGGACGCCAGCATCGATAGGCTTGTCGGTTGCCAGCGGCATATCTGTGGTCAGCACGGCTGTTTTGAAACGCATGCCGAGAAAAGGATTAAGGGCGCTTTCGCCGATCCGGCTTTGTTCACCAAGGCCAGAATTGAGGACCAGCGGCACATGCAGGACATGGCTGTCGAGGCTGGAATGGGCGCGGGCGGGATAGCCCATGGCGCGGATCATTGCCGCCATGACGCCGACGACTTCCGCGCCGCGTAGATAGGAACGCATCGATTGCGCGCCGGATATCCAGTCATTGCCGGAGGCTCCAAGCACAGTCTCATGTCCCTGATCGATGAGCACCGTCAGTGCGTATTTATGATAGGGCTCGATCGGCTGGCCGCGCTTGTCATGCGAGTACCAGCAATAATCGGGAATTTCACAAATGCCGGTTATGGAAGACCCCATATAGTGACTAAGCGCTTTGAGGGCTTTGGCGTTTTCCGCCGCATCGCTGACGCCATCAGCAATCTTTTCAGCCGTTTGGCCTTCCTGCAGCGGTTTGACGCCCCACATTGGGCGGACGATGCCCTGCGCGACGGGCTGCTTTTGCGACCAGCGATTGGCCTGGCCTTTGGTTTTCTCGCTGAGGTCACCAAGCGCAGTCCGCATGTAAAAATTGGCGCGGCTCGGGACGCGGGGCACTTCGTCATCGATGATCAATGTCGTCGGCCGGTCAACCCGTTTAAGGTCCTCGACCGGGTAGGGGCCGAGATGTGACGGGCGCCGCTTGCGCCGCCAACGCTCCAACCCTGAGACTGCACCGCTTAGACCGAGTTGATAATCCAGATCGCGGCCATTGCGGGCGTCAGGGTGTAGTGGCGTGTCGCACTCCAGAACATAGTTGGTGGTGATCACGGCGACCGCAAAACGGCTATCGAGGTAGGGATTAATGAGCGTCTCACCCTCTCTGATTGCCAGTCCTGCGAGAACAGTCAACTTATCAAGGTCAACATCGCTGGCACCGGTCCAATGACATTTGGAGCTAAAGCCCATACTTGAAATTTGACCGCTGACGCAGGCCGCGATTTCAGCCGTCCGCAATGTCGCAATGAGATGAGCATTTCCGTCGACCCAGCCAGACGCAATATTGCTTGAGTCGATTGGTGCAGAATATTCGACTAGGATAACAACGGCGTGGCTGGCGTCGCCTGTTATATCATCGAGCCAGGCGTTTTCGGCTATCTCGCAGATACCCATCTGCGACGCATCGAGAAAATAGCCGGCACCTTTGACATCGGCGCTGCGGCGGGACAGATCGTCAGGAACCGGCGCTAATTTCGAAAACGGTTCCGGCTCCCGCAATTCTTCATAGGCACTCAGATGTTGGTTAATGGCATCGACTAGATATTTGCTGCCACCGGTCGTCATTGGTTTTGGCGGGGTGGCGGGCCGAGTGGATTCAGTCGCGATAATGCCGGGGTCCCGCCTCAGCCGTTCCAAAGGGTAGGGGCCGAAATCTATGGGGCGGCTAAGACGTTTTTTCCTGCTCAACATTGCGTGCTCTCACTGCGATGTAATGCCCACGTTAAATTTTCAAGTCGCAGACAAGTTGATATCGTTTGATAGTAAAGCGGTCAAGGTGCCTTGCGGGACACTATAAACGTTTACCGTAATAAAGCCGCGCGAGCGTTTCTGGTTTGACGCCGAGATGCCATAGCGCGTGAATGAGAAGCCACCCCCAGACGATGGCTACGGGATGACGCCCGAGAAATTTGCGGGATGAGGTGACCAGTGGTGGCTCCTCTATACACAGCGTTGGGCCGTGCCGTTCTAGCCTGCGGGTGAAGTCGTAATCCTCCATCAGGGGGATGGCGCGGATTGGACCAATCGTCTCATAGACGGAGCGTCGGACGAATATTCCCGAGTCGCCGTAATAGACGCCCTGCGAGCGTATCCAGCGATAAAACCCGATCAGCCAGCGGTCGAATTTTGTGTCGCCATCAAACAGAAGACGGAAATTGCCGCCGCCTGCTTCGGGGTGGGCGCTTAATTGGTCAAAAATTGCGGTCAATGCGCCTTTAGGCAGGTTTGTGTCGGCATGCAGAAAAAACAGGATGTCGCCGGTCGCCATCGCGGCTCCCTGGTAAAGCTGATTGCCCCGCCCCGGGTCGCATTCGATAAGGATTGCGCCGGACCGTTGAACGGCAGCAATCGTGCCATCTGTGCTCCCACCGTCAGCGACGATGATTTCAGTGGCGACGCTTTCGGTGGCGAGGGCGGCAAGAACAGCTTCGATGCGGCCCGCTTCATTCAGGGTGGGTATGATGACAGAGAGCGTTGTCATCGCGTCGGCCACCGGTGGATTACAGACCGGTTTCGGCAGGGTCGAGGCCCATATTGGCGCAGAGCTGATCGATAGTGGCTTTTTCACTCTCCGTGAAGTCATCGTCCGACTTGCCAATCGCGACGCACACTTTGATCAGCAGGCGGGCGGCATGTTTATCGTCGGAAAGTTTTCGTACGAGACGCAGGATTTTTTCACGGGCGGCCCCGGGATCCGCTGTCAGGGCTTCAGCATGCTCGCGGTATAAATCAATCGCGACATGGGGATCGTAAATTTTCAGCTCGTTAATGGCTTCCAGCGCCTGATCTAGCATGGAAAGTTCGGCAATATTGATCTCGCCATCTACTGAGGCAACCAATGCACTTGCTGCCATTGTCGCCTCAAGAAAAGAGCGATTACGGAACTTTTGCAGTTCCTGAGACAGCGCAGTGCGTGCTTGTTGAAAAAAACCAGACATCGGTTATTGCCTTCTGCCGAGATCACCTATTGTGGACCTTTTAGCACAATTCGGAGACTCGTTATTGTCATTCGGTACAGACACCGAATATGGTCATGGTCTCATGAGTGACGACCCCACCAACGAAAACGTTACCGCGTCCAGCCGGTTGGCACGTCCCTTTTTGCTGGGGCTGGGTTGGATTGCCGTTGGGCTCGGACTTGTCGGGGTCGTCGTTCCGGGATTGCCAACCACGCCGTTTCTGCTTGTTGCCTTGTGGGCATTTTCCAGGACATCAAAACGGTTTCACGACTGGCTCTACAATCACCCGCGTCTGGGGCCACCATTGCGGGACTGGCGACAGCATGGCGTTATACCACTGAAAGCCAAGATTCTTGCCATAGCGACAATGACCGTGAGTCTGCTGTGGATTATTTTTGGTATTGCCGAAGATTGGGTGTTGCCCGCGATTGTTGGCGCTTGTCTTGTGCCGCCGGCGATTTTTATCCTGACGCGACCGAGCCAATCCAAATAAGCGACCCTTTGCACCACCCGCCACCTTCTGGCATCTTTCCGACATTATGAAATATGATTTTATTGTTGCGGGCGGTGGCTCTGCGGGATGTGTTCTTGCCAGCCGATTGTCAGAAAATTCAAGGAACAATGTCCTTCTAATCGAGGCGGGCGTCGATTTTAAACCTGGTGAGGAGCCGGCTGATATCCGGTCGTCCTATCCGATGGCGGCGTCGTTTAACCCTGCCTATCACTGGACCAACCTCAAAGTGCGTCAGGCTGAAAATAACAGCAACCGGCCCGGCGGAACGCCATTGCGGTTTATGGAGCAGGCCCGCGTTGTCGGTGGGGGTTCCAGCATAAATGCCCAGATGGCCAATCGCGGATCGCCGGAAGATTACAATGAATGGGCAGAACTCGGTGCCGATGGCTGGAGTTGGGACGAGGTTTTACCGTTCTTTAAAAAGCTGGAGTCTGATCAGGACTTTGACGGGGAACTACACGGGAAGGATGGCCCAATCACCATTCGCCGGGTCAAGGAAGATCAATGGTGTGGCTTCTCTCATACGGTGACACGGGTGCTGGAGAATGCTGGTTTCCAGCGGCAGGATGACCAGAACGGACCGTTCGTCGATGGCTGGTTCCCAACATCCGTTTCAAACCATCCTGATGATCATCGGCAATCGGCGGCGATGGGCTATCTCAATCCGGACGTTCGCAAACGGCCCAACCTGCAAATTCGATCTGAAACACATGTTGAGTCTGTCCTGTTTGAAGGCACCAGGGCGACCGGCGTTCGGGTCAGACAAAATGGGCAATCCGAATCTATTTCGGCCAATGAAGTTATCCTGTCGTCAGGGGCTCTTCATACACCAGCAACCCTGATGCGGTCAGGCGTCGGGCGGGCCGGGCATTTGCGAGAACATGGTATCGATGTTGTCGCGGACCGCGCCGGTGTCGGGATGAACCTTAACGAGCACCCGACAATTGCGGTCTCGTCTTATCTGCATGCCGATGCACGGCTTCACGAACTTGGCAGGGGGCATGCACAGGTCGCCTTTCGATATAGCTCGGGCTTAGAAGGCTGTGGCGCTCAGGACATGTATGTCTCTGCCAGCGCAAAATCCGGCTGGCACGCCGTTGGTCAGCGGCTTGGTTCTTTTTTGCTGTGGTGCAACAAACCCTATTCGCGGGGGACGGTCGGACTGACATCTTCGGATCCAATGGCAGAACCTGATATCGCTTTTGAATTGCTGTCAGACCGTCGCGATCTGGAGAGGTTGAAAGACGCTATACGCCGATTGGCGGCGCTGTTTGCCGATCCGGAATTTGAAAAGATCGCCTCTGATCCTTTCCCGTCGAACTATTCAGAACGTGTCCGGCGTATCGGCGCTGTCACAACAAAGAATAAAATACTGACGTCCATTCTGGGCTTTCTGATGGACGCGCCGGGTCCCCTGCGTCGGGCCGCGATCCACGGCTTTATCACTCAGGGTGTAACCCTCAAGGGGCTGCTGGAAGATGAAGCCGCGATGGAAGAATGGATACGGGATGGGGTCACCGGTTGCTGGCATCCGTCAGGCACCTGCCGGATGGGGCGTGAAGATGATCCCCTGGCCGTGGTCGATAATCAGGGGCGTGTTTACGGCGTTCAGGGATTGCGGGTCTGTGATGCCTCAATCTTTCCCTGCGTGCCGCGGGCGAACACCAACATACCGACTATCATGTGTGCTGAGAAAATAGCGGACGCGATCGTCAGCAATTGATTTGCATCAAACCGCGACGCGGTTGTCGGGCTGCGGGTCGGATGTTAGGTTCCCGCGCAATTAAATATTCCTACTGGAAAGCGAATTATGTCCACTAGTTTTAGGCAGTTTATTGAGGATCTCCGGGCCGCTGGCCAGATCCGGGAAATCACCAAACCAACAGATATCCGTCACATCGCGGCGCTCGTTGATCAGTCCGAAACGGCGCTGATGTTCACCAATGTCATTGGTTATGACATGCCAGTTGTTTCAGGGCTGACGAACAGCCGCGACCGACTCGCGATTGCCATGGACTGTGAATTCAATGAGATCGAAGGACGGCTGCGGGCCGGTATTGATCGACCGATCCCCCCTCGTATGGTCAATTCCGGACCGGCGCGGGAGATCCTGATCGAAGGCGATGATGTCGATCTCTATAATCTTCCGGTGCCGCTGTTTTCAGTCCGTGATGGCGGTCCGATGATGACCGCTGGCATTACCCTGGCTGAAGATCCGGACCTCGGTCTCAATGCCGGTATCTATCGGATGCTGGTCAAAGATAAGAACACAACGGGCATCGATGTTGTCACGCCGAATAACCTCCGGAAGCTGGCTGAAAAGGCTTTTGCGAAAGGCGAACCGCTGCCGATCTCGGTCAATATCGGAACCCATCCGTCATCACTGATCACCGGTTGCTTTAAGGCGGCGCCGGGTGTTGATGAGATTGCGATGGCTGGCGGTATGCTGGGCGAAGCGGTTGAATTGACACCCTGTAAAACCATCAGCACGCCCTGTATCGCGGATGCTGAGATTGTTCTTGAAGCGGAACTGCTACCGACAGGCTGGACAAAACCGGAAGGTCGATTTGGCGAGTTCACCCGGCTGATGGGTGGTTTGCACTGGAACCCGCATGTCCGGATCAAGGCGATCTCGATGCGGAAGAACCCGATGTATTACGCGCTGCATATGCCATGGGAAAACATCTGGCCGAGCGGGCCGATCTATGAAGCCGCTGTCCGTCGGGCGCTGCATGAAGCCGGTGTTCAGGTGACGGCTGTGAATATCACGCCGGGTGGTTGCTGCCACTGGCATGCCGTAATTGCCGTGAAGCCGTTGCCAGGAGATGGCAAGAACGCCATCCTGGCGGCCTTGTCGGTCGCTGACATGAAGCATGTTGTCGTGGTCGATGACGATATTGATGTCTTTGATGGCATGGATGTTGAGTGGGCGATTGCCACCCGTGTACAGGCGGACCGTGATGTAACGATTATCTCCGGTGCTCGGTCGAAACCGCTGGATCCCAGCCTTGTCATCACCCCGGGCAAAATTCCGACCACCTCCAAGATGGGTATTGATGCGACGATCAGTGACGAGCTGCCGCGGGAGCGGTTTGAGCGGATTACCTACGCCTATGCAGATGAAGTAAATCTTGATGACATGCTGGGCGATGGTCCTGCGAAAGAACCAGCTGCCGAAGTTTCCGATGATGAAATTGCCGTTTTAGCTGGCAAAATTCGTGAGGCGATTACCGAGCAGCCGCTTTATTTTGCAGAATTGGCGGAACGGTTCTCAAGCGAAGGCTTCCAGACCGTCGCGCGAGCTCTCGGCACAATCCATGAAGCGGAAGAGCTCTGGCAGGATAAGGTTGGGAAGTTCTGTCTTGTTGGATCAGAGTTTGCCGCTCAGCCACCACAGGGTCGCGGTTAAGCATTTTCCGGTCGGGTAATCACCCGCGCGGCCGGCAATGTAACTCTAACAGTGGTCCCTTTGTTGGGGCCTTCCGTTTGACTTGTTAAAGACAGTGAGCCGCCGTGGAGTTCTGTTAGGGACTTGGTGAGGGACAAGCCCAACCCGGTCCCTTCGAATTTCCGGTCAAGACCGGTATGCGCCTGCTTGAAGGGTTCGAGGACCTGATCCACTTCATCGGCAGGAATGCCAATTCCGCCATCAATCACGGCGAGGATAATATCACCGTCAACGCTTTGCTCGATATTGATTTCCACCGTTCCGCCAGGCTCGGAGAACTTCACAGCATTGCTCAACAGGTTGATAATAATCTGCCTGATCTTACGCGTATCGGCTGTCAGATAGGGAGTCTCGGGTGGGATGTTCGTGACCAGTTGAACGTCGTTTTGGGCAGCGCGCTCGCTGACCAGCTTCACAGAAATATCGATGGCCTCCGCGAGTGACACCCTATCTTCGATGAGTTCAAGCTCTCCAGCCTCGATTTTTGACATATCAAGAATGTCATTGATCAGTGCGAGGAGTTGGCTCCCGCTGCGGTGGATGTCATTGGCGTATTCTTGATAGTCATCAATATATTCCCGACCCATCATCGCGTCTCGAATGATTTCTGAGAATCCGATGACGGCGTTGAGAGGTGTCCGTAGCTCGTGGCTCATATTCGCAAGAAAATCTGTTTTAGATTTGTTGGCAAGCTCCGCGGTTTCTTTGGCACGCAGCGCTTCCTCACCGGTCCTTTTTAATTCGGCCTGTTTTTCTTTCAGGGATGTGATGTCAGTGCAGGTCACGACGATACCGCCATCCTCGGTACGACGGTCGGTCACCTGCAGCCAACGACCATCAAACAGGGCGACTTCGCGGGTTGAGGGCGGATTTAGGTGCGATTTGACACGCGCTTTGACATAGGATTGGAGGTCAATCTCTTCACCGTGTTCAATAGCCTGTCTTGCGTAGGCTTCGACAAGCTCTGGATAGGTTTTTCCTGGTTTCACATCCAGGTCACCTCGAGGCCACATCGTGTTATATCGCTCGTTGCAGAGGACCAGCCTGTCGTTGGAATCAAACAGGGCCAGCCCGTCTGTGAATGATTCGATCGCGGCGTTAAACCTGTTTTCGCTGCGAGTAAGCGCCTGCTCAGTCGCATTTCTGTCTGTCACGTCCTCGGTAATAGACAATATAAAGCGAAGGTTTCCGTCTTCGTCATTTAGCGGATAATCGCTGGTCCTGACAGTTCTATCGCCCTTTACCGGTGATCGAATTATCTGCTCTGGATTAAAAACCGGTTCGCCGGTTGCAATAACTTTGTTGCGTGCTGCCTGACGCCAGATATTGCGTTCCCCAGATCTGAATCGGGCAGATCGCCAGCCAATGATTTCGTCCCGGCTTTGGCCGGCTGTTTCTTCGCCGGCCCGATTTATAAACACGATCTTTGATGTCTTCACATCTCGGACGATAACAATAAACGGGATGTTTTCGACAACCAGGTTCAATAGTCTTTCGAGACGATTCAACTCATTGGAAATTGTGATGCGGTCTTCGATTTCCATTCCGCGGAGATTACAGATGATCGTTTGATCGTGTCCGGTTTCGGCATTGCCAACGAACCTTACCCATACCGGCCCGCGATCCTGGTGCATGATCTGCATATTGAAATCGATGGGCGATCCAGTGTCGCCCGAGGTCTTGAGGGCTTCTAAAAGATGAGGCCGATGTTCTTCATTAAACAGCGTTATAAAATTTTCACTGAGAGTCAGATCAGTATCCTTTGGGAATCCAAAAAATTCCGGTGCGGTTGTACTGGCAAAGATACAACTTAGGACACCGCTGTTGTCGTGTTTTATCCTTAATACGGCTCCGCCAATACTATTGACCATGCTACGCAACCATTCATCGCTCTCCGAAGATTCGCGACGGGCGAGAGGCGAAAAGGACAAAAGGATTTTACCGTCTGGTGTTACCGCCCTTTAGGCCGCAACGGTTTGACCAAATGTATTGTGGACGTCAATGTGATTGGGTTGGTTCCCATCGGTGCTAATTATATTTCCTAAATCAAGAATGCCGTCATAGCGATTGAGTACGGCCCGTTGTGCAAAGTTTGCAAAGCTTTCGCCGATCTGGATTGCTTTGGCGGGCAGGCCGAACAGCTTATAGAAACCGACATTGGCGGCTTCAATCTGGCGATTTTCATCAACAAGAAGTGCCGGGCAGGCAAGGTCCTCAATATAGTGATGGGGTTTTGCCTGAGTGTGTATCGGCGCGGAAATGTGCCTTAGGTCGTCTAGTGTATCTGAGTTTTGCGACGATCGGCGCCCCGGAAGACGTCGTGTCCTGACGTTGAATTTTGACTTTGCCATCTGTCGCGGGACCCTCGGTCGCATTTATGCCATCGTGAAGCAGCGTCGGCTGCTTCACGAATGTGGCGCAAATCCTAGGGTATCCGGTGGTTGTAAACGTTTCGTAAAGGCTACGAAAATGGACGGTCAGGACGAATAGCTGACCAGGGCATCAAACGGCACGTCGAGATGATCTCGGCCTTTAAGGAAATCCAGCTCTATAATGCAGGCGGCAGCCTTAACATCGGCATCGAGACGCCGAAGGAGATTGATGCCGGCGGTCATGGTGCCGCCAGTCGCAAGCAAATCATCAACGATTACGACTTTTTGGCCTGGAGTTGTGGCATCTGCCTGGATTTCAATGGTGTCTGTGCCGTATTCGAGCGCATAGGTAAAAGCGATGGTTTCGCCGGGGAGTTTTTCCTTTTTACGGATCATCGCAAAGCCGCAGCCGAGGGCATAGGCAACGGGCGCCGCGACCAAAAAACCGCGGGATTCAATGCCGAATAACATATCCGGTTTATATTTACTGATCCGTTCCGCCATTTGGTCGACGGTCGCTTTCCAGGCGTCCTTGTGCTGGAGCAACGTAGAAATATCATAGTAAAGAATACCCGGTTTCGGAAAATCGGGGATCGTTCGAATATGGTTCTTGATGTCCATTTTGGTACTCTGAAGATACGGTTTATTGGTGAAGTTGTATTCTATCGACGCGTCGTTGGTGGCGCAAACACCTTGATATCTGTAGCCAATTCTTGACTCGTCGGCAGTTGGACAGGCATGGTTACGGCATTGGTTTATCGAAGCGGACTTCGATGTCGGCAAATTTCCCGGCTTCGGCAAGGTTTCGATTTAATGGTTGGTTCGGTGTCTGCTGTCAGGGGCGATAGTCGATGGCAAACCGCCTAAATCTAATTTTTGATAGGGAGGGGTGACCCATGCAACGTATTCTATTCTCGGCCTTAGCTGGTGTACTGGCCTTTGGTTTGACCACAACGTCAGATGCCGCCAGCAAAAAGCGGTTTATTTCAATCGGTACTGGTGGGCCGACGGGGGTTTATTTTCAGGTTGGTAACGCTGTTTGCCGTCTAGTCCACAAAGAAGCCGCTGAAGGCCGCAAGAAAGGTCGTAAGCACGGTATCCGCTGTTCCGCGCCTTCTACGGGTGGTTCGAACTACAATATCGGCCAGATCAAGGAAGGCGAACTGGATTTCGGTGTCGCTCAGTCTGACTGGCAGCATCATGCTTATAACGGCACCAGTGCCTGGAAGGGAAAGCAGTTCAAGAAAGTTCGTGCGGTTTTTTCCGTACATCCTGAGCCCCTGCATATTATTGCGGGCGGTAACTCCGGTATCACTGGATGGGATAGCCTGAAAGGCAAGCGCGTCAATATCGGCAATGCGGGCTCAGGCCAGCGGGGCACGATGGACTTCCTGATGAAGCGGGCCGGTTGGAAAAAGAGTGCGTTTAAGGCCGCGACTGAACTGACATCGACAGAGCAATCCAAAGCGCTGTGTGATGGCAAGATTGACGCCTTCATCTATACGGTCGGTGTCCCGAATGCCGGTGTGTCTGTTGCCACGGATGGCTGTGGTGCGAAGATTGTTAACTTCAACAACAAGTTGGCTAGTGGTCTTGTGAAAGAACGTCCTTACTATGCTTGGGCGACCATTCCTAAAGGGACCTATAAAACGACGTCGGCCGACGTTACGACATTTGGTGTCATGGCGACATTTGTCACCAGCGCCGATGTTGATGAAAAAACGGTTTACGAAGTAACCCGGGCTGTAATGGAAAATCTTGATGATTTCCGCAAATTGCATCCGGCCTTCCGGAACCTTGATCCCAAGCGCATGATCAGCGATGGCCTGTCGGCTCCGCTGCACAAAGGTGCGTTGAAGTACTACAAGGAAAAAGGCTGGAAGTAATTTCAGTTTAGCGAGTTAAAACGGCGGGCGCCTATCAGCGTCCGCCGTTTTGCGTTTAGGGGAGAGGCGATAAAATGGCGGATGTGACGGGAAACAACTCGGTAGAAGAAACCGCGGATGCTGAAGAGTTGCTCGAGCGGTTTGAGAGTTCGGGACGTGACGCCGGACCGACAGGGTTGAAACTGATTGTTGCCCTGACATTGTCCTGGGCACTTTTCCAGCTCTGGATTGCATCGCCATTTCCCTTCCTGATCAACTTTGGGATTGTTGTAGATGTGCCAGCGCGGTCCGCACATCTCGCCTTTGCCCTTCTGCTTTGCTTTATCGTGTTCCCTGCGACCAAGCGTGTTACGAAACCCGGAATACCTGTCCGCGACCTTTTCCTGGGGGTAGCGGCGGCTCTCTGCGCGCTTTACCCGCTATTTGCGCAGGAAGGTATTACCAAGCGTGTTGGCGTTCTCCTGAAGATAGATCTGTGGGGAATGCAGGTGCCGATCGAAGCCATAATTGGCGGCCTCGGCATTTTGTTTTTGCTGGAAGCCACGCGACGCGCCATTGGTTTGCCGCTGGTGATCATTTGCGCCATCTTTCTGATGTTTTCGGTCTTCGGCCAGTCTATGCCCGATATTGTATCCCATAAGGGTGTCTCGCTTGACCGGTTGATCGGTTATCAATGGCTGACGGGCGAAGCGATCTTTGGCATTCCAATCGATGTTTCGGTCAGCTTTGTCTTCCTGTTTGTTCTGTTTGGCGCGCTTCTCGAAAAAGCCGGGGCGGGTAAGTATTTCCTTGATCTGGCCTTTGCCATGGTTGGCCGCTATCGCGGCGGCCCGGCGAAAGCAGCGATCCTCGCCTCGGGTATGAATGGCGCTATTTCGGGGTCGTCGATTGCCAATGTTGTGACCACCGGTACCTTCACCATTCCGGTGATGAAAAAGATCGGTATTCCGGCTGTCAAGGCGGGGGCGATTGAAGTGGCGGCCTCGACCAATGGTCAGATCATGCCGCCGATTATGGGGGCTGCAGCCTTCATCATGGCCGAAACCATTGGTATTCCGTATTTTGACGTTGTGACGGCGGCTTTTATTCCTGCTGTTATCAGCTATCTGGCGCTGCTCTATATCTCACATCTCGAAGCAGAGAAGCTCGGCCTCAAGGGGCTGGACCCCGCTGATCTTCCTATACTCTGGACGACCTTTAAACGGGGCCTTCATTTTCTCGCGCCAATCGTTGTTCTGGTGTACCTGCTTATGGTGGCCCGCTGGACGGCTGGTAGTGCGGTGTTTTATTCGAATGTCGTGATGATGGTGATCATTATCGGTCAGCGTGTGATCGAAGCTCGCTATCAAGGCGTCCCAATGCTTCAGGGCATCTGCAACGGCATTGGAGATATCCGCGATGGTCTCGTAGCGGGTGCCCGCAATATGATCGGTATCGCTGTCGCCGTCGCTTCGGCGGGTATTATCGTCGGGGCGGTATCATCGACCGGGTTGAACAACGCGATGGTCGGTGTGGTCGAAGCAATATCCGGTGGCAATGTGTATGTCTTGCTGCTGCTGACAGCAGTGCTCTGCATCGTCCTCGGCATGGGGCTGCCAACGACAGCGAACTATCTCGTTGTCGCATCACTGCTGGCAGGGGTGTTGGTCGAGCTCGGCAATGCCGCGGGTCTGATATTGCCGCTCATTGCCGTGCATCTCTTTGTGTTCTATTTCGGTTTGCTGGCGGATTCGACGCCGCCAGTATGTCTGGCGGCCTTTGCGGCATCGGCGATTTCGCGTGCCAACCCCATGAAGACCGGTGTGCAGTCTTTTCTCTATGATATTCGGACGGCAGTTTTGCCCTTCGTCTTTATTTTCAATACGGAATTATTGCTGATTGGTGTCACCAGTATTTGGCATGGGGTGATGGTCTTCTGTGTCTCTCTCCTTGCCATATTGTGTTTTAGCTCGCTGACCCAGCAATGGATGTTCGTCCGCCTTAAATGGTTTGAATCGATCTTGTTGGTCTTCGCCATGGTAGGGCTGTTCCGGCCAGACTTTCTGCTGGACCGGGTGTATCCGGCATTCGCAACCGCGGACATTACGCGGGCGATTAAAGGCGATCTCGCGATTGAGAAGGG